>NZ_JBIALO010000012.1:283779-305564 GCF_042873595.1 Streptomyces sp. NPDC004629 | reverse complement strand
CTGGGAACGGCGAGCTGACATCCACGAGGCGTTCCTCAAACTCGCCTGCTGCCTCATCACCCACCGACAACTCAGCTCATTGTGTTAGCCGCTGTTAACTGGCACACCTCGTGGAGACCGGAACCGCTTACAGGAGAGACAGCGAGGAGGTACGCGGTGCCGATCACAAACACCCTTGACCTTGAAACGCTCAGCGCCCGAATGGACGCATGGGCCAGCGAGGAGACGACCAAGCGCGGCCGACTCGTTCGCGCATTCCGTAAGAACCTCGGGAACTCTCCCGACCTACAGGCGGCCCGGTTGGCGCTGCTGGTCGGCTACGCCGAGAGCCCCGCATAGACGTTCCGTCACCCTCCCGGAGGGAGCCCCCGTCACTTCCTGGCAGGGGTTTTCTCTGGCCTAATTTCGCGGACTTACGCGGAATGAACCCGTAACCGCTGTCCCTTACGCGGACTTGCGCGGAACCACCCCACCCCTTTAGCGGACTTGAGAGGAATCAAGCCATGACCGAGCCGACTTACAACGGACTTACGCGGAACCGCCCTGCCAATAAGCGGAGTTACGACGCAATCCGCGTGGCTATTCAGCGGGCCGAGTCGCTGGCCTACGACGCAGTACCTACCGGCCCCCCGACAGCGCATGAGGTGCACGCGGCACTAGTGGAAGCGCTGGAAGTAGTTAACGCCGCACTGTTCCCGGTCGGTGGTTGCGCTGGCCCCGAGTGCACAAACCCCGTGCCAGACAAGGGAATCGGCCGTCCGGCCGTCTACTGCTCGCGCCGCTGCAAGGACCGCGCCGCGTACCGCGCACGTAAGGAACGGCTACAGCGGGAGGGCTGAGCCGGTCTCTAATTCTTCTTTCTTTTATGTAGGTGTGACGTTTCTGAATGTAGAAGACACAGTATGCACCGGGAACCGTGGAGAAGTCAGTTAGTCCCAGGGTGACTGTGTCGTCTGCACTGCGAAACGTCACACCTCCCGACCTACCAAGGAGGAACAAATATGGGCTACTACCCGTGGCAGGCGCAGGAAAGTCACTGTGTGATCTGCTCCCGCGCGCTGTCAGACCAACAGGAACGCTACTGCGGGAATGCTTGCCGACAGACACACAAGCGCATCACCGCCATGAACTATGAGCTACTGGCTAAGCGCGAGTGCGATCACTGTAAGCGTGGGTTTTACCCGGACACCAAGATTGGTTCCGGGAGTTGGGTTTTCGGAACAGCTACCGCTCACACTTCCCGCTGTACTCGGCGCGGATTATCGGGTTCGGTATGCCGCCGCTTGAATCGTCAGTTCTGCACTTGCCCGCGCTCCACTGGTCGGCCCGCTGTGCTGAGCGACACCATGCGCTGTCGGGGAGTGAGAATGCTTGAACGGCGTAAATGCAGGCGGGCCGGGTGCGAAAGGATGACGCAACTGAAACCTCGGGGAGGTCAGCGGGCCCACTGCTCGCGAGACTGCCGAGAATTGGAAGTTGCCTTGACCGCCTTTCTGGCCGGTGGCGCAGCGTTCGGGCGGGACATGGCGACGGACGCCCTTCTGTTCGCTGGGCTCAACGCGATGGGGCCCCATGGTCGCGAGGTTCGTAGCGTTCGACTCGCGCTGTACGACGCGTACGGGCGGCCGTGATGACCACCCCCGAACGTTTGGGGGTGGTCAGACGGTTGGCCATATCGAGAATGTTACTATTCAGTAACATGAAGCATCGTCAGCTTGCCATGCGTGCCGCCTGAGCCCCGTGGCCACTCCCTCCCTGGGGGCCGGCTGCGGGGCCATCGCCGTGTCCGGGGCCACCCGCCGGGCGTACGCTCAACCCATGAGCACTGCGGGGCAGAGGGTCAAGGAAGTCCGCAAGCGTCGCGGACTGTCTCAGCGGGAGTTGGCGGATGCGTCGGGGGTGTCGCTCTCGGCTATCCGGAAGCTCGAACAGGGCGAGCGGGAGACGGCGCGGCTAGAGACGCTGCGCAAGTTGGCGCACGCACTCAGGGTGCCCACCATGCGGCTTGCGGGTGGACCGAATCCGGAGGATGCCGACGCGGGGACGGTGGACCGGTGGGCGGCCGTCAGGAGCTCTTTGGAGCGCCCCCCGGTTGTGGCGGGCCTGGACGACGAACCACCGACCGTCAGCGGGGTGCGGGCGGCACTGCGCGAGACAGAGCCCCTGTTTTCGGGGGATCAGTTCGCCGCCCTGTCCGTGATGCTGCCGCCCCTGCTGAGAGACGCCGAAGCACTCGGCCCCGAAGGCCGTAGCGTCCGCGTGCGGCTCTTGCAGCTCGCCGGATGGCTCATGGTCCAGACGCGCCAGTTCAAGGCCGCAGAGACGGCCCTAGAGCGCGCCCTAGATGACTCTGCGGACCGTATGGAGGGTGCAGCCACGGTCAACACGCTGTGCTGGCTGCTGCTGCGTCAGGGGGAGTTGGGCAAGGCATACGACCTCGCGGTGAAGTGGGCCGACGAGATCGAGCCCCGCATGTCCCGCGCGACCCCGGCCGAGCTGTCCTCGTGGGGTTGGATGCTGCTCCGGGTATCCGCTGCGGCCGTCCGGAACTCCCAGCCCGGAGAGGCTGAGGACGCATTGAAGTTCGCCACGGCGGCAGCCGTCGCCCTGGGTCGGGAGTACGCACCGGAGAACGACTTCCTGCGGACGTTCGGGCCAACCACGGTCAAGCTCAAGGCGGCGGAGAACGCTGGGGTCATCGACCGGCCCGACATGGTGTTGCGCATCGCTGATCGCGTTCCCGTGTTCGCCCTCAAGCCCACGAGCAACAACCGCAACCGTCACTTGCTGGACGTGGCCGACGCGTACGCGAAGACAGGCAACTATGCTGACGCTTTTGGGAAGTTGGAACAGATCAACGCCGACTCTCCCGAGTGGCTGCCGAACCAGCGCTACGCCCGTGACATTCTCGGACGGGTGATCAGCGGGCGGCGGACGTTGACAGCGGAGATGCGGGCCATGGCCGACGTGGTGGGTCTGCCCCTGTAGGCGTTGTGGCACTTCTCGCTGGCGGGTATCCAAAGTGCCACAGACAAACGCTAGTTGGCGTTCCAAGGTGGATGCATCGGACCACCGAGGGGACGCCGACTATGGCTCACAGGTCAGACGCAGACCGACAGCGCAGGCGGGATCTTGCCGACGCGTCGTCAGGGATAGAACGCGTATGGGTCCCTGGCCTTGGCGTGCTGGTCAAGGACACCCATCGGGGCATGGTTGGTACGGCTGTCGGCTGGGACGGCCCCACGGGCACGGTGACACTCTCCCCGTTGGACGGCGACGGGGAGCAGTGGGAGACCACCGAGTACAAGCCCCCGAACGAGGTTGACCGGCTCTGCGCCCGCATGATCAAGGCGAGGAGAGATCACGGTCACGGCCCGCTGTCTGGACGGGGGTTGCGGCTGGACGTTGGCAGCGACGGCGGACCTCAAGGCGGCTGATCTTGCACAGATGACCCACACCGGCCGGACGGGTCACCCGACGTTCGCCCGGACCTTCCAGGACGTGGCCCTTGTGCGCCGCCTGGACCTGAACGAGGGGAAGCGGGAGATCCCGCCCCTTCCGGCCGCTGAAGAGTCACAGCACGAGCGCGCGGCCCATTGACCCCTCGCCCGGCTGTGACGCCCTCTCATTCCCGTGAGGCGTGACGGCCGGGTGAGGCGCAAGCGCCCGCCTCGGTGGTGGAAACCCTGGACAGGTCGAGCGGCCGGGGCGGGTCCGCAGAAGCGTGGGCGTGACCCGCACCCCACGACATAGGTTGAGCCAGCATCGCAAGCGCGTCCAACGCTTGCCCTACCGAAAGGGTGCGTATGAAGCGAATCATTGCCCGAGTGTGGAAGCTCATTCGCGGCCCTCTGCAATGGCGCGTCCTGTGGTTCGCTCACGCCAAATTCATGATCGGCGTGACGGGTGTGGTGCGTAACGAGGCGGGGGAAGTCCTGCTTCTTAAGCACCGCATGTGGCCCGCTGACCGGCCATGGGGACTTCCTACCGGTTACGCAATCAAGAGCGAAGAATTCCCGAAGACCATCGTTCGAGAGGTCCGGGAAGAAACCGGTCTTGACGTCGTTCCGGGGCGGCTGGTTCAGGTGACCAGCGGCTACAAGCTCCGCGTAGAGATCGCGTACGAGGCTCTTTGCGTGGGCGGAACTCTCAAGCTAGACAGCTTCGAGATTCTGGAGGCGAAATGGTTCAGCCCGGACGCGCTCCCGGAGGGGATGCAAGAGTCCCACATTCAGCTCATCAAGTCGGGCGCGCCGACTTAACGGAACTCGCGCCGAACGAGTCCGTCAGCGGCGCTAAAGCCATGGCGGCGCTAGCGGCTATGCGTGCCGACGCGTCGCCTCTCTCGGACAGGCACTCGGAGCACATGTTCCGGCCCCTCTCGGAAATGCTCAGTCGGTGGGCGGCCGACGGAATCGACACCACGCTTTTCCATGCTGGCGTCGAAAGGGCCAAGCGCCGGTACGCCGGGTACGGACTGGCGAAGATGCTCCCGCTTGACCGCGTGTTGGTCGGCTGCGATTCCTCCCGCACCGGTGCCTTCGGCGGATTCCACCACCCGGACCAGGGATATCGGCACCTTCAAATGGTGGCGGTCATCACGATGTACGGGCCCATGGAACGTCCGAATCCCGAGCGCCCCGCGCTGGCCCTGCTAGACCTGCTCCGGGCGTACGCCCATGACTGCCTTCACTACGGATCGCGTCGGCGGTACGTGGAAGTTGCAGGCGTGCCCGTCCGCACTCAGTACGGGATCAACTACCGCCGCACAACTGGACAGTCCTACTCGGCCGCCGATCAGCGCGGAACCCCGCACACGCGGAATCTCGGAATCGTCATGGAAGGCGCGTGCGACAAAGAGGCGCGTTCCATCACACGGGAGACGGCCGACCGATTCGGGGTCACGGAGCCCTCAGACGTTCTCGGCGCACTCGCGTTCCGCGACGTGACAGGGAGGCTGACGAAGGAGGACGCGGCGCGCGTGGTGGACGTGCCGGAAAGCGAAGAACAGACCCGGTACGCGGCGGCGCTCAGTGGTTACGAGAGAGGCGTTAACCGGCGGTACTCGCACTTCCTGGAGGAGTTCGCCCCTGGGGAAGAAAGCAAGTGCCACACGCGTCTACTCGCAGCCATCGTCAGCGGCGACGTGACAGCGCTGGGGACGTGGCTGGACGAACGGCACGGCCCCGGAACCTTCGCGGGACTGTTCCGAACGTCGGGGTACTTCGACCCTGGCTTGACCGCCTGAGTGGTCCCCACTGGCCCCGTCGTGCACTCCCTCACGTGGTGTGCGGCGGGGTTCTGTGCTGCTCAGGCGAACGTCACCCGGCACGTATCCCGAGGGGTGTACCTTTCGAGCCAGGTGTACCAGGTGACCCCGACCGCGGAGAGCTGGGCCACCTCCTCGCGGCGCAGTCCGGGCGTGCGGCGGCGCACCCCGCGCGGCAGCCCCACCTGCTCCGGGGTGATCCGCTCGCGGCGGCTGCGCAGGAACGCGGCCAGTTCGTGCCGGCGGATCTCCGCGCCCCGGGCGGGCGGGGCGGACGTCTCCTGCGCCATGCTCGTCATGCCTCCAGTCTGCCGTCGAACGGATCCTGTTGCCGGGTAGTTCCGCTACCAGGATAAGAACACTCTGGTACCCCCCTGAGCGGGGCCGCAGGCTCGGCGTCATGACCGAAACCGTCACGACCCCGATCGTCCGGTCCCCGTCGGCGCCACCGGCGCTCGGCGGCCTGGGACTGTTCACCGTCCTGCTGGCCGCGGCGCTGCCGCTCGTCGACTTCTTCATCGTCAACGTGGCCCTGCCCACCATCGGCAGGGACCTCGCCGCGGGCGAGGCGCTCCTCGAACTGGTCGTCGCCGGGTACGGTCTCGCCTACGCCGTGCTGCTGGTCCTCGGCGGGCGGCTCGGCGACCTGTTCGGCCGCCGGCGGCTCTTCCTCGGCGGCATGGCCGCCTTCGGCCTGACCTCGCTGGCGTGCGGGCTCGCGCAGGGCGCCTGGAGCCTGGTCGCGGCGCGGGTCGCGCAGGGCGCCTCGGCCGCCGCGATGCTCCCGCAGGTGCTCGCCACCATCCAGGCGTCCACCACGGGCGCGCGCCGCGCGAAGGCCATGAGCCTGTACGGCGCCACGGCCGGCCTGTCCATGGTCGCGGGCCAGATCCTCGGCGGGGTGCTGGTCGCCGCCGACATCGCGGGCACCGGCTGGCGCTCGGTGTTCCTGGTCAACGTACCGGTCGTGCTCGTCGGCCTGGTGCTGGCCGCCCGCACCGTCCCGGAGACCCGCTCCCAGCACCCCGAACCCGTCGACGGAGCCGGCACGGTACTGCTCGCGGTGTCCCTGCTGACGCTGCTCGCCCCGCTCACCGAGGGCCGGGCCGCGGGCTGGCCGCTGTGGACATGGCTGTCGCTGGCCGCGTTCCCGTGCGCGGCCTGGGCGTTCGCCGCGGTGGAACGCCGGGCCGACCGCCGGGGCCGTACGCCACTGGTGCCGCCGGGTCTGCTGGCGCTGCCCTCGCTGCGCCGCGGCCTCGTGCTGCTCGTGCCGTTCTCGATCGGCTTCAGCGGCTTCATGTTCGTGATCGCGGTGGCGCTGCAGAGCGGTGCGCGGCTCGGTCCGGTGCAGGCCGGGCTGGCGCTGGCCCCGATGGCGGTGGCGTTCTTCCTTGCGTCCCTGGCCGGACCGCGTCTGGTGGCCCGGCACGGCAGCCGGGTGGTCACCGCGGGCGCGCTGGTGCAGGGGGTCGGGGTGGCGCTGCTCGCGCTGACCGCCTGGCGGGACTGGCCGCACCTGGGCTTCGTGGAACTGCTGCCCGGGGCCGCGGTCGCCGGGGCCGGGCAGGCGCTGCAACTCCCGGTCGTGATGCGGATCGTGCTGTCCGAGGTGCCGACCGCCCGCGCGGGGGTCGGCGGCGGGGTGATGGTCACCACGCAGCAGTCGGCGCTGGCGCTGGGCGTGGCCACGCTGGGCACCCTGTTCCTGTCGCTGGTGCCGCACCAGGGCATGCGCGACGCCCTGGTCATGACGCTCCTGGCACAGCTGGCCGGGGTGGTCCTGACCGGGCTGCTCAGCCTGCGGCTGCCCCGGACGGTGGGCTGAGCGGGGCCGGGCCCGCAGGACACGGCTTGGCCAACTCGCCGTGAAGGACACCCTGTTGATATTGGTCTTCCTGCACACTCCTTGCTGCACGGTCCGCACAGCCCTCCCCGTGGACGGACGCTGGAGACGTCATGCCGCAGAGCAACACCAGCAAGGTGAGCCGTTGGGATCAGCACGGCCGGGAGCACGTGGTCAGGGTGCAGCGCACGGGAGCGCAGCGCACGATCACGTGTGACACCTGCGGCTGGCGGCAAGGGGTGCAGTTTCTGCCCTGGCTGAAGGCAGCCGACCATCTGTCCGAGGCCCACCAGGCAACGGTGGACCCGGCGAACACCCCACCCACCCCCTGACGGTACGCCGTGCGGGGCGGCCGGCCGGGTTTGCTCGTCGGTGTCAGTGTGAAGGTGATCTGAGGCCGCGTAGCAGCAGGTCGACGAGCGCGGCGAACTCGTCCTCGATGCCCGGCCGCTCCCACTCCCGCGCATGGGCGGGATCGTGGAAGCGGCCGGTGGCGTGGAAGACGGCGCGGGCGGCGGTGGCGGGGTCGGCCACGGTGAAGCCGCCGGAGGCGACGCCGTCCTGGACTATGCGGGTCAGCTGGGCGGTCAGGTCGGCGAGGTGCGCGGCGACCGCCCCGCCGTTCTCGTCGGTCAGCACGGTGTAGGTGGCGAACAGTTCGGGGTCCAGGCCCGCCTTGCGGCGCTTGGCGGCGAACAGCGCGGCGAGCCAGTCACGCAGCCGTGCCTCCGGATCGCCCTCCGCGGCGGCGATGCCGGCCAGCAGCTCCGAGGTGCGGTCCAGCCAGCGCTTGGTGACCGCCTCCCGCAGCGCGGCCTTGGTGCGGAAGTGCCGGTAGACGGTGCCATGGCTGACGCCGAGCGCGCGTGCCACGTCCACCACGGTGGCCTTCGCCGGGCCGTGGCGGCGCAGCACCTCCTCGGTGGCCTCAAGGATGCGCTCGCTGGTCAGGGTCTCGCCGGTCGCTGCCATGGCCTAGACCGTACCCGGCCCGGCGCTCACTGCTCGGTGCCGAGGTGTGCCATCTGCGCCGCCGGGTAGCGGGTGCCGGCCGCCGCGTTCGCCGGTACGGCCTGCTCGATCGCCGCCAGGTCGGCCGCCTCCAGCGTCACATCGAGGGCGCCCAGCGACTCGGTCAGCCGCTCCCGGGTGCGGGCGCCGACCAGCGGCACGATGTCCTCGCCGCGCGAGAGCACCCAGGCGATGGCGATCTGCGCGACGCTGACGCCCTTGCGCTCGGCGATCTGCCGCAGCGCCTCGACGAGGTCGAGGTTGTGCCGCAGGTTGTCGCCCTGGAAGCGGGGCGAGTGGGCACGGAAGTCGTTCGCGCCGAGCTGTCGTTCCCGGGTGAAGTGGCCGGAGATCAGGCCGCGCGCGAGCACGCCGTACGCGGTGATGCCGATGCCCAGTTCGCGGGTGGTCGGCAGGATCTCCCGCTCGATGTCCCGGGTGATGATCGCGTACTCGATCTGGAGGTCGGAGATCGGGGCGGTGGCCGCGGCCCGGCGGATGGTCTCGGGGCCGACCTCGCTCAGGCCGACGTGCCGGACGTAGCCCTTCTCGATCAGTTCGGCGATGGCGCCGACGGTCTCCTCGATCGGTACGTCCGGGTCGAGGCGCGCGATGCGGTAAACGTCGATGTGGTCGACGCCGAGGCGCTGGAGCGAGTAGGCGGCGAAGTTCTTCACGGCGGCCGGCCGGCCGTCGTGTCCGTTCCAGTTGCCGCCCGGGTCGCGCAGCGCGCCGAACTTCACGCTGATCAGGGCCTGTTCGCGGCGGGCCGGGGGCGCGGTGCGCAGCGCCTCTCCGATCAGCATCTCGTTGTGGCCCATGCCGTAGAAGTCGCCGGTGTCCAGCAGGGTCACGCCCGCTTCCAGGGCGGCGTGAATGGTGGCGATCGACTCGGCCCGGTCCACCTCACCGTACATCGCGGACATGCCCATGCAGCCGAGGCCGAGGGCCGAGGTCTGGGGGCCGGTGGTGCCGAGGGTTCGGGTGTGCGTCGTCATGCACCCCACCTTGACATGACAGCTGACAGATTTCAATATCTGTCAGCTGTCATCTGACCTCATCCGCCCCTCGGCAACCGTTTTTGGTCCAGACCTCTTGACGAAAGGTCTGGACCACCAGCACTGTCATGCCTACGACACCTCACCGCACCCCCACCGGGAGGCCTCGCATGACCCGCCGTGTCCGCCGCCGACTCCGGCTGCTCGCCGCCGCGCTGACCGCGGCCGTCCTCGTCCCGCTCTCGGTCGCCGCCGCCCCCACCGCGTCCGCGGCCGACACCTGCGCCGTCAAGTCACGCCCGGCCGGGAAGGTCCTCCAGGGCTACTGGGAGAACTGGGACGGCTCCGCCAACGGCGTGCACCCGCCCTTCGGCTGGACCCCCATCACCGACTCCCGCATCCCGGCCCACGGCTACAACGTGATCAACGCGGCCTTCCCGGTCATCCGCTCCGACGGCACCGCGCTGTGGGAGGACGGCATGGACGCCGGCGTGAAGGTGGCCACACCGGCGGAGATGTGCGCGGCCAAGGCGGCCGGCCAGACGATTCTGCTCTCCATCGGCGGCGCGACCGCGGGCATCGACCTCAGCTCGACTGCGGTGGCCGACCGGTTCGTCGCGACGATCGTCCCGATCCTGAAGACCTACAACTTCGACGGCATCGACATCGACATCGAGACCGGCCTGGTCGGCAGCGGCAGCATCGGCCAACTCTCCACGTCCCAGGCCAACCTGATCCGCATCATCGACGGGATCCTGGCCCGGATGCCCTCGAACTTCGGCCTGACCATGGCCCCGGAGACCGCCTATGTCACCGGCGGCAGCGTCACCTACGGCTCGATCTGGGGCGCCTATCTGCCCGTCATCAAGAAGTACGCGGACAACGGGCGCCTGTGGTGGCTCAACATGCAGTACTACAACGGCAGCATGTACGGCTGCTCCGGTGACTCGTACGCGGCGGGCACGGTGGCGGGCTTCACCGCGCAGACCGACTGCCTCAACCGGGGCCTGGTGGTGCAGGGCACGACGATCAAGGTGCCCTACGACAAGCAGGTGCCGGGCCTGCCCGCGCAGTCCGGGGCGGGCGGCGGCTATCTGTCACCGTCGCTGGTCTCCCAGGCGTGGCAGCACTACGGCTCCTCGCTCAAGGGCCTGATGACCTGGTCGATCAACTGGGACGGCGCGAAGAACTGGACCTTCGGCGACAACGTGAAGTCACTCCAGGGCCGTTGACCCCGGCGGGGCCCGGCGGGCACAGGCGAGGTGCGGGGACATCCGGAGACAGGCCGGTCCCCTGAGAAGGCCCGGGGTCGCACCCTGACTCCGGGTCAGGGTGCGACTCGGGGTCGGGCGGGGGTTCTCCCGATGTCGCCGGGGCGTGTGCGGCGGCAGGCTGGGCCCATGAAGATCACCGCTGCCCAGCGCTCCTCGACCGTCCGGCGCGGGGCCGCCGGACTCGCCGCCGCCGCCGTGCTCGCCACGGCGGCCGTCGGTGCGGCCGGGGCCCCCGCGCTCGCCGCCGACCCGCCCGCGGGCCCCGTCCCGACGTTCGACTTCGGCGACTGCCCGGACCTCCCGGCCGGCGCCGACCCGGCCCGGTGGCGCTGCGAAGTCCTCACCGCCACGGGCTCGTTGACCCTCGGCAGCCGGACGATCCCCGACCTGGCGCCGATGACCATCACCCACGCGGAGGGCCCGCTGCCCGACGGCAGCCCCGGTCAGGTCTTCGGCGGTCTGCGCGGCGCCGCGACCGCGGTACCCGGCGGCATCCTCGGGACGCCCGCGGCGGACCACGGCCGAGCGCTCTCGCTCTCCCTGCGGCCGGAGTACGGCGGCCGGTCCGACTTCTACTCCGTCGGCGACAGCCTGGGCCTGTTCACGCTGCGCTTCCGCGCCCTCGGCCTGCTGCTGCCGAAAGGCTGCGCCCTGGGCGGCGACACCCCCGTCGAGTTGCGTCTGAAGCGCACGGGCGGCTCCGAGCGGATCTCCGCGGATCCGCCGGTCATCAGGTTCGGCGCGTACGACGACTCGTTCGGCGTCCCGGCCGCCGACCACTGCGGTCCGCTGGGCCGCGTACTCAACGACCGGCTCGGCCTGCCCGCCCCAACCGGCAACACCATCGCGCTCACCGCGCACTACACCTACAAGCCCTACACCCAACTACCACCCCACTGAGGCCAAGTGGCCGGACTACCACAGGAACGCGATGCTCATGCCGGCCCGCCGCGTCGGCCTGGACGGCCTCGTCCTCAAACGCCGGACGGGCTTAGCGTGCCCGCCCGGCGTTTGCCGGGTGGCGCCCCTCAGTACGGCCCTCGCATCGGTCCCGCCCCGGCGGCGCGGCAACCCCCACGAGAAGGGCCGGGACCCGGCAGTACCTGGAAGCGCGGGCCCGGGACCGCCGGCCCCCGGCACAGCCCGGGGCCGCAAGCAGAAGCCGAAGGGGCAGCCGCCCGGGCGGGGGGCCGGGGGCGCCAGCCCCGCGAGCACGGCCCGAAAGGGCCCAGCCCCACCAGCGTGGGCCTGGGGGCAGCAGCCCCCACGAGCAGAGGTAGAAGGGGGCCGGCCAACGCGCGGGGGCCCGGGGGCGGCAGCCCCCGCGGGCACGGGCCGAAAGGGGCCAGGCCCACCAGCGGGGGCTGGGGGCACCAGCACTCACAAGCACAGCCCAGCCCCGCAACAAGCAGAGGCCGAAGGGGGCCACCCCACCCAGCGGGGGGGCTGGGGGCGGCATCCCCCGGGGGTGGTCTCCCAGAGCGGGGGTGGGCCTCGGAGCGGGGCGGGGCCCAGAGCGGTGCTGGGCCCCCGGCAGGGGCTAGCTGCCCAGGAGGCGGGCCGACAGGTAGGTTTCGATCTGGTCCAGCGACACGCGTTCCTGCTTCATCGAGTCACGCTCGCGGACGGTGACCGCGTTGTCCTCCAGCGTGTCGAAGTCGACCGTCACGCAGTACGGCGTGCCGATCTCGTCCTGGCGCCGGTAGCGGCGGCCGATGGCGCCGGCGTCGTCGAACTCGATGTTCCAGTGCTGGCGCAGCGCCTGGGCGAGGCCCTTGGCCTTCGGGGACAGCTCCGGGTTGCGGGACAGCGGGAGCACGGCGACCTTCACCGGGGCGAGCCGGTGGTCGAGCCGCAGCACCGTGCGCTTCTCCATCTTGCCCTTGGCGTTGGGCGCCTCGTCCTCGACGTACGCGTCGAGCAGGAAGGCGAGCATCGCGCGGCCGACACCGGCCGCCGGCTCGATGACGTACGGCGTCCAGCGCTCGCCGGCCTCCTGGTCGAAGTAGGACAGGTCCTGGCCGGAGGCCTTGGAGTGGGCACCCAGGTCGTAGTCGGTGCGGTTGGCGACGCCCTCAAGCTCGCCCCACTCGTTGCCGCCGAAGTTGAAGCGGTACTCGATGTCGGCCGTGCGCTTGGAGTAGTGGGAGAGCTTCTCCTTCGGGTGCTCGTACCAGCGCATGTTCTCCGTACGCAGGCCGAGGCCCGTGTACCAGCTCCAGCGCTGCTCCATCCAGTACTCCTGCCACTTCTCGTCCTCGCCCGGCTTGACGAAGAACTCCATCTCCATCTGCTCGAACTCGCGGGTGCGGAAGATGAAGTTGCCCGGCGTGATCTCGTTGCGGAACGACTTGCCCATCTGCGCGATGCCGAACGGCGGCTTGCGGCGCGAGGTGGTCTGCACCTGGGCGAAGTTGGTGAAGATGCCCTGGGCGGTCTCCGGGCGCAGATAGGCGACCGAGCCGGAGTCCTGCGTCGGGCCGAGGTGGGTGGACAGCAGGCCGGAGAACTGCTTGGGCTCGGTGAACTGGCCCTTGTTGCCGCAGTTGGGGCAGTTGACGTCCGCGAGGCCGTTCTCGGGCATGCGACCGCGCTTGGCCTCGTACGCCTCCTCCAGATGATCCGCACGGAACCGCTTGTGGCAGGCGGTGCACTCGGTCAGCGGGTCCGTGAAGGTCGCGACGTGGCCGGAGGCCACCCAGACCTCGGGGGCCAGGATGACGGACGAGTCGAGACCGACCACGTCCTCGCGCGACGTCACCATGTAGCGCCACCACTGGCGCTTGATGTTCTCCTTGAGCTCGACACCCAGGGGCCCGTAGTCCCAGGCGGCACGCTGGCCGCCGTAGATCTCACTGCAGGGGAATACGAAGCCACGGCGCTTGCTCAGGCTGACGATGGTGTCGATCTTGTCGGCGGCCACGGTGCTCTCTTCATTACGACGACGGGCGACGAAGCGAGATGCTTCCAGCGAATGCCTCAGGTTACCGGCGCAGGCTCCCCCTCGACCAAATCGGTGGGCCCCTCAGCATCTCCGGGGAGCTTGTTGACAACCGTTTCCATATTTGCTGAAAATGACTGTCATGAACGTACGACGACGCCTGATACCCGCCGCCGCGGCGACCGCGGCCACCGCCCTCGGCATAGCCACCCTCTCCGCCTGCTCCAGCGACAGCGCCGCGGCGGGTGACACCGGCAAGTTCGATGTCGTCGCGTCGTTCTACCCCATGGCCTTCCTCGCCGAGCAGATCGGCGGCGACCACGTCCACGTCACCAGTCTCACCCAGCCCGGCCAGGAACCGCACGACCTGGAGATCAGCGCCAAGCAGACCGCGCAGCTCCAGGAGTCCGACGCGGTGCTCTACCTCAAGAACCTCCAGCCCTCCGTCGACGACGCCGTCGCCCAGTCCCAGATCAAGACGAAGATCGACGCCGCCTCCCTGACCACCCTGGAGGAGCACGGCAACGAGGTCGGCGGGCACGCGGCCGAACACGACGCCCACGAGGGCGAGGAGTCCGGCGGCAAGGACCCGCACATCTGGCTCGACCCGGTGCGCTACGCCGAGGTCGCCGAGGGCGTCGGCACGGCATTCGAGAAGGCCGACCCCGGCCACGCCGCCGACTACAAGAAGAACACCGCGGCCCTGGTCAAGAAGCTCGACGATCTCGACAAGCAGTTCAAGGACGGCCTGGCGAACACGAAGACCAAGGTCTTCATCACCACGCACGCCGCCTTCGGCTACCTCGCCGAGCGCTACGGCCTGACCGAGGAGGCCATCAACGGCCTCGACCCCGAGTCGGAGCCCAGCGCAGCCCGGGTCAAGGACCTTGAGAAGATGGCTAAGGCCGACGGCGTCACCACCGTGTTCTACGAGACGCTCGTCAGCGACAAGACCGCGAAGACCATCGCCCGGGACGCACAGCTGAAGACCGATGTCCTCGACCCGATCGAGGGCATCACGGACCAGTCCCGGGGCGACGACTACCTCTCGGTCCAGGAGGCGAACCTCAAGGCGCTGCAGACCGCCTTGGGCGGCAAGTGATCGTTCCGATCGTTACGGAGGACGGCATGGGCGTCGACGACGTCAAGGACGAGCCCGTCATATCGATGCGCGGCGTACACGCCGAGCTGGGCTCGCGCCCCGTCCTGCGCGGCATCGACCTCACCGTGCACCGCGGTGAGGTCGTCGCGCTGCTCGGCGCGAACGGGTCCGGCAAGTCGACCGCGATCCGCGCCGTCATCGGGCAGGTACCGCTCAGCGCCGGGCAGATCGACCTGTTCGGCACGGACCGGGAGCGGTTCCGGGACTGGCGGCGCGTGGGCTACGTACCGCAGCGGACCACCGCGGCCGGCGGGGTGCCCGCGACGGTCACCGAGATCGTCGCCTCAGGCCGGCTCTCCCGCACCCGGTTCGGACTGTTCGGCCGGGCCGACCGCGCGGCCGTGCACCGCGCCCTGGACCTCGTCGGCATGGCCGACCGGGCGAAGGACTCCGTCAACGCCCTCTCCGGCGGCCAGCACCAGCGGGTCCTGATCGCCCGCGCCCTGGTCGCCGAACCCGAACTGCTGATCATGGACGAGCCGATGGCGGGCGTCGATCTGGCCAGCCAGGAAGTGCTCGCCCGAACGCTCCGCGACCAGGTCGCACAGGGCACCACGGTCCTGCTGGTGCTCCACGAACTCGGCCCGCTGGAGCCCCTGATCGACCGGGCGGTCGTCCTGCGCGACGGCTGCGTACTGCACGACGGCCCGCCGCCCCGGGCCGTCGGCCAGCACGCCCTGCCCGGCCACGACCATGTGCACCCGCACGCACCCGCGGGCGCCGATCCGATCCGCACGGGACTGCTGAGCTGATGGACTTCCTCGACTACGCCTTCATGCAGCGGGCCCTGCTCGCCGCCGTCCTGGTCGGCATCACCGCCCCCGCCATCGGCATCTACCTCGTCCAGCGCCGCCAGGCCCTGATGGGCGACGGCATCGGCCACGTCGCGATGACGGGCGTCGGCCTCGGCTTCCTGCTGTCCACCTCGCCGGTGTGGATGGCCACCGCCGTCTCCGTGCTCGGCGCGGTCCTCATGGAGCTGATCCGCTGGTACGGCCGCACCCGCGGCGACATCGCCCTCGCCATGCTCTTCTACGGCGGCATGGCCGGTGGTGTCATGTTCATCAACCTCGCGCCGACGGGCTCCACGGCGAACCTGACGTCGTACCTGTTCGGCTCGCTGTCGACCGTGTCGCAGTCCGACGTCACGGCGATCTGTGTGCTGGCCGCGTTCGTGGTCCTGGTCACCCTGGGGCTGCGCCGCCAGCTGTTCGCGGTCAGCCAGGACGAGGAGTTCGCCCGGGTCACGGGGCTGCCGGTGCGGGCGCTGAACCTGCTGACGGCGATCACCGCGGCGGTGACCGTGACCGTCGCCATGCGCGTGGTCGGGCTGCTGCTGGTGAGCGCGCTGATGGTGGTCCCGGTGGCCGCCGCCCAGCAACTCAGCCGGAGTTTCGCGGCCACCTTCGCGATCGCCGTCGCCCTCGGCGTCACCGTGACGATCGGCGGCACGATCACGTCGTACTACCAGGACGTGCCGCCGGGCGCGACCATCGTGCTGCTGACGATCGCCGCGTTCATGCTGCTGACGGCGCTGGCCACGCCGCTGGCCCGGCGCCGCGCCCGGGCGCTCGCCGCCGCGCAGCCTCCCGGGGACCCCGCGGAGTGCTCGATTCCGGTCACCCGGGGGGCCGGCGACGAAGTCGGCGTCTGACTGCGCACGGGCCGGACTGGCACAATGGCCCGGCAGACGCAGAACTGTGAGGAGGCAACCGGTGACGACCGCTGGACCGCCCGTGAAGGGCCGCTCGACCCGTCAGCGGGCCGCCGTCGCGGCGGCCCTGAACGAGGTCGACGAGTTCCGCAGCGCGCAAGAACTCCACGACATGCTGAAGCACAAGGGCGACTCGGTCGGCCTGACCACGGTCTACCGCACCCTCCAGTCCCTCGCCGACGCCGGTGAGGTCGACGTCCTGCGCACCTCCGACGGCGAGTCGGTCTACCGCCGCTGCTCCAGCGGCGAACACCACCACCACCTCGTGTGCCGTACCTGCGGCAAGGCGGTCGAGGTGGAAGGGCCCGCGGTGGAGAAGTGGGCGGAGGCGATCGCGGCGGAGCACGGGTTTGTGAATGTGGCGCATACGGTGGAGGTTTTTGGGACCTGTGCGGAGTGCGCCGCTGGTTGAGCGGGTGGGGGTCGCGCCGTTTCGGGTGCGGGATTGTTGCCGGGTGCGGGTCGGTGGGGGCTGATCGCGCAGTTCCCCGCGCCTCTTAGGGGGTTGCAGCCATCCGCGCTTGCAAGCCCAGCAGGCGGCTCCGGCCTTGCAGGCTTGGCCAGCCGCAGCCGACCCAGGGGCGCGGGGAACTGCGCGATCGGCCACGACACGCCCGCACCTGACCCCAAACCGCAAACCCAACGGCGATCACCCGCGGCGGATCAGGGCCGACTCTGCGGGCTTGGCCAGCCGCAGCCGACCCAGGGGCGCGGGGAACTGCGCGATCGGCCACGACACGCCCGCACCTGACCCCGGACCGCAAGCCCGACGGCACTCGTCCGAGGGGGATGTCAGGGAGTGGGGTGGTTGGGCTTCGTGGTCAGTTGTTGTTCGTTGGGGATCGCGCCGCCGAAGCGCCGGTCGCGGGAGGCGAACTCGACGCAGGCTCGCCACAGGTGACGGCGGTCGAAGTCGGGCCACAGCACGTCCTGGAAGACCATCTCGGCGTAGGCGCTCTGCCAGATCAGGTAGTTGGAGGTGCGCTGCTCGCCGCTCGGGCGCAGGAACAGGTCGACGTCCGGCATGTCCGGGTAGTAGAGGTACTTCTGGATGGTCTTCTCGGTGACCTTGGCGGGGTCGAGCCGACCGGCCCGCACATCCTCGGCCAGCGCCCGCGCCGCGTCGGCCAGCTCGGCCCGGCCGCCGTAGTTCATGCAGAAGTACAGCGTGAGCAGGTCGTTGCCCTTGGTCTGTTCCTGGGCGACCTGGAGTTCCTTGGCGACCGACTTCCACAGCCGGGGCATGCGGCCCGCCCAGCGCACCCGGATGCCGAGGGCGTCGAGTTCGTCGCGGGTCTTGCGGATGAAGTCGCGGTTGAAGTTCATCAGGAAGCGGACCTCGTCCGGCGAGCGCTTCCAGTTCTCGGTGGAGAAGGCGTACAGGGAGATGTTGCGGACGCCGATCTCGACCGCGCCCTGGAGCACGTCCAGCACCCGCTCCGCGCCGACCTTGTGCCCCTCGGTCCGGGGCAGCCCGCGCTCCTTGGCCCAGCGCCCGTTGCCGTCCATGACGATGGCCACGTGTTCGGGGACCAGTTCGCCGGGGAGCTTCGGCGCGCGGGCACCGGACGGGTGCGGCTCCGGCGCCTTGTACTCGCGCCGCTGGCGCCCCAGGATCCCGCGTACGACCATGTGCTTCTCGTCTCCCTACTACGGTGTCCGCACCGCCGGCGCCGACGCCGTGCCTATGACTTTTCCACGTACCGGAGTGAGCGCAGCCCGCGCTCCAGGTGCCAGTGCAGGTAGGCCGACACCAGCCCGTTCCCCTCCCGGACGTGCCGCGGCTCGGACGCGTCCGCGGTCTCCCAGTCTCCCGTAAGCAGCGCGCCGAGGAGGACGAGGGCCTGCGGCGAGGGTACGACGCTGCCGGGCACCCGGCAGTCAGCGCACAGGGAACCGCCGGACGCGACCGAGAAGAACCGGTTCGGCCCGGACATACCGCACTTCGCGCAGTCGCCGAAGCTGGGGGCGTAGCCGTTGACGGCGAGGGAGCGCAGCAGGAAGGCGTCCAGGACGAGGTGGGGCGCGTGCTCACCGCGGGCGAGCGTGCGCAGCGCACCGACGAGCAGCAGATACTGCTGCACGGCGGGCTCACCCTCGTGGTCGGTGAACCGCTCGGCCGTCTCCAGCATCGCCGTCCCGGCGGTGTAGCGGGCGTAGTCGGTGACGATCCCGCCACCGTAGGGTGCGATGCTCTCACTCTGTGTGCACAGCGGGAGCCCGCGGCCGACGAGTTCGCTGCCGCGCGCGAAGAACTGCACATCGACGTGGGAGAACGGCTCCAGCCTGGCCCCGAACTTGGATTTCGTCCGCCGTACGCCCCGGGCCACGGCCCGCACCCGTCCGTGGCCGCGCGTGAGCAGCGAGATGATCCGGTCCGCCTCGCCCAGCTTCTGGGTGCGCAGCACGATGCCGTCGTCGCGGAACAGAGTCATGCGCCCATTCTCCCGCACGCGGTGGGTGCGGGCGGTCGGGGTGACGATGACGACGCATCACGCCGTGTACTGGTAGCCGGCGCTGCTGGAGCCGCCCGGGGTGTGGACGGTGACGGCGACGGTGCCGGGGGTGCCGCCGGGCGCGACGGCCACCACATTGGTGTCGGAGACGGTGACGAACTCGGCGGGAGTGCCGCCGACCGTGACGCCGTCGGTGTGCGTCAGGTTGCTGCCGGTGATGGTGATGCTGTTTCCGCCGGTGGCCGGCCCCTGGTTGGGGCTGAGACTGGTGACGACCGGCTGTGCGACGTAGGTGAAGTAGGGATCGCCGACCCCGGGAAGGCTCGTGCCGCCCGGCGTGGTGACGGTGACACTGACGGTTCCGGAACCGAACGGGGCCGGGGCGGTGATCTGGCCGTCCGAGACGACGCTGACGCCGGAGGCCGTGCGCGAGCCGAAGCGTACGGCGCTGGCGAGGGTCAGATTGCTGCCCGTGATGGTCACCGTGGTGCCGCCCAGGGTCGACCCCAGGGCCGGGAAGACGCTGCCCACGGTCGGCAGGGCGACGTAGAAGTAGGCCACCGGGGTGCTGCTGCCTCCGTTCGTGGTGACGGTGAGGCTGACGGCACCCGCCGGGCCGGCGGGCGCCTGGACGGTCATCTGGGTACCGGTGTTGCCGGTGACGGTGGCGCTGTGGCTGCCGAACATGACGGTGGCGCCGGAGAGTGCGGTGCCCGTGAGGGTGACGCTGTTCCCGCCGGCGGCAGGGCCCTGGGACGGGGTGATCGAGCTGATGACCGGGGCGGGCAGGTAGGTGAAGGTCACGCTATTGCTGGTGCCGGAGGGGCTGGTGACGGTGACGGCGGTCGTGCCCGAACCGGCGGGGGTCGTGCAGGAGATGGTGGTGTCGCTGAGCGTGCTGAACTGTGCCGGGTTCGTTCCGAACCTGACCGCCGTCGCGCCGGTGAAGCCGCTGCCGGTGAGCGTGACGGGCGTACCGCCCGCGGCCGGTCCCTGGGCGGGGCTGAGGCCGGTGATGGTCGGCGCCATGGGTGCTCCTTTCCACGTACCGGAGCGAGGACGCCGTGCCCCGGCCAGATGTTGGTCGGGGCACGGCGGTCCGGTGCGCTCCCGAGAACGTGCCCAGGGCGGCCGTCGCGAAGGCAAGGGGCGATCGGCGGCCCTGGGCGGGTGGGGGTCAGGCGCCGGTGAACACGTCGCCGGCGACGATGGCGCTGGTGCCGCCGGGGGTGATGACCTGAAGGTCGTAGGTGGTGCCCGCGGTGAGGCCGGCGGGGACGACGACGATCAGCTGGGTTTCGGAGACGGAGGTGAAGCTGTCCGCCGAGATCGCGGCGCCTCCGGCGGTCGGCGTGAAGGTCGCGTCGACGACGGTGTCGAGGCACGTGCCCGTGACGGTGACGTTCGTTCCGGCCGGCCCGGTGGCCGGGCTGAGGCTGGTCACGGCGGGAGCGTTGTAGTAGACGAACTGGTCGGCGACGCTCGTGGTGCTGCTTCCGCCCGGGGTGGCGACGGTGACGTCGACGGTGTCCTGGCAGCCGGTGAAGGCGCCGTGCGTGGGCGCGGTGACGGTGATCTCGCTGTCGTTGACCACGGTCAGTGCAGTGCCCGCACCGACGGCGCCGAAGGTCACCGCCGTGGCGTTCAGGAAGCCGCTGCCGTTGACGGTGACGGTGCCGGGGCTGGCCGGGCCCGTGCTGGGCGCCACGGCCGCGACGGCCGGGGTGGCGGCGTAGAAGAACGGCAGGGAGTTGGTGGTCGACGTGCCGGCCGTGACGTTGATGTTGTACTGCCCGGCACACAGCGACGGGATGGTGCAGGTGATCTGCGTACCGCTGACGACGGTCGCGGGGGCCGACTTGTTGCCGAAGTTCACCCTGGTGGCAGTCGACAGGGCGGTTCCGTTGATCGTCATGAGCTGCCCGGCGGAGCCGGGGTTGCCCGTGCTGATCGAGGTGATGGTTGCCATGATGGTTCCTTTCGCGGTTGGCCGCGTGAGCGGGCGGCGATGGCGTTGGCCGAACGGTCTTGTCAGCCACGGGTGTTCGGGCGGACAGGGCATGCCAGGGCACGCCGGCCCGTCCGGGGCGGTTGAACGATGCGGTGCCCGGCGTCGGCGCATGCTCGTGCGGGCCGGGTCGTATGCGGGGCAGATGCGCGGAGCGGGGGCGGTAAGTGCCCCCGTGCATGACTTCCGCGGCCCCAACGGAATTGCGGCTCGTCCCGAGCCGGTTCAACGGTGAGGATGTGACGAGGAAGGAAGAGGGGAGGCGCCGAAGGCGCGGTGTCCCGCTGACGGCTCCGAAGAGGGAGCGGGATGGCCCGAGCGCCGGGGCGGATGACTCAGTCAACCTGACAAAACTCAGTAATCCATCTGAGTGACCGTCACCGCAAGAGCATGGCAACCGATTCGCTCATTCGGAGCAGCGCACGGCCGTCGGCTGCCACAGGCGTACCACCTGCGCGAACGGCCCGAAAAAATGCTCCGGCGCACCGAAGTCCGAAAATACTACTGCGTTTCACGATGTCCGACCGAGCGCAAAAAGCGGTCCGTGCCGCCCACCGGACAGGCGGGGCGGCACGGACCGCTTGCTCTTCTGTTCTTCGTTCGGGATCAGCTGGATCAGATCGGCTGGCAGAGCGACACGACGTTGACGGTCGCGGGGTCGACGCCGGGGTTGGTGACGGTGATGGTCCAGGCGGTACCGGGAGTGCTCGTGAGCGTCTGCACCTGACCCGACCCCGACACCTGGGTCTCCCCGCCGCTGACGGCGATGAAGGACCCGAGGGTGCTGCAGTCACCTCCCTGGAGCGTCATCGTGCCGCCGGCGGGGATCGTCTGCGGGTTCAAGGGCGAGTTCAGCGCCTGGGTCTGCGTGGTGCCGGCGGGGCCCGTCGGACCGGTGGGACCGGTGGGACCGGCGACACCGTCAGACCCCGTGGGACCCGTCGGACCCGTGGCACCCACAACGCCGTCAGCACCCGTCGGACCGGTGGGACCCGTCGCACCGTTCAAACCGGTCTCGCCCGTGGGACCGGTCGGGCCCGTCACGCCATCGGCGCCCGTGGGGCCGGTCGCACCCGTCGCACCGTTGAGACCGGCGGCACCCGTCG
>NZ_JBIALO010000012.1:241468-283681 GCF_042873595.1 Streptomyces sp. NPDC004629 | reverse complement strand
CGGACCGGTCGGGCCCGTAGCGCCGTCCAGACCATTGGCACCCGTCGGACCCGTGGAACCGGTCGCACCCGTCGCACCGTTCAGACCGGCGGCACCCGTCGGACCGGTCGGGCCCGTAGCGCCGTCCAGACCATTGGCACCCGTCGGACCCGTGGAACCGGTCGCACCCGTCGCACCGTTCAGACCGGCGGCACCGGTGGCTCCGGTGGCACCGTTCAGACCAGCCGCCCCGGTGGGACCGGTGGCACCGTTCAGACCAGCGGCACCAGTGGGCCCCGTCACGCCATTCAAACCGGCGGCGCCTGTGGCACCAGTTGCACCGGTGGCACCATTCAAACCGGCGGCCCCGGTTGCACCGGTGGCACCATTTAGACCAGCGGCACCAGTGGGCCCCGTCGCACCGTTCAGACCAGCCGCCCCGGTGGGCCCCGTCGCACCGTTCAGACCAGCCGCCCCGGTTGCACCCGTCGCACCGTTCAGACCAGCGGCCCCCGTCGGACCCGTCACGCCGTTCAAACCGGCCGCACCGGTCGGACCGGTCGCGCCGTTCATGCCGTTCGCGCCGGTCGCGCCCGTGGGGCCGGTCGGACCGGTCTGGCCGTCGCAGTACGGGACGCCGGTCGCGGCGACCCAGCGGGCGGTCACCCAGCCGGGGCTGTCCGCCAGTCGGTACCAGACGGTGTTCCCGTCCACCGGAGTGCCCACGTCCCAGCACAGGATGCTGACGCTCGCCCCGAACGGGAACGAGCCCAGGACCGCCGAGTCGGTCGAGGGCTGCTGCCGGACGTTCACGCCCGTGTTCGCGGTCACCGTCCCCGTGACCGCGGCACGAAGACGCTGCTGATGTCTCTTCACCCCCGCTCCCTTGGCGAACCGCGCCGCCTGCGAGGCGGCGGCCTGGGCGTTCGCCCGGCCTTCCGCCGACTGCGCCTGTGCGGCGACGGGGCCGCACAGGCCCCAGGTAAGGCCGAGGCTCACGGCCCCGAGTGCCAGCGACGAGACGCCTCTGGCCTTGACAGCCCCATGCACCAAAACCCACCGTGCCTTTCCTGACGAAGTGTGAGGGATGAGGTGCGGACAGCAAACGTCACATTTCGTCAGAAACATAAGAAAACTTGGCCATAGTGACTCAAAAGCGGCATATCGATCGCCCGGGAAGCTCGCAAATAGTCAGCTAATAAGCCCACACGGAACCGCTCGCGCCGAGGAGCCGCGGCACGAGGGCGCTGCCGAGCGGGACGTACAGCAACTGGTGGAACCGGCGGCCCAGTTCGGGGCAGGGACGGCCGGCCGGGACCGCCGTCTCCATCCGGACATCCCCCCTCCCATCTCCCGGTGCCCCCAGCGTCAACTCCCGCCATTCGCTGCATCATTGGTGCTGCCTCCGGCGGCTACGCCATTCGTGTGCGATCCCTTGACCGACCCCACGGGCCCTCCTATGGTCACGCTGACCGGCCGGACGTAGGACGTCATATCTCCTCAGCCGTATCCCTCCACCCTCTTGCCACCTTCTTGGCGAACACCGTTCCGGACTCCTGGAGGAAACCGTGCGCGACGACATGCCCCACGAGGGGCCGGCACCGCACCGCCGGTCGTTCCTGAAGTACGGCGGCGCGCTGGGTGCGGCCGCCGCGCTGTTCCCGTCGCTCGCGGCCTGCTCGTCCGGGCCCGAGTCGACGAACGACACCGGCGGGGGCGGCCAGGACCGCACGCTGACCGCGGTGATCGGCTACGGCAACGACGGCAGCTGGGACCCGACGCAGACGGCGTCCGCGTTCTGCATGGCCGCCAACAACCACATCTACGAGGGCCTGCTGGACACCGACCCGATCTCCCGGGACCCGTACCCCGCGCTGGCCACCCGGGTGCCTGCCGATCCGAACGCCACCACGTGGCGGTTCACGCTGCGGCCGGGCGCCCGGTTCCACGACGGGAAGCCGGTGACGGCCGACGACGTGGTGTTCGTCTTCGACCGGATCCTGGACCCGGGCACCCAGACCCTCGCCAAGGGCTTCTTCGAGAGCTGGCTGGAGGAGGTCCGCGAGGTCGACGCGCGGAACGTCGAGCTGGTCCTCAAGTTCCCTTTCCCGGACGGGCTCTCCCGGCTCACCCTCGCCAAGATCATGCCGAGGCACGTCTTCTCGCGGCCCGGGGCGTGGGACGACGCGATCAGGGGGAAGGCGATCGGCTCGGGGCCGTACCGGCAGACCGCGCACCACCCGAAGTCGAACACCACCTTCGAGGCGTACGCCGGCTACAACGGTCCGCGCAGGCCCGCGTTCCGGAAGATGAACTGGCTGACCATCGTCGACGCCGCCCCGCGCGTGGCGAAGATCTCCGGAGTCGACGCCGGGGCGCAGATCGCCGACAACATCCCGTACGCCACCCTCTCCCGGCTGGAGCGGGGCGGGCTGAGCGTCGCGGGCGGGGCCGGGATGAACAACCTGTTCCTGATGTTCAACACCGCGCACAAGCCGTTCGACGACGTACGGGTCCGGCAGGCGCTGCACTACGCCATCGACACCCGGAAGATGGTCGAGGTCGCGCTGAAGGGGCACGGGAAGCCGTCGTCGTCCTTCCTCAACGAGGGCAACCCCTCCTACCGGCGGGCGAAGACGGTGTACGACCACGACCCGGCCAAGGCGAAGGCGCTGCTGACGGCGGCCGGGGTGCAGAACCTGAAGATCGACATCCTCGCGGTGAACGTCAGCTGGATCGTGGACTGTCTGCCGACCATCAAGGCGTCCTGGGACGCGATCGGCGTGGAGACGACGCTGTCCCCGCAGGAGACCACGGCCGTGTTCACCAAGCTGGACCAGAAGCAGGACTACCAGGTCGTCGCCGCCGCCTCGAACCCGAACCAGTTCGGCCTCGACGCCGACCTGATCATGCACTACAACTACGGGCCGGCCAACCTGTGGATGCGGTACGCCCGGTGGGCCGACGACCCGGTGGCCGGGCAGCTGTTCAAGGACATGGACCGGGCGACCCGGGAGCCGGACCCGGACCGGAAGACGGCGATGGTCCAGGACTACATCGATGTCGTCGCCGAGCAGGCCGTGCTCTATCCGGTCGTGCACAACGAGCTGATGACCGCCTGGGACCCGAAGCGGCTCACCGGCATAAGGGCACAGCCGTATCCCGGCATCAACCTCCTCCAGGCCAAGTGGGTCTGACGGCATGACGGCCGTCGTCCGCATCCTGCTGCACCGCATCGCGCTGCTGGTGCCGCTGCTGCTCGGCATCGTGCTCTTCGTGTTCCTGGTGATGCGGTTCTCCGACGTCGACCCGGCGTCCGCGTTCTTCCAGGGGGCCAACCCGACACCCGGGCAGCTGCACGACTTCCGGGAACGCAACGGACTGCTGGACCCGCTCCCGGTGCGCTACGTCCACTTCGTCGGCGACCTGCTCCACGGCGACCTGGGCACCAGCGCGCTGACCCGGACGCCGGTCGTCGACCAGGTCACCACCGCACTGCCGCTCACCCTCCAGCTGACCTTCCTCGGCCTCGGCCTCGCGGTGGTGCTGGCGCTGGCCGGCGGGGTCACGGCCGCGATCCACCGGGACCGGCTGCCCGACCAGATCATCCGGGTCCTCTCGCTGACCGGGGTCGCGGCGCCCGGGTTCTGGCTCGCGCTGCTGATGATCCAGTACCTGGCGGTGGACCGGGGCTGGTTCCCGACCGGCGGCTACGTCAACCCGGCGGACTCCCTCACCGGCTGGCTGCGCACGATGACGCTGCCCGCGGTCGCGCTGTCGCTGCCAGTGGCCGCGCAGCTCACCCGGATCGTGCGGACGGCCGTGGTGGAGGAACTGGACAAGGACTATGTGCGGACGGCGATCGGCAGCGGGCTGCCGCCCCGGGTGGTGGTCGGCCGGAACGTGCTGCGCAACGCCCTGGTCAACCCGCTGACCGTGCTCGGGCTGCGGGTCGGCTATCTGCTGGGCGGCGCGGTGGTCATCGAGACGATCTTCTCGCTGCCCGGCATGGGCAAGCTGATGATCGACGCGGTGCAGAACGGCGACCCGGCGGTGGTCCAGGGGGTGGTGCTGACGACGGCCGCCGGGTTCGTGGTGGTCAACCTGGTCATCGACGTCCTCTACCTGCTCGTCAACCCGCGACTGAGGGATGCGGCCTGATGCTCACGCGCAAGAGGCTCACCGAGCGGCTCGCCCGGCCCGGCGTCCGGCTGCGTGGCCCGCGCCGGCTGCCGGCCCTGTCGAAGGCGGCCGTCTGCTTCCTGGCCGTCGTCGTCCTCGCGGCCCTGCTGGCGCCGCTCCTCGCCCCCGACGACCCACTGGACCAGCGGGCACCGGTCGGCGGCACCGGGCATCCCTCCGCCGGGCACTGGATGGGCCAGGACAGCCTCGGCCGGGACATCCTGAGCCGGCTGATGTACGGCGCGCGCTGGTCCCTCGCCATCGGACTCGGCGCCACCGCGCTCGCCCTCGTCGTGGGCGCGCTGCTCGGGGCGCTCGCGGCCACCTCCCGCAAGGCGGTGGACGAGACGCTGATGCGCTGCCTCGACGTGGTGATGGCCTTTCCCGGCATCGCGCTGGCCGCGGTGCTCGTCGCCGTGTTCGGCGGTGGCATCCTGGTACTGATCTGCGCGATCGCGTTCCTGTTCACCCCGCCGGTGGCCCGGGTGGTGCGGGCGAACGTCCTCGATCAGTACGGCGAGGACTATGTGACGGCGGAACGGGTCATCGGTGCCCGCACGCCGCACATCGTCCTGCGGCACGTCGCCGTCAACTGCGCCGCCCCGGTGCTGGTGTTCTGCACCGTCCAGGTCGCCGAGGCGATCGTCTTCGAGGCGTCGCTGTCGTTCATCGGCGCGGGCGTGCGGCCGCCGGACCCGTCGTGGGGCAGCGTCATCGCGGACGGCAAGAACATGGTGCTGACCGGCGGCTGGTGGGCGACCGTCTTCCCCGGGCTGCTGATGCTGGTCACCGTGCTGTCCCTGAACGTCCTCGCCGAGGGCGTCTCGGACGCCTGGGCGGCTCCCCCGGCCCGGGAGGTGGACCTGCGGGGGCACGACGACCGGCTGGAGGCACCGGAGCCCGGCGGCGAGGTGCTGCCGCTGCCCGGACTGGCCGATGCCGCCCGGCGGTTGCGGGCCCGGGCGCGTCCGCTGCCCGACCCGGGCGGGCAGCCGGTGCTCGCGGTGGAGAACCTGGCCATCGGGTTCCCGGACCGGCACGGGGGTGTCGACGTGGTCAACGGGATCAGCTTCGACGTGCGGCCCGGCGAGATCCTGGGACTGGTCGGCGAGTCGGGCTGCGGCAAGTCGCTCACCGCGCTCGCGATCATGGGGTTGCCGCCCAGGGGTGCCCGGGTCGCCGGCCGGATCCGGTTCGACCGGCGGGAGCTGCTCGCCGAGCCGACGCGCGTCCGGCGCAGGCTGCTCGGCCACGAGATGGCGATGGTCTACCAGGACGCGCTGTCCTCGCTGAACCCGGCGATGACTATCCGCGCCCAGCTGAAGCAGCTGGTGCGGCGCGGCGGGCGGCACGGCGCCGCCGAGCTGCTGACCCTGGTCGGCCTCGACCCGGAGCGCACCCTGCGCAGCTACCCGCACGAACTCTCCGGCGGTCAGCGCCAGCGCGTCCTGATCGCCATGGCGCTGTCCCGTGATCCGAAGCTGATCGTCGCCGACGAGCCGACGACCGCGCTGGATGTGACCGTGCAGGCGCAGATCATGGAGCTGCTGCTGCGGCTGCGGGCGGAGCTGGGTTTCGCGCTGATCCTGGTCTCGCACGACCTGGCGCTGGTCGCGGACGTCACCGACCGGGTGGTGGTGATGTACGGCGGGCAGATCGTGGAGACCGGCGTGACCGCGGACCTGGTGGCGGCGCCGGCCCACCCCTACACGCGCGGGCTGCTGGGCAGCGTGCTGTCGCTGGAGTCGGCGGCCGAGCGGCTGACCCAGATCAGCGGGGTCGTCCCGGCACCGGCCGACTTCCCGGCGGGCTGCCGGTTCACGGACCGCTGCCCGCGGGCGAGCGGGCGGTGCCGGACGACGGCACCGGATCCGCGGGGCACGCCCACGCACACCGCCGCCTGCCACCACCCCGCCATCGACCTCGTCACGACCGAAAGCGAGGCGGTCACGTGAACGCGGCAAGCGCTCCGCTGGATGTGCCGCGCTCTGCCGTCGGTTGCCTGCGGCGCCGTCGTGGCTGGTCGCGGAGTTCCCCGCGCCCCTTCGGGGGACCTCGCCCGGCAGCGACCCCGCAACGCCGAACCACCACACCGAACCCCACCAAGCGCTCTGCCGTCGGTTGCCTGCGGCGCCGTCGTGGCTGGTCGCGCAGTTCCCCGCGCCCCTTCGGGGCACCTCGCCCGGCAGCGACCCGGCAACGCCGAACCACCGAAAGCGAAACGGTCACGTGAACCCACTCGTCGCACTGCACAACACCCACGTCATCCACCGAGCCCGCGCCGGCGGCCTCCTCACCCGCGACCGCGTCCACGCACTCACCGCAGCCGACCTCACCGTCGCCCCCGGCGAAACCGTCGGTGTGGTCGGCGAATCGGGCTGCGGCAAGTCGACGCTGGCGAAGGTCCTCGTGGGGGTGGCGCGGCCGACCTCGGGCACCGTGTCCTTCAAGGGCCGTGACCTGTGGTCCATGCCGGCCGCCGAACGCCGGGCCACGGTGGGCGCGAGCACCGGAATGGTGTTCCAGGACCCGTCGACCGCCCTGAACCGGCGGCTGCCGGTGCGGCGCATCCTGCGGGATCCGCTGGACGTGCACGCCCGCGGCTCCAGGGCCGGACGCGAGGAGCGGGTGCGCGAGCTGATGGCCCTGGTGGGTCTCCCCCGGGCCCTCGGCGACGCCCTGCCCGGCCAGCTCTCCGGCGGCCAGCGGCAGCGAGTCGCCATCGCCCGCGCGCTGGCCCTCGACCCGGACCTGGTGGTCGCCGACGAGCCGACGAGCGCGCTGGACGTGTCCGTACGCGCGCAGATCCTCAATCTGCTGCTGGACCTGCGGGAGCGGCTGGGTCTCGCGCTGGTCTTCGTCTCCCACGACATCCAGACGGTGCGGCGGATGAGCGACCGGGTGATCACCATGTACCTCGGCCGGATCGTCGAGGAGTGCCCGGCGGACCGGGTCACCGACCGGGCCCGGCACCCGTACACGCGGGCCCTGTTCTCCGCGACGCCCGGTCTGCTCGACCCGATCGACCCGATTCCGCTGGCCGGCCCGGTGCCGTCGGCGACCCGGCCGCCGAACGGCTGCCCGTTCCGTACCCGCTGCTGGCGGGCGGACGACCGCTGCGCGGCGGTCATGCCGGACTTTTCGGCCGCGTCGCACACGGCACATCGCTACCGTTGTCATCATCCTGTGGAGGAGGACCAGTCGACCCAAGACCTCGTGCGCCAGAGTCTTCCCAGGGAGCCGCCATGACCTTCCCCGCCCCGAACGGCCCGACCGGGGTGTCCGGTGTCGTACCGCCCGTGTGCACTCCCCTGACACCGCAGGGCGAGGTCGACGTCCCCTCGCTCCTCCGGCTCGTCGACCATCTGGTGGAGGCGGGCGTGCACGGCCTGTTCGTGCTCGGTTCGACCTCGGAGGCCGCGTACCTCACCGACCGGCAGCGGCGGCAGGTGGTGCAGGAGGTCACGGGGCATGTGGCGGGCCGGCTGCCCGTGCTGGCCGGGGCGATCGACATGACGACGCCCCGGGTGCTCGACCATGTCGCGGCGGTGACGGCGGCGGGCGCCGACGCGGTCGTCGTCACCGCACCGTTCTACGCCCGCACCCACCCCGCGGAGATCGCCCGCCACTTCCGGCTGGTCGCACAGCGCAGCACCGTTCCGGTCATCGCCTACGACATCCCGGTCGCCGTGCACTCCAAGCTGCCCGCAGGACTGGTGCTGGAGCTGGCCCGGGACGGGGTGCTGGCCGGGCTGAAGGACTCCAGCGGTGACCTGGGCGGCTTCCGCGAGGTCGTGACGGGCGCGCGGGGCCTGGCCGGCCGTGCGGGGTTCGCCGTGCTCACCGGTTCCGAGGTGGTCGTGGACGCGGCGCTCGCGCTGGGCGCCGACGGGGCCGTGCCCGGCCTGGCCAACGTCGACCCGCATGGCTACGTCCGCCTGTACCGGCTGTGCCGGGCCGGCGACTGGGCGGGCGCCCGAACCGAACAAGAGCGGCTGTGCGCCCTGTTCGGCATGGTCGGCGTCGGCGATCCGGCACGGATGGGCGGCGGTTCGTCGGCGATCGGCGCATTCAAGGCGGCCCTGCACCTGCGCGGAATCATCACGACGCCGACAACGGCGACCCCCCAGACCCCCCTGTCCCCATCAGAAACAGAACAGGTAGGCAAATACCTGGCAGCAGCAGGCCTGCTCTGAGAACACCCCGAACTCGGAGCGCGCCCCGGCCCCAACGCACCCGCAGCCGAAGAAACCCCGCCCACGCCTAGCGCAAGCGCACAGCACGGAACTCGATCCGGTCGTAAGCGGAAGCGGTCCCCGTCTCGTAGAGGACACCCACCGTGCCGGCGTCAAGCTGGACAAGGTCGGAGTACCCGGCCTTGTCCCGGGAAAGCGTCCGCGCCTTGGTGAAGGTCACCCCGAGATCCGTACTGCGCCACACGCCCATCACCGCGCGAGCGGTAGGCACGGACGGCGCGGAGAACAGCAGCGGGGCGTGCCGGCCGCGCAGTTGCAGGACGGATCCCTCGACAACGGGGACGTCGTTCAGGGTGCGCTGGACGGCGTAGGGCCGGTCGAGGCTCCCGCCGCCGTCGCTTGAGTAGCTGTCGAGGCGGTTGCCTGGGCTGCTGCCCTTCTGGTCACGGGAGCTGAAGTAGAGCCGCCCGTCGGGGAGTTGCGCGGCCGTCGACTCGTTCGAGTTGGTCCGGCCGTCGTAGGAGTCGTCGACGAAGCCCAGCCGCCAGGTGTGTCCGCCGTCGTCGCTGTAGAACGCGTGGCCGCCGTAGTACTTGGCCTCCTGGCCGGTGTCGGTGGATCCGGGCGGCGGGGCCGCGGAGTGGTTGGCGGGGACGACCAGCCGGCCCGCGTGCGGGCCGCGCGTCAGGGCCACGGCGTGGCCGGGCCCGGTGGCGTACCAGCGCCAGCCGGCCGGCTTCACATCGGCGGTGATCTCCTGAGGCGGCGAGAAGTGCCGGCCGTCGTCGTGGCTGCGCTGCACGAAGATGCGGCGGCCCTGCTCCGGGGTCACCTCGCCCCGTATGATCTGCGCCTCGGTGACGGCGCCGCTGTTGTACGAGGTGACCAGCACGATCGCGCCGGTGTCCGGGTCGACCACCGGGGCCGGGTTGCCCCGGGTGTCGCCGTGCCCCGCGGCGACCTCGGAGAGCGGTCCCCAGGTGCAGCCGCCGTCGGTGGAGCGGCGCACGACGACGTCGATGGCGCCGCTGTCGCCCACCCCGTCGTGCCGGCCCTCGGCGAATGCGAGCACGGTACCCGCGCGGGTCCTGACGGCGGCCGGGATGCGGTAGGTGTCGTAGCCGCCGCGGCCCGACACGTACGGCACGGAGGAGGCGCAGCCGGGGCCGGGTCTGGCGAGGGCGGGCGGGGTGGCCGCGGCGGCGAGCACCGCGGCGGCGAGGAGGATACGGCTCAGGAGAGTCATCGCCCTCATTATGGGATTCCGGCACTCCCTGCGGAGCCGATGTCCGGATGCGGTCCCCGGGCTTCCGGCGCGGCGGGCGGGGCGCGCCGCGCGGAAGGGCGGGTCCGGGGGTACTACGCCGGGTGACGGCGGGGCCGGGTTACGTCCCGGGGAGTAACCCGGGAAGGTGCTCCGAAGCCGTCACGAGGGCATGCGGGCCGCTGCCAGCAGGCGGGTCACATCGTCGGAGCAGATCGTCAGGGCCGCGCCGACGGTGGCGAGGACGTCGCGCTCGGCAGGGGTGTAGGGGCCGTCCGCGAGGGCGATGCGGGCCGCCTGGAGCAGGATGGTCTCCCGGCCGCCGGGGGCGAGGTGCGGGGCGAGCGGGTCCAGGGCCTCGTGCAGCTCTATCGCCAGGCCCGCGCCGGCCGGCTGCTCGAAGACCCGGCCGGTGTCCGCGGCCAGCGCCTCGACCAGCGCGCCGAGCTGGTCCTCGGTGCAGTCGGCGAACCCGGCGGCACGGACCGTGCTGGCGGCGGCGGCCAGGGATGTCCGGGCGCAGGAGCCGCCCGCGGCCAGCACCGCGAGGGCGACGGTGTGCACGGCGTCGCGGAGCATCGCGGAGAAACGCGAGGTGGTCGGGTGGTCCAGCACGTCGGTGCCGTAGTGGTGGCGGCAGGCCGCGCACTCGACGACGGGTCCCGTGGTGCCGCGTGGCAGGACGGGCACGCCGAGGAGGGTGAAGCGGCGGCGGCCGGTGAGCCGCTGGTAGTTGCGGTCGCCCCCGCACCCGGGGCAGAAGAACTCGCCGTCCCCGACGGGTGTCCATGCGGTGCGGGTGCCCATGATGCGGGCAAGCCTGGTGGCACGGCCGAATCGTCCCCGTACTGGCAGCACGTCGCACCTCCGTAACTCCCCCACTGCCTCAAGGGCGTGGGCGGTGCCCCCACGCGGCCCCATCGCCGCGTGTGCGTGATGTTAGCCACATCGGCGATGCGGAGTCAGTACCCCGTACGAGACCCTTCCGTTATCTGCGCGTCAAAGTGGCCGGTAAACGACGTGCGCCCGGCCGTTGCATACAACGGCCGGGCGCAGGAAATCGCCGGTCAGCGGCGTCAGCGGGCCGCTCGGTTCACGGCGGAGACGACGGCCTTCAGCGACGCACGCGTCGTGTTCGCGTCGATTCCGATTCCCCACAGGACCTTGTCGTCGATCGCGCACTCGATGTACGAGGCGGCCTGCGCGGAGGCGCCCTCGCTCATCGTGTGCTCCTGGTAGTCGAGCAGGCGTACGTCGACGCCGATGGAGTGCAGCGCGTCGAAGAAGGCCGAGATCGGACCGTTGCCGGAGCCGGTCAGCACGGTGTCCTCGCCGTCGACCGTGGCCTCCACGGTGAGCGTGTCCACGCCGTCCGTGTCGGTGGTGGACTGGCCGGTCCTGACCTGGATACGGCCCCAGGGGTTCTCCGGGTTGGGCAGGTACTCGTCGCGGAAGGTGGCCCAGATCTCACCCGGGGTGACCTCGCCGCCCTCGGCGTCCGTCTTCGCCTGGATGATCTTCGAGAACTCGATCTGCATCCGGCGCGGCAGGTCCAGCTTGTGGTCGTTCTTCAGGACGTAGGCGATGCCGCCCTTGCCGGACTGCGAGTTGACGCGGATGACCGCCTCGTAGGAGCGGCCGACGTCCTTGGGGTCGATGGGCAGGTACGGCACGGCCCACTCGATGTCGTCGACGGTGACGCCCTTGGCCTTCGCATCGGCCGCCATGGCGTCGAAGCCCTTCTTGATGGCGTCCTGGTGGGAGCCGGAGAAGGACGTGTAGACCAGGTCGCCCACGTACGGGTGGCGCGGGTGGACCTCCATCTGGTTGCAGTACTCCCACGTGCGACGGATCTCGTCGATGTCGGAGAAGTCGATCTGCGGGTCGACGCCCTGCGAGAACAGGTTCATGCCCAGGGTGACCAGGTCGACGTTGCCGGTGCGCTCCCCCTGCCCGAACAGGCAGCCCTCGATGCGGTCGGCGCCGGCCATCAGCGCCAGCTCGGCGGCGGCGACGGCGGTGCCGCGGTCGTTGTGCGGGTGGACGGACAGGCAGACGTGCTCGCGGCGGGACAGGTTGCGGTGCATCCACTCGAAGCGGTCCGCGTGCGTCGACGGGGTCGAACGCTCCACCGTGGCGGGCAGGTTGAGGATGATCTCGCGGCCGGGGCCGGGCTGCCAGACGTCCATGACCGCCTCGCAGACCTCCAGCGCGAAGTCCAGCTCGGTGTCGGTGAAGATCTCCGGGCTGTACTGGTAGCCGAACTCCGTCTCGGGGCCGAGCAGCTTCTCGGCGTACTCCACCACCAGGCGGGTGCCGTCGACGGCGATCTGCTTGATGTCGTCCTTGGAGCCGCGGAAGACGACCCGGCGGAAGACCGGGGCGGTGGCGTTGTAGAGGTGGACGGTGGCGCGCCTCGCGCCCTTCAGGGACTCCACGGTCCGCTCGATCAGGTCCTCGCGGGCCTGGGTCAGCACGGAGATCGTGACGTCGTCCGGGATCGCGCCCTCTTCCTCGATGATCGAACGCACGAAGTCGAAGTCGGTCTGGCCGGAGGCGGGGAAACCGACCTCGATCTCCTTGTAGCCCATCTTGACCAGCTGGTCGAACATGCGGCGCTTGCGCTCGGGCGACATCGGGTCGATCAGTGCCTGGTTGCCGTCCCGCAGGTCGGTGGAGAGCCAGCGCGGGGCGACGGTGATCCGCTGGTCGGGCCAGGTCCGTTCGGGGATGTCTACCTGCTCGTACCGGCCGTACTTGTGGATCGGCATGGAACTGGGCTGCTGGCGGTTGGCCATGATGGCGTGGGCTCCTCGAAGATGTCCGGTTGTGTCCGGTGTCCGGAAGGACGGCCGACGACGCAACGCCAAGCTCCGCGGGGAGGGAGTCGGCCTCGACTACAGGCCCTCGCCGCGGCAGCTAAGGAGAAGCAGCCCGAAACGCATGATGCTCCGCAGCCTAGCCGAGCCGCGCCGGATGCGCGGGCCCGTATCAGTATGCGGGACCCGGCGAATAAACGGGACAAAACGTTCGCCATACCACTGTGCGTGAGCAACCCGGACCTCTTGTCACGGTATTTCCCTCATCACGGTTGCCGGTAGTGACATTTTGGTCACTCAGTGCAATGGTGCGGTCATGACGACGAACGGGGGCTTCGAGCCCGTCTTCTGCACCATCGTCCCGCCGCACGTCCTCGACCGGCTGGCGCAGCACGAGGACTCCACGCTGTCCGGCCCGGCCCGCCGGACCCTGGAGCGCGACGCCTACGAGCGCACCCACCGCCGGCTGACCACGGTCATCGGGGCACCGGCCGTCGCCCCGCCCGCGGGCGCCGCAGCCGACCGTCCGCAGCGCACCGTCTACGACGCCGAGCACCGGCAGGACCTGCCCGGCACGAAGGTCCGCGAGGAGGGCTCCGAACCCGGCGCCGACGCCACCGTCAACCGCGCCTACGCGGGCCTTGGCGCCACCTTCGAGCTGTATCTCAAGGCGTACGGCCGCGACTCGATCGACGGCTCCGGCCTGCCCCTGGACGCCACCGTGCACTTCGACGAGGGCTACGACAACGCCTTCTGGAACGGCGAGCAGATGGTGTTCGGCGACGGGGACGGCGAGGTCTTCCTCGACTTCACCATCCCGGTGGACGTCATCGGCCACGAGTTGACCCACGGCGTCACCCAGCACACCGCGAACCTCACCTACTTCGGCCAGCCCGGCGCGCTCAACGAGTCCCTCTCCGACGTGTTCGGCTCGCTGATCAAGCAGTACACGCTGGGACAGACCGCCGCCGAGGCGGACTGGCTGATCGGCGCCGGGCTGCTCGCGCCGCGGGTCACCGGCACTGCGCTGCGCTCGATGAAGGCCCCGGGCACGGCGTACGACGACGACGTCCTCGGCAAGGACCCGCAGCCCGCGACCATGGCCGGCTATGTGAAGACCGGCCGCGACAACGGCGGCGTGCACATCAACTCCGGCATCCCCAACCATGCGTTCTACCTGCTGGCCACCGCGCTCGGCGGGCCCGCCTGGGAACGGGCCGGACAGATCTGGTACGACGTGCTGACCGGCGGCGAACTGCCCTCCCAGGCCGGCTTCGAGGACTTCGCGAAGCTGACGGTCGCGGCGGCCCGGGCCCGCTATCGCGAGGGCGAGGAACACCAGGCCGTGACGAAGGCGTGGCAGCAGGTCGGGGTGCGGACGGCCTAGGTCCGTACTACACAGGGACCATGCGGATTCAGGTGAGGCGCACGGGCGGGTTCGCGGGCATCGAGCGGCGCGCCGAGGTGAACACCTCGGGGCGGCCCGACGCGCCCGAGTGGCGGTCCCTGGCCGAGCGGGCGGTCGCCGCCGGCCGGGACGTGCCGCCGGCCGGCGTGCCGGACGGCTTCCACTACGAGATCACGGTGGACGGGAGGACGGTCTATGCCACGGATCCGTATCTGACGGAGGAGCAGCGGGTGTTGATCTCGCGGGTTCTCAAAGAAGGAGCGTGAGCGCTCCGCTGGGTCAGCCGGAGGTCGGGCCGTCGTTGTCTGCGGGTGCGTTGGGGGCGGGGGTGCGGGGTGGCTCGGGTCGGTGGTTGTCTGCGGGTGCGTTGTGGTTGGTCGCGCAGTTCCCCGCGCCCCTAACGGGGCTTCTGATGGGGCGTTGACTTTTGTTACTGGGGGTAAGGATGATCCCGCTCATGGTGAGTGATGTGAGCGATCCGATGCCTCGGTTTCCGGGTGGGTTTTTGTGGGGGGTGGCTACCTCGGCGCATCAGGTCGAGGGGGCCGTGGATGCGCGGGAGCGCTCCGTGTGGGATGTGTTCACGGACGAGCCGGGGAGGGTGAAGGACGGCTCCACGGCGGCGGTGGCCTGCGACCACTTCCACCGCTACCGCGAGGACGTGGCGCTGCTGTCCGGCCTGGGCGTGGACGCGTACCGCTTCTCGGTCTCCTGGCCGCGGGTCGACTCCCCCGGCGGCCTGGACTTCTACGACCGCCTCGTGGACGAGCTGTGCGCGGCCGGCGTACGCCCCGTCCCGACCCTCTTCCACTGGGACCTGCCCGCCCGTCTTGACTGGCTGGACCGGGACACCGCGCACCGCTTCGCCGCGTACGTGTCGACGGTAGCCGCCCGGCTCGGCGACCGCGTCACCAAATGGATCACTCTCAACGAGCCCGCCGAACACACCTTGCTGGGCCACGCGTTGGGCACCCACGCCCCCGGCAGACGCCTCCTCTTCGACGCCCTGCCGGTCGCCCACCACCAACTCCTCGCGCACGGCCTCGCGGTACGGGCGCTGCGCGCGGCCGGCGCCGCCGACATCGGCATCGCCAACTCCCACGGCCCGACCTGGCCGGCCTCCGCCGCGCCGGAGGACACCGCGGCGGCCGAGTTCTACGACGTCCTGCTGAACCGCCTGTTCGCCGATCCCCTGCTTCTCGGCCAATACCCGGAGGGCATCGCGGAGTTGATGCCGGGCGACGTCGAGACCGATCTCCAGGTCATCGCCGAGCCGCTCGACTGGTACGGCGTCAACTACTACGCCCCGACCCGGGTGGGCGCCCCGCAGCAGACGGAGTCCGAGTTCGGCGGGGTGTCGATCCCGGCCGAACTCCCCTTCTCTCTCAGGGAGATCGAGGGACACCCGGTGACGGACTTCGGCTGGCCGGTCGTCCCGGAGGGCCTGACCGAGCTGCTGACCGCCTTCCAAGGCCGGTACGGCGACCGGCTCCCGCCGGTGGTGATCACCGAGAACGGCTGCTCGTACGAGGGCATCGACGACCACGAGCGGATCGCCTACCTGGACGGCCACATCAGGGCGCTGCACCGGGCGATCGAAGCGGGCGTGGACGTGTGCGGCTACTTCGTCTGGTCGCTGCTGGACAACTTCGAGTGGGCCGAGGGCTACGCCCGCCGCTTCGGTCTGGTCCACGTCGACCATGCGACGCAGCGCCGGACCCCGAAGGCGTCGTACGACTGGTTCCGGGACGTGCTGCGGGCCCAGAGATGACCCGGCGCGGCGCCGGCGGTCACCCGGCGAGCCCCGACCGTACGGACGCCGCGGCCCGCGCGGGCTCGTCCCCGGCGGCGACGGCGAAGTCCCGCAGCAGGCCGGCGAGGACGTCGTCCGGACCGTAGCGGCCCAGGATGTAACCGGCGCGGGTGAGGTGGGCGAGCCCGTGCATCTGCGCGAACAGCTGGCGTACGAGGAGATCGGCGTCCGCGTCGGTGTGGAACCGGCCGGCGCCGGCGCACCGGCGGATGGCGTCGCGCGGGAAACGCAGCAGGGCGACGCCCATGGACCGGTCCGCCTCGCTGAGTTCGAAGCCGGCGAGCGCCGAGCCGCCGAACAGCACGGCGTACACGTGGGGTTCGGCGCGGGCGAAGTCCTGGTAGGCGCGGCAGAGTCCGGCCAGTTCACGGACGGGGTCGGCGTCGGGTGCGACGGCGGGCGGTACCTCGCGCACCCGGGCGAGGAACCGGTCGACGCCCTCCTTCATGACCTCGCGCACCAGTTCCGGCATGGACCCGAAGTGGGTGTACACGGCCATGGTGGAGGCGCCGACGGCCCGGACGAGCCGCCGTGCGCTGAGCGCGCCGGGTCCTTCCTCGGCGAGGACGCGGGCGGCCTCGTCGAGCAGGCGGCGGCGGAGGGTGGGGCCGCCGCGGTCGGGTTCCGCCGGATCCGGGTTCTGGGTTGACACGAGCCGAGCATAACGCTGTTATAGACATAACAGCGTTATGGACGGGGGTTCGGCGCATGCGCAGGACGGGCACGCGAACGCGACCGGTACGGCTGCCGGAGGCGGCGGGGGACGAGACGGGGACCACGGAGGGCGCGGAGCCCGCGCTGCGGCTCGCGGTGCTCGGGGACTCGGTGGCGGCGGGCGTGGGCGCGCCGAACCACCGGGACGCGCTCACCGGCCAGACGGCACAGGCCCTGACGGCGATGACCGGCCGGGCGGTGTCCTGGCGGGTGACGGCGAAGGCGGGCGCGACGCTCTCGGGGGTGCGGCGCGGTCTGCTGTCGGGTCTGACCGACCCGACGACCCGTTGGCGCCCGCATCTGGTCCTGGTGGTGGCCGGCACCAACGACGCGCTGCGGCTGCGCCGGCCGGGCGCGTTCCGCCGGGACGCCGAGTCCCTGATCCGCGACGTGCGCCTGCGGCTCGGCGAGGACGTCCCGCTGGTCTTCGCGGGCCTCCCGAGGATCGACGGCCTGGCCGCCCTGCCGCGCCGGCGGCGCCTGCCGATGTCGCTCTACGTCCGTGCGCTGGACCACAAACTGAAGACGGCGGCCACGAGGGGAGTCGCCGTCTTCTATCTTCCCTCCGGGGGCCCGCCGGACCTCCCCGGCGACTGGCTGGCCGCCGACCGGTTCCACCCGTCCCCGGCGGGCTACCGCGCCTGGGGCCGGGTCCTCGCCTCCCGCCTGGCCACGCTCACGGAGACGGCCTGCCCGCCGCCCACGGCAGACGCCTGAACGGCGCCGTCCGCGGGCCGGGCATCAAGTACCTTGGCCACGGCATCAGCGCGACAAGTGCTGCTCACGTGACGGGGGTTGCGGGATGGTGGGGCATCGGCCCGCGGACTGGCATCCGCTGGACCTTGACAAGGACCCGACACCGGGGGACCCGCAGCGGGTGCGTTCCCTGGCCAGACAGCTGCACGACTTCGCCGACGATGTGTCCGACGCGCTGCGTCTGGTCAAGGGCATGGCCGGCGAGGACACCCTGCTGGAGTGGGCGGGCAAGTCGGCCGAAGCCTTCAAGGAGCAGTTCGGGGACGTCCCGAAGGACCTGAAGAAGCTGACGACGTCGTACGCGATGTGCGGCGACGCCCTCGCCGGCTTCTGGCCGAAGCTGGAGCGCGCCCAGGCACTCGCGGACCGGGCACTGGCCAGGGCGAAGGAGGCGCAGTCCGACCTGTCCTCCGCCAAGTCCCGCCTCGCATCGGCCGATTCCTGGGTGACCCGGGCCGGCAAGGAAGCCGACACGTACAAGGACGACCCGACCGGCAGCAGATCGGGGGCCGACAAGCCGGACGAGGCGAAGGTGCGGGCCGCGGCCCGGGACGTGCAGAACGCCAAGTCGGCGCACGCCACGGCGCAGTCGGAGGTGACCACCGCGCAGAACGCGCTGGACGCGGCGAAGAAGATGGCCCAGGACGCGCGGACGATGCGGGACGAGGCGGCGCGCGAGGCGAAGTCGAAGATCGACGAGGCGTCGGACGCGGGGATCCAGAACCGGTCGTGGTGGGAGGACATCGGCCACTGGTTCGAGAACAACTGGGACACCATCGTCGCGGTCTGCAAGGTCGTCGTCGCAGTCGTCGGCATCATCGCGATGATCATCGGCGGGCCGATCCTCGGCGCGATCGTCCTGATCGCGGCCCTCGTCGTCCTCGCCGACACCCTCTACAAGTACTCACAGGGCAAGGCATCCCTGTGGGACGTCGCCTTCGCCGCCCTGGACTGCATACCCGGCGCCAAGGGCATCACCAGCTTCGGCAAACTCGCCAAGGGCCTCAAAACCCTGGGCAAGGGCGGGCTGAAGGGCATGGCGCTGAGCATGCGCGGGCTGGCCAAGAACGCCAGGACGGCCCTGGCCGACGGCGCCAAGGGCGCCTACAACCGCGTCAAAAGCGTCGTGCGCTCCAAAGGAAGCGACCCAGTGGACATGGCCACAGGGGCGATGTACCTACCGCAGAACGACATAGAGCTGCCCGGTCTGCTGCCGTTGACCTTCACTCGCCGAGTGGCGTCCGATTACCGTTGCGGCTGGTGGTTCGGGCCTACCTGGGCATCCACCGTCGACCAGCGTCTGGAGGTCGACGCGGAGAGCATCGTCTTCGTCACCGAGGACGGACTGCTGCTTGATTATCCCCATCCGACCGGGTCGCAGGTGCCGCTCATGTCGCGCTCCGGTCCTCGCATGCCGTTGGCCCGCCTGGAAGACGGCCGCTACCGCGTCGACGATCCGCTCACCGGTCTCGTACGCCACTTCGCCCGGCCCGTAGGGGGCATCGCCCTGCTGACACGGATCACCGACCGCAATGGGCACACGATCACCTTCGACCACGACGAACACGGCACGCCGCTGGCCATCCGCCACTCTGCCGGCTATCACCTCACGATCACCACCGACGAGGGGCGGGTCACCGCCCTGAGCCTGGCCGGTGCGGGGGACGACGGTGCCGACATCGTCATCAAACGGTACGGCTACACGGACGGCAACCTCACCGAGACGATCAACTCCTCCAGCCTGCCTCTGCGCTTCACCTACGACGAGCGGCTGCGCGTCACGTCCTGGACGGACACGAACGACAGCCGCTACACGTACACCTACGACGGCCAGGACCGCTGCATCGCCGAGGGCGGTGAAGCAGGCCACATCGCCATCACGCTCGACTACGACGGCACCGACCCCGCGTGGCCCGACTGCCGTATCACGACACTGGCCACCGCGGACGGCCCGACCACACGCTTCGTGATCAATGAGAACAGCCAGGTCATCGCCGAAATCGATCCTCTCGGTGGCGTGCTGCGCACTGCCTACGACCGACACCACCACGTCATGTCACGCACCGACGAACTCGGTCACACCATCGAGTACGTGAACGATGAATTCGGCCGCCCCCTCTCTGTCAGATATCCGGACGGAAGCCGAACCACGGTGGCGTACAACGAGTTGGGCCTGCCAACAGAGACCGTGACGCAGAACGGCGGCACGTGGAACCGCACGTACGACGAACGAGGCAACGGTCTCACCCTCACCGATCCGACGGGGGCGACCAGCCGCTTTCGCTACGACGAGCAGGGACGTCTGACCGAGTTCGTAGATCCCCTCGGTCGTACGACACGCCTCGTCTGCGACGCTGCGGGTCTTGCCGCCGAGTTGATCGATCCGCTCGGTGGCCGCACGGTCGTCGAGCGTGACGGATTCGGCCGAACGGTCTCCGAGACCGGACCGTTGGGCGAGGTCACCCGGTGGCGGTGGAACACCGAGGGCGAGCTGCTGAGCGTCGCCCACCCGGACGGGGCCACCGAGTGGTGGACGTACGACGGGGAAGGCAACTGTCTCAGCCGCACAGACGCGACCGGCGCCGTGACCCAATTCGAGTACACGCACTTCGACCTGCTCAGCGCCCGCACCGATCCGGGAGGGACGCGGCACCGGTTCGAGCACGACGCATCGCTCCGGCTGACGAGGGTGATCAACGGCGCCGGGCGTGCATGGGACTACACCTACGACGCGGCCGGGCGCCTGATCGAGGAGTCGGACTTCGACGGTCGTTGCGTTCGCTATGAACACGACCCGACGGGACGGCTCATCACACGGACGAATCCCGTCGGCCAGGTCGTCCGGCACACTCGCGACGTGATGGGGCGCCTGGTGCAAACCGATGCCGACGGCGAGGTCACGGACTACACCTACGACCCGGCAGGTCGGCTCGTGGGCGCCGTATGGCGAGGTGGCCATTTGTCCCGCACCTACGACCGTGCGGGGCAGCTGACCTCGGAGACGGTCGACGGGCGCACGCTGCGGCTCACCTACGACGCCGCCGGTCAGCTGCTCGGGCGACGGACCCCCTCCGGTGCCGACACCGTCTACTCCTATGACCTGGCCGGCCGACGGAACGCGTTGACCACAGACGGGCGGAACATCGCCTTCGCGCATGACGCGGCGGGCCGGGAGACGAACCGCGCCTGGAACAGCATGCTGCACCTGGCGCTGTCGTGGAACTCCGTGGATCGGCTGCTCACCCAACGGCTCACCGGCCCGAACGGCACGGTGCTGTGGCCGCAGGAGTACACGTGGCGGTCAGACGGCGCACTGCTCGCGGACGGAGAGCGGCGCTACGCACTCGACCCCGTCGGCAGGGTCGTCCACGTAGACGCATCCGATTGGACGGAGTCGTACGCCTACGACGACTCAGGCAACCAGACCGAGGCTCTCTGGCCCGAAACACACGTCGGCGCGGACACCGCCGGGCGTCGCGAGTACAAGGGAAGTCGTCTCGTCACGGCGGGACACGCGCGCTACGAACACGACGCGAGCGGGCGTCTCACGGTACGGCGGCGCACCCGGCTCTCCCGTAAGCCCGACGTATGGCGGTACACGTGGGACGCCCAGGACCGGCTGACCGAGGTCATCGTTCCCGACGGGACCGCATGGCGCTACACCTATGATCCGCTCGGGCGCCGCGTCGCGAAGCAGCACCTGGCCACTGACGGGCACGTACTGGAGGAGACCCGGTTCAGCTGGCACGAGGGAATCCTGGTCGAACAGTCCACCACGCTGGCGGACCATCCGGTGGAGCAGACCATGACGTGGGAGTTCGACGAGAGCGGGATGGAACCGCTGGCGCAGACGGAGCGCTACGCGAACCCCGCCGCCATGTCCCAGGAGGAAGTCGACATCCGCTTCTACGCCATCGTCACCGATTCGATCGGAACTCCGACCGCGCTGCTCGGTGAACAGGGCACTGTTGTCTGGCGCCGGACCGCGACCCTGTGGGGCTCGACCACATGGAACGATGACGCCTTGGCCTACACACCGTTGCGCTTCCCGGGTCAGTACCACGACGTGGAGACGGGGCATCACTACAATCTGCATCGCCACTACGACCCCGATACGGGGCGGTACCTCAGCCCTGACCCCCTGGGACTGAGCGCAGCGCCGAACCCGGACACGTATGTTCACGATCCCCTGACGTGGCTGGATCCCTACGGCCTTTCACCGTACAAGCCGATCCGGGTGAGGGCGGGGCAGCAGGTGAAGAAGGGCACTCCGTTCGAGATGAGTCCGCCGGAGCGGGAGTTCGTGGAAAAACTCCTTGAGAAGCGCACGAATATGCGTGTCTACCGAACGCACGGCAAACAGGCCGAGGGCGACTTTGTCATCGTGGACATGACCGACAAGAGGAATCGTGTCGGATGGGTCGTCGACCACAAGATGAACGCCGACAAGGTCACCAAGGGCAACCAGTTCACCAACGCCGCCCGCGCTGCGGAGGCCGTCGGGATCAGTGGCGGTAGGTTTGAGATCGCCACGGGTGACACCGAGAAGCTGCTGGACATCTTGAGCCGCGGTCGCGGTGAATGGGGCAGGAGTTAACCGTGATCGTACTCCCCAAACTACTCAACGAGCTGCTCGATCAGGTCGACCGGAACCGCGCGGCACATCTGGCGCTGGACTTCGCGCAGCATGTTCTCGGCACCCTCCAGGAGCGGATCGAGGAACCCGTACAGGACGCGTGCCGTGAGTATCTCGCGGCCGCCCACGAAGCGATCGATCTCGGCGGGGCGAGCCCTCGGTTGCTCAAGGCCCACGAGCTGCTCTACCGGACCGCCGAGCGGTGGGAGGGCAACCGGCACCTTCTGGCCCTGGGAGCCGGACTCGTGATGCAGGCCGTGCGGGTGGGCTGTCAGCGAATGATGGAGGAGGCCCGTGCTCACATGCTGCGCAGCTCCCTGATCACCGTTCAGGACATCGCACGCGAGAGCCAGACGGAGATCGGCCGCTGGTACGCCGAGCAGATCCCGGATGAGGGCGAGGACCGGCGGCAGGCCGCGCGCAAGGCCCGCTGGGAGGAAACCCGATGGCAGATCCAGCACGTCATCGCCACCGAACCCGCTCCGCGCAAGTCCAGGACGGACCGGTCGAGCCAATGATGAGCAGCCGTGGACAAACGAGTAGGACCTCCCACAGCATGACCGCGGAATTCGTCATGGATCTCGATGACGGCATGACCGAGTACTTTCGAGAGATCGCGGACGAGATGGTGTCGCGCTTCGGCATCTCTCGTGCGGAGGCCGTTGCCAGGATCAACGAGCGATACCGCGATGCGGAGATCTCCGCCTACCCCGACCTCATGTGCCATGAGTTCCCGGAGTTCTGGTCCTACGGCCTGTACTACTACCCGGACGCGTCCGGACGCCTCCCCACGGGTGACGAGGACGACGACGTGGGCTACGACTTCGCGCGTCTTCGGGTGCGGCCCGCGCCGGCGAAGGGCTCGCCCTTCTGGACACTTGAGGAATGAGCCGGGCCCCCGCGACGGATTCCCCGGTCAGAAGCCGAGCTTGCGCAGCTGCTTCGGGTCGCGCTGCCAGTCCTTCGCCACCTTCACATGCAGGTCCAGGAACACCGGCGTACCCAGCAGCGCCTCGATCTGCTTGCGGGACTTGATGCCGACGTCCTTCAGACGCTTGCCCTTCGGGCCGATGACAATGCCCTTCTGGCTGGAGCGTTCGATGTAGAGGTTGGCGTGGATGTCCAGCAGCGGCCGGTCCGCGGGACGGTCCTCACGCGGCAGCATCTCCTCGACGACCACGGCGATGGAGTGCGGCAACTCGTCCCGGACCCCCTCCAACGCGGCCTCCCGGATCAGCTCGGCCACCATGACCTGCTCGGGCTCGTCCGTGAGGTCGCCCTCGGGATAGAGCGCGGGGCCCTCGGGCAGCATCGGGATCAGCAGGTCGGCGAGGAGTTCCACCTGCTTGTCGCCGACCGCCGACACCGGGACGATCTCCGCCCACTCGATGCCCAGCTCCTTGCCCAGCACATCGACGGCGATCAGCTGCTCGGCGAGTGCCTTGGGGTCCACCAGGTCGGTCTTGGTGACGACGGCGACCTTCGGCGTCTTCTTGATCCCAGCCAGCTCCTTGGCGATGAAGCGATCGCCGGGACCGATCTTCTGGTTCGCCGGCAGGCAGAAGCCGATCACGTCCACCTCGGCCCAGGTGGTGCGCACCACGTCGTTCAGCCGCTCGCCCAGCAGGGTCCGCGGCTTGTGCAGGCCCGGGGTGTCGACCAGGATCAGCTGGGCTTCGGGGCGGTGCACGATGCCCCGCACCGTGTGCCGGGTGGTCTGCGGCCGGTTCGAGGTGATCGCCACCTTCTGCCCGACCAGCGCGTTCGTGAGGGTGGACTTGCCCGCGTTGGGGCGGCCCACGAAGCAGGCGAAGCCGGCACGGTGTACGGCCTCGGCCGGCTGCTCGGATGACTGGGTACGAACGCTCATGCCGCCCATTGTCCCTGATCCCGAACCCAGCCCCGTACCGCCCGCGACGGGCCCCGGAGCCGGTCCGGGTAACGGTGGGTACCCGAGGTGTCACCCTGTGCGGTGCGGCTCGGTCGGGGCCGGGTGTGACGGCCGCGACGGGCCTGCGCGCACGGACGGGCGGTGCGCGCGGTTCCGGCGTGCCCGGACCAGCAGGGTCACGCCGGCGGCTGCCACGGCGGCGGCCACCGCCACCACCAGCCAGGGAAGCGCCAGGAACGCGGCGCTCGCCGACTGTCGCGTACCGGTGGCATGCGCGGTCAACGTGACCTTCCCCCAGTCGAGTTGGGGCGCGTTCCGCCATGGCGCGGTGAGCCGGACCCGCTGTCCGGGCAGCAGCTCCGCGGGGAGCCCGGTCAGGTCGCGGGCCAGCAGCGTACGGCCGAACAGCCCTCGTACCCCGAGTTCCACCTGCGGATCGAGGGTGACCTTGCCGGTGTTGTGCAGGGTGTAGGAGATGACCGCGGTGCTGTCGCCGAGGCCGGGAACGAGCGGCTGATGGTGGCTGATGCGGACGCGCTCGACGGCCAGCGCGGGCAGCGCGGGCCCGCTCACCCGCAGATAGACCCGGGCGCCGACGGCCCGGCGCACGCCGAGCGCGACCGCACCGGCGCCGGGTTCGATCCGCTCCTCGATCGCCACGAGCGCGCCCGGGTGGTCGCCCGGCTCGGCGTCGGCGGGCACCCGCAGCGTGAAGGGCACCGTGACGGTGCCGTGACCGGGAACGGTGATCCGGGACCTCGCGGGCCGCGCCCACGCGCCGACCCCCCGCATCCGCTCGCCGGGCGACCGCACGGCGAAGCCGCCGTCCCGTGCGGTGTTGTAGGCGTCGGCCGCGTACAGCCGGAAGGTGCGGGGCTCGGCGGTCTTGTTGGCGACGACCACCTTGTCCGCGATGCGCTGACCGGGGTCGGCAAAGAGAGGGAAGTACGGCCGTGCGGCGACGCGTGAGGAGACGGGGTGGACGGACCAGCTGCCGTTGTCGGCGGCCCGCGCGGGCGTGGCCGCGAGGCCGGGGAGCAGCCAGCACAGGGTCAGCAGGAGGGCGTACGGCTTGCGCATGGGTGCGGACCCCCCGGGGCGTAGGTCGTGGCGGTCGGGCGGGTGCGGCCCCCGTGCGGGCGGGCGCCCGGCCGCCGGAGTCGGGCACGGTCAGGTGAGGGTGAGCGTGAGGACGCCGGAGTAGCCGCCCGGAGGCGTGAACGCCGGTACGTCAAGGGACAGTCCGGCGTCGACGGTGAACTCACCGCCGGTCAGCGTCCCGTCCGGGGCCTGGGCCAGCGTGGCCCCCGAAGCGCCCACCGGGCCGGCCGAACCGGCCCCACAGGTGCTCGGGCTGCCCGCCTTCGTCGCGCAGGCGGGATGCCAGCTCAGCTTCCCTGCGTCGATCCGGCCGCCGGGGCCGGTGAAGTCGGTGACCTTGCCGGTCAGGGACCAGCCGGCGGGCCCGCCGCGGAAGTCCTTGACGGTCACCGTCCGCAGCTCGCCCGTGGCGGCGCCGCCCTGGCCGAAGTCGACCGCCGACAGCGCCACGGAGTCCCCGGCCTGGGACATGGACAGGGTGCCCGCCTTGACGGTGGTGGTCAGTTTCTGGCTGCCGTCGGGGACGGGCGTGGTGTCGTTGACGACGTAGGCCGCGGGTCCGGCCCCCAGGTCGGCGCTCCACGCGCTGCCCTCGTAGGCCACGATCCCGGTCGTGGCCGGGTCGTTGACGACGAGGGAACCGCTGAAGGACCCCCGGGCGTCGGCGGTCGCGGTCGCCGTGTCCGCGGTTTGTGCGGCCCCGGACCGCCCGGCCAGGGTGACGCGCGCGCCCGGCGTGAAGTCGCTGCCGCTCACGGTGACCCGGTCACCCGGGTTCCCCGATGCCGAACTCAGGGAGATGGCACGGGTGTTGGTGGGGGTTCCGGAGGTCGCCGTGATGGTCTGGGACACCGGGGCGGGCGGGTTGGTGACCGTGCAGGGGGTGTCCAGTTCGAGGATGTAGCTGGTGTGGATGTTGTAGTCGCCGGGCGCGAGGGTGATCGCACCGGGCGTGGTGACGGTGAACGTCCCGGTCATGGAGAACGACGGGAAGGCGCCCCTCCCCGGCACCGGGGGGTTCTTCTTCGGCCCCGCCACCGTGATGCTGCCGCTCTGCGCGCCGCCGAGGGCGACCTTCCCGGTCGGGGTCATGATGTCGGCCGGCAGCGCGAGGTCGGTGGGGTTGCCCGCGGCGGCCGTGACCACGGTGTAGGTCACGGTGACGGTGTCGCCGACCTCGGGACTGGCGTTGTCCACCGAGATGTTCGCGGTGGTGGTGCCGTCGATGGGCGGCAGGCCCGCGATCGCGGGCGGGATGCAGTGGGTGGCGAAGTCCACGTTGCCGCCCGTGGCGCCGGCCGGGCAGGCCAGGGCGCCGCCCGCGGTGACCGCGAGCGCGGTCGCGCCGAGCAGGGACGCCCAGCGCCACCGGGCGGATCTTCGGAGTGTCGAACCCATGGGCCCCCTCCTGAGGGTTGCGGGCGCAGCGGCTCGGCTGCGCCGACAGGGGGCCATTGATGTGGAGGCCGCGTGAGAAGTCAATGGAGATGCGGCAGGAAAACTGACGAAGCATCAGCTCTCCTGCCGCGGCCGTGCGTCGGGCGTCTCTCTGTCAGTCGAACACGAACGGGCCCGGCGACTGGTTGCCGGTCGCCGTACAGGTGATGGTGATGCCGAAGACCGTCATCTGCAGCGAGCCGCCGTGCGCCTCCAGGCTGTCGCCGGAGGCCACGGTGCCGCTGAGCGGGCCGACGGTGACCGGGTCACCGGCGGCCATGGCGGGGTTCTTCTTGCCGCTGAAGACGGTGCTGCCGCCGCCCGCCTTGACCATCGTGAGCTTGGACGTGATCGAGTCCGCCGACAGCGCCAGTGGTGCGGTGACCGCGGTGGACTTGAGGGTCAAGGTGGCCGAGGTGCCGTTCTGGGTGGCGGTGAGCGTGGCCGCGCCGCCGCCGAAGGCTCCGCAGTCGGCGGTGATCGTCGCCGACTGCGGGGTGACGGCCAGGGCGGCGGGCGCGAAGGCCAGCCCGGTGACCGCGAGGGCCCCGACCGCCAGTGCCGCACCGGTTGCTGTTCGCTTGCCTCTCATGGGGATCCGGCTCCCTTCCCGTTGTCTGGGAATGCCATGTGGGGATGGATGGGAGGTACGCCCCGACGGACACCCCCGACCGGGTGGGTGCGGACACCCTGCCGGGGGCTGGAACTGACGGCCCGTCGGAACTCGCGTGTCCATTGACACGCGAGGGCCCGACACCGGCAAGATGAATTTCCGGCCTATTCACCAGGCCACGAACCGCACCCCCCAAGGGGCGCGAGGAACTGCGCGACCAGCCACGACGCAGCCGCAGCAAACCACGGCAGATGGTCGGCAACCCGCGGCAAGGCTCAACCGGCAAACAGGCTCAACCAGACCGCGCCCCGAAAGGGGCGCGAGGAACTGCGCGACCAGCCACGACGCAGCCGCAGCGAACCACGGCCCACGGTCGGCAACCCGCGGCGAGACTCAGTCCGCAGACAGCGTCTGCCGGACCGCGCCGTCGGACCCGGCCACCAGTACCGGGGTACCGGTGCCACCGAGGTCCCGTACGGCGGCCAGGTCCTCGGCGGGCACGCCCCCCGCGTCGGTCACCACGGCCGCCGCCTCCAGGGACTTCGCCCCGGACGCCACCGCCATCGCCACGGCGGTCCGCAGCGCGCTGAGCCGCAGGGAGTCGAGTGCGACGGTCCCGGCGACATAGGTGCGCCCGGTCTCGTCCCGTACCGCCGCGCCCTCGGGCACGCCGTTGCGGGCCCGTGCGGAACGGGCCAGGGTGACGATCTTGCGGTCCTCGGGGTCGAGCCCGTTGCTGTCGGTCATGCCCCGAGCATACGAAGCCCCGCACGCCCGGTCGTCCCCGGGCGGCGGGCGGCGTCAGGGGCGGTCGAGGCGGAGCCGTTCGGCGCGCGGCAGCCCCGCGACGACCAGGTCGTACGAGTCCTCGATCAGCTCTTGGACCAGACGGTCCGGGAGTTCCCCGTCGACCGTGACGGTGTTCCAGTGCCGCTTGTTCATGTGCCAGCCCGGGACGATCAGGCCGGGATGCTCGCCGCGCAGCCGCGCCGCGTCCTCCGGATCGCACTTGAGGTTCACCGTCAGCGGCGTGGCACCCAGGTTGGTCAGCGCGAACAGCTTGCCCAGCACCTTGAAGACCGAGGTCTCCGGGTTGAACGGGAAGTCCTCCACGCTCGCGTTGAAGGACAGGCAGAACTCACGCAGTTCCTTGGGCGTCACTCGGCCTCCTTCTCGACGGGCGCCCCGACCGCGGCGACCGGCTCCACCAGCACGGTCACGATCTTGTTCCGGCGGCCGGCCGCGGCCTCCGCCGTCAGCCGCAGTTCCCGGCCGTCCGGCAGCTCCACGACCGATGTGGCACCCGCGATCGGCACCCGGCCCAGCGCCTTCGCGAGCAGCCCGCCGACCGTCTCCACATCCTCGTCGTCGTACTCCTCCAGCCCGTACAGCTCGCCGAGGTCGGTGATGTCGAGGCGGGCGGTGACCCGGTAGCGGTCGTCGCCCAGCTCCTCCACGGGCGGCAGCTCACGGTCGTACTCGTCGGTGATCTCCCCGACGATCTCCTCCAGGATGTCCTCGATGGTGACGATGCCGGCCGTGCCGCCGTACTCGTCGATGACGACCGCGACATGGTTGCGTTCCTTCTGCATCTCGCGCAGCAGGTCCCCCGCGTTCTTCGTGTCGGGCACGAACACGGCGGGCCGCATGGCCGTCGACACCACGTCGTTCTCGGCGTCGCGGCTGATGTGCGTCTTGCGGACCAGGTCCTTCAGATACACGATCCCGACGATGTCGTCCTCGCTCTCCCCGGTGACCGGGATACGCGAGAAACCGGACCTGAGGGCCAGGGTCAGGGCCTGGCGGATCGTCTTGTAGCGCTCGATGACGATCAGGTCGGTCCGCGGGACCATGACCTCCCGCACCAGGGTGTCGCCCAGTTCGAAGACGGAGTGCACCATGCGGCGCTCCTCGTCCTCGATGAGCGACTCCTGCTCGGCGAGGTCGACCAGTGCGCGCAGCTCCGCCTCGGAGGCGAACGGTCCGCGGCGGAAGCCCTTGCCGGGGGTGAGGGCGTTGCCGATGAGGATGAGCAGTGACGGGATCGGGCCCATCACCCGGGCCAGCGGCACCAGCACATACGCCGCCGCGGTGGCCGTGTTGAGGGGGTGCTGCCGGCCGATGGTGCGCGGCGAGACGCCGACGGCGACGTACGACACGAGGACCATGACGGCCATTGCGATGAGCAGCGCCTCGGCGGTGGAACCGGGGAACTCCTCCAGGCAGGCGTAGGTGACCAGCGCCGCCGCGGCCATCTCGCAGGCGACACGGACCAGCAGCGCGACGTTGAGGTAGCGGGTGGGGTCGGCGGCGACCTGGGCCAGCTTGGCGCCGCCGCGGCGGCCGGACTTCACGGCCTCCTCGGCGCGGAAGCTGGAGACACGCGCGAGACCCGCCTCCGCGCAGGCGGCGAGCCAGGCGACGACGATCAGCGCGATCGCGCCGAGGACGATCTGCGGACTCATGCGGACCCGCTTACGAGACCGTGGGCGCCGGGGACGGGCCGGCCAGGCCCTTCTCCGCGCGCCAGCCGTCCACGATGGCCGCTTGCAGGCCGAACATCTCGGCCCGCTCGTCGGCCTCCTCATGGTCGTAGCCGAGTAGATGCAGCACCCCGTGGACGGTGAGCAGCTGAAGCTCCTCGTCCATGGAGTGCTGCGTCGGGGCCTCGGCCCCCTGCTTCGCGGCGACCTCCGGGCACAGCACGATGTCACCGAGGAGCCCCTGTGGTGGCTCCTCGTCGTCCTTGGCGGGCGGCCGCAGCTCGTCCATCGGGAAGGACATGACATCGGTCGGGCCCGTGAGGTCCATCCATTGGATGTGCAGCTGCTCCATGGCGTCGGCGTCCACGACGATCACCGAGAGTTCGGAGAGCGGGTGGATGCGCATCCGCGCGAGCGCGTAGCGGGCGATGTCGAGGATCGCCTGCTCGTCTACCTCGGTGCCGGATTCGTTGTTGACGTCGATCGACATGCTCGTGCTGGTCTACTTCCCCTTGTGCGCGTGACCGGCCTTGCCGCGGGCGCCCTTGTGGGTGCCGTTCTCGGTGCCGTGGCTGCTGTCGTACTTCTCGTACGCGTCGACGATACGGCCCACCAGCTTGTGCCGTACCACATCGCGGGAGGACAGCCGGGAGAAGTGGACGTCCTCCACGCCGTCCAGGATGTCCTGCACCTGACGCAGACCGGACTTGGTGCCGTCCGGCAGGTCGACCTGGGTCACATCGCCCGTGATCACGATCTTCGAGTCGAAGCCGAGCCGGGTGAGGAACATCTTCATCTGTTCGGGGCTGGTGTTCTGAGCCTCGTCCAGAATGATGAAGGCGTCATTGAGCGTGTTGTGGGTCAGCAGGTAGTCCGTCGTGACGTAGAGGGAGTCCTCGGCGGCCACCTGAATACAGACGGTCTCCTCCCGGCCCGCGGGCTCGATGCTGTCGATGAACCGCATCGGCCGTCCGCCGCCCCCGGCCGCGTGGTACTCGTCACGCTTGCGGGCGAGGCGGAAGGGTTCGATGCCCTGAGGGAGGCGGATATCGACGACGTGGGCGTCGCGGCGGTGGGCGACGTCCCGGCCGTTCGCGTGACCGGGCGTACGGCCCTCGGCGGCCCTGCGACGGGTGTACGCGACACCGCCCAGCGACTGGACCAGCGCGACCACGTCGTCACGGAGCAGGATCGACGTCGTCGCGTACTGAATGCGGCAGGTGCCGTCCTTCTGCGTGACCGGGCCACCGTCGGAGTCCAACAGACCTTGCAGGACCGCCAGCCGTACGTCGGCGGAGTTGAGAAGGTAGTCGTCCGGGACGAACTTGTTGTGCGACCTGGAGCCCGACAGGTCCGGCGCACGCAGGATCCGCGTCACCGGATTCTCCAGTGTCACCACGTCACCAGGCGACTTCACCCTGTTCAGGGCGTAGTCGGGTCCACCGCGATGACGCACTACGACGCCTGGGAGCGCGCTCTCCAGCGCGACCGCGAGTTCCGGGTCCTCTGCGGCGAATGACGGAGTGGTGGAGCCCGTCAGACAACCGTCGCCCAGCAGCAGGCCGAGGGCGTACGGGTCCATCGGCACGTCGCGCTCCGGCAGACAGACCGGTTCGGTGAGCAGAGGCAGCTCGTACCGGCGCGCATGGGCCGCGCGCAGGTTCCCGATCATCTCCTGGGTCTCCAGGACCCGCCACGCCTTGTTGCGACGCTTGTCGTCGCGCGTCCTGACTGTCCACAGGTGCTCACCGCAGCACAGGGTCCAGGAACCGTCCTGGGCCGTGACGCGGTAGATGTCCCGCTCGCCCTGCGGATAGACACCGAGTACCGGGGTCGGCTCGCCGTTCGAGCCGATCACCAGATCACCGACCTGGAGGTCGCCGATGGGACGCCAGCCATCCGGTGTCAGTACGTTCGTGAAGAGTGGCTGGCTCCTGCCCCGCATATAGGCCAGGGGCGCGACCTCGATCGTGCCGCTGGCCATCAGCTTGGGGATGGAGTCCGGGTCGATCATGTCGTGCAGGGCGTCGTAGAGCGGGCGCAGGTAGGGGTCGATCTTCTCGTAGAGCGTGCCCGGCAGGAAGCCCAGGCGCTCGCCTGCCTCGACCGCGGGGCGGGTCAGGATGATGCGGTTGACCTGCTTGGACTGGAGGGCCTGGACCGCCTTGGCCATGGCGAGGTAGGTCTTGCCGGTGCCGGCGGGGCCGATGCCGAAGACGATCGTGTGCTTGTCGATCGCGTCGACGTACCGCTTCTGGTTGAGCGTCTTGGGGCGGATCGTGCGGCCACGCGAGGACAGGATGTTCTGCGTCAGCACCTGGGCCGGGGTCTCCTGGCCGTCGCTCTCCCCGTTCTCGCTCGCCTTGAGCATGGCGATCGAGCGTTCCACTGCGTCCTCCGTCATCGGCTGCCCGGTGCGGAGCACCAGCATCATCTCATCGAACACGCGCTGGATGAGGGCGACTTCACCGGGGTCGCCGACCGCGCTGATCTCGTTGCCCCGGACGTGGATGTCGGCCGCCGGGAAGGCCTTCTCGATCACGCGCAGGAGAGAGTCGCCGGAACCCAGTACGGTGACCATCGGGTGCTGGGCGGGGACCGTGAACTGTGCTCTCGCCTGCTCCTGCGCGGGGGTGCGAGCTGTGGGTGTCTGAGTCATGGGCCGGCGCTTAAGGCCTGCGGTTCCTCCTCTTCACGGCCGCGTAGCTGAGGGCGGCCTCGCGCTTCCAAGAGTACGACGGTGCACCGACAACGCCGTAGGCCTTTTCGCCCACCCACCACAAACCGCCCCCCGCACCCACCCCGCCCCGGCTCCCCCGGACCGCCCTCGCCCCGAGGCCCCGGGATGCCCGCAGGCGTACCCCCGAACGGGTGACCGACCCGGGCCTCGCCCGGCAACGCCAGGGAGCACAACAGAGGCCCCGGGACAGCCGGTGCGTCGCCGGAGGCGGTGGCGGGGGTGCGGTGGGTGTCAGGCTGAGCGGCGGAAGCCGATGGTGGGGACTGCCCGGCGGAGGGGCCACGAACGTGCGGGCTCCTTGGGTACCAGGCGCTCCAGGAACGCGTACCGCCGCAGCGCGGTCGGGTCCTGGCCGTCGACCGACTGCACCCTGCGCCACCACGACCCGATCTCCGACCAGCCGGGTGCCGACAAGGACCCGCCGAACTCCTGGACGGACAGCGCGGCGGTGAGCCCCGCGAAGGCCAGCCGGTCCGCCAGCGGCCAGCCGGCCAGGGTGCCGGTGACGAAGCCGGCCACGAAGACGTCGCCTGCGCCCGTTGGATCAAGGGCCTCCACGGCGATCGCGGGGACCTCCGCGGTCTCCTCGGTCCGCCGGTCCACCGCGTAGGCGCCCTCCGCACCGAGCGTGACCACCGCCACCGGTACGCGTTCGGTCAGCGCGTGCGCCGCCGACCGGGGGCAGCGGGCGCCGGTGTAGCGCATCGCCTCCTCGGCGTTCGGCAGGAACGCCTCGCAGTGCTCCAGATCGGCAAGACCGGACAGGTCCCAGGCGCCCGTGTCGTCCCAGCCGACGTCCGCGAAGATGCGGGTGCCCTCGCGGGCGGCCTGGGCGATCCAGGGGGCGGGCGCGCCGGGCGTCAGGGACGCGACCGCGGCACGCGCGCGTGGCGGGCAGTCCGGTGCGGGTTCCTCGGGGGGCGGTTCGTGCCCGTGGGAGACCATCGTGCGCTCGTCGTCGTACGCCATCGAGACGGTCACCGGGGAGTGCCAGCCGGGTACCGTGCGCGACGCGGACAGGTCGATGCCCTCGCCCCGGGCGAGGGCATCCCAGCAGTACTCGCCGTAATGGTCGTCGCCGAAGGCCGCGGCGAGGGAGGTGCGCAGGCCGAGCCGGGCCAGTGCCGTGGCCATGTTGGCGACCCCGCCGGGACTCGACCCCATGCCGCGGGCCCAGGACTCCGTCCCGCGCACGGGGGCCGCGTCGAGCCCGGTGAAGATGATGTCCAGGAAGACGGTGCCCGTCAGGTAGACGTCCCAGGGCGGGTCCCCGGTGGTGCGCAGGACGGCCAGCGGGTCGACGCTGACCTGCCCGTGCTGGGGCTGGGTGAGGTGCTCCGGTTCCTCTCCGGCAATCGTGTGAGACGCGGTCACGGTGCGCTCCCTGACGTGGTGCGGGTCAGGCCAGTGTGCACCCTGCGCTCCGCTGGGGGCCGTGACCGGGCGCGGGGGGTGATGTGGTCGGATGGCTGCGACTGCGTCGTGGCTGGGCGCGGTGGACGACGTAGTCGGTTGGCTGCGACTGCGTTGTGGCTGGGCGCGCAGTTCCCCGCGCCCCCTGCGGGGCGATGCCGTGCGCGGGGTCAGTCTGCGGGCGGGGTCGGGCGCGGGGGCCCAGCGGTATCGGTCGGGTGCGGCGGCGTCGTGGCTGGGCGCGCCGTTCCCCGCGCCCCCCTGCGGGGCGATGCCCGTCGCGGGGGCCAGCGCTATCGGTCGGCTACCGCAGCGTCGTGGCTGGGCGCGCCGTTCCCCGCGCCCCCCTGCGGGGCGATGCCCGTCGCGGGGGCCAGCGCTATCGGTCGGCTACCGCAGCGTCGTGGCTGGGCGCGCCGTTCCCCGCGCCCCCCTGCGGGGCGATGCCCGTCGCGGGGGCCAGCGTTATCGGTCGGGTGCGGGGGCGTCGTGGCTGGGTGCGCCGTTCTCCGCGACCCTTGCGGGGCGATGCCCGTCGTGGGGGGAGGGGGGGTCACCAGCGGGGGACGGTGGGGGTGGCCCACTGGGGGTCGGCGGCGCGCATCGCTGCCGCGTCGTCGCGCTCCCTGAGCGTGCCGTCGTCGGCGGTCCAGCGGCGGTGCAGGAACTCCAGCCGGTCGCGGTCGAGTTCGACGCCGAGGCCGGGCGCGTCCGAGACGGCGAGCTTGCCGCCGGTGAAGGTGAGGCGTTCGGTGAGGACGTCCTCCGACTGCCAGGGGTAGTGGGAGTCGCAGGCGTGGTGGAGGTTGGGGACGGTGGCCGCCACCTGGGTCATGGCCGTCAGGCTGATCCCCAGGTGGGTGTTGGAGTGCATGGAGACGCCGACGCCGAAGGTGCGGCAGACGGCGGCCAGTTGCTGGGTGTTGCGCAGCCCGCCCCAGTAGTGGTGGTCGGAGAGCACCACCTGGACGGCACCCGTGGTGAAGGCTTCCCGGATCTCGGCGAAGGTCGTCACGCACATGTTGGTGGCCAGCGGAACCTGGGTTCCGGCGGCGACCTCGGCCATCGCGGGCGTGCCGAGGGCGGGGTCCTCCAGGTATTCGAGGACGTCGGCGAGTTCCTTCGCCACGTTCAGCGAGGTCGCCACGGACCAGGCGCCGTTGGGGTCGAGCCGCAGCGGGTGCCCGGGAAAGGCACGGGCCAGCGCGCGGACGGCGGCCGTCTCCTCGTCGGGCGGGAAGACGCCGCCCTTCAGCTTGAAGGAGGTGAAGCCGTACCGCTCCTTGAACAGGCGCGCCTGCTCGACGATCCCGGCCGGATCCAGGGCGGCGCCCCAGTCGTCCCGTTCACCGGCCACGCCCTCGGGGTGGTCGGCCCACTTGTAGAAGAGGTACGCGCTGTACTCGACGGCGTCGCGCACCTTGCCGCCGAGCAGCGCGTGCACGGGCAGGCCGAGCGCCTTGCCGAGGGCGTCGAGGCAGGCGACCTCGAAGCCGGAGACGACGGACAGCCGCAGCTTGTCGGCGGTCTGCACGCCGCGCAGCCCGCCCACGTCTACGGCGTCGCTGACCCGGGAGGAGTCCACGGCAACCTCGTCGGCGACCGTGAACAGACCATTGAGGTCGGACACCTGACGTCCCATCAGCCGCTCGGCGAACGGCCGGGCCAGCTCCAGGTACTTGGTGTCCCCGTACGTCTCGCCGATGCCCGTGACGCCGTCCGCGGTCACCACCTCGATGATCAGACGGGGCGTGTAGGGCTGGTGGACGCCCTGCGTGTTCAGCAGCGGCGGGTCAGCGACCAGGATCGGGGTCAGCCGTACGTCGGTGATGGTCAGGTCACGGGTCACAGGGTGGCTCCCACGAGGTCGAGTCCGGTGGTCAGCAGGGCCTTCAGGGCGTCGAGTCGTCCGTGGACGGCTCCGCATCCTGTCTCCCCATGTAGATGACATCCATGTATGAGGACAGAGGTTATGGAGACGAACCACGGGCGTCAACGGGCCGGAGCCGGAGCCGGTGCCGGTGCCGGTGAGCAGGGCGTGGATGCCGATTGAGAAGTGGCCGCCGCTACTCGAAGGTGTACGCGTCCACCTCCGCCAAGTACCTCGCGCGGCGCTCCTCGTCGTCCTCCAGGAACGACGCCACGAAGGAGTTGCGGGCCAGCTCGCGCAGCCGGTCCTCGGTCAGGTCCAGCGCCTCGCGCACCGCGTCGAAGGTGTCGCCGACGTAGCCGCCGAAGTAGGCCGGATCATCGGAGTTGACCGTGCACATCAGCCCGGCGTCCAGCATCGCGGGCAGCGGGTGCTCGGTCAGGACGTCCACCGCGCGCAGCCGCACGTTCGACAGCGGGCACACGGTCAGCGGGATGCGCTCCCGCACCAGCCGTTCGACCAGCGCCGCGTCCTCCAGGCAGCGCAGCCCGTGGTCGACGCGTTCGACGCCCAGCACGTCCAGCGCCTCGGCGATGTACTCCGGCGGCCCCTCCTCGCCTGCGTGCGCCACCCGTCGCAGCCCGAGCGCCGCGGCGGCCTCGTACACCTCGCGGAACTTCACCGGCGGATGCCCGGCCTCGGCCGAGTCCAGGCCGACGCCGGTGATCCGGTCGAGGTGCGGCCGGGCCGCCTCCAGGGTGCGCAGCGCCGACTCGGCGGACTCGTCCCGCAGGAAGCACATGATCAGCCGGGTGGAGACGCCGTGGTTCTCCTCACTGCTGCCGAGCGCACGCCACAGCCCCTCGACGACCGTGTCCATCTCCACTCCCCGGGCGAGGTGCGCCTGCGGGTCGAAGAAGACCTCCGCGTGCCGCACGCCCTGGGCGGCGGCGCGGGCCAGATAGGCGTCGGCGAGGTCCGCGAAGTCCCGCTCGGTGCGCAGGACGGCCATGAGTTCGTAGTACAGGTCGAGGAAGGACTGGAGGTCCTCGAACCGGTACGCCGCACGCAGTTCCTCGGTGTCCGCGTACGAGAGCTTCACGCCGTTGCGCTCGGCCAGCCGGAACGCCAGCTCCGGCTCCAAGGTGCCTTCGATGTGGAGGTGCAGTTCTGCTTTGGGGATGGGCATCAAAGCATCGTACGGGCGTTTCACCTGCGCTTCGGAACCGGCACTCTCAGTAGGTCGTGCGCCACCGTCAGCTCACCCTCGAAGCCCGCGGCCCGCGCCTGCCGCTCGAACTCCTCCGGACCCGGGTAGCGCTGGCTGAAGTGGGTGAGCACCAGGTGCCGCACGCCGGCGTCCTGGGCCGCGCGGGCGGCCTGACCGGCGGTCAGATGCCCGTACTCGGCGGCCAGTCCGGCGTCCTCGTCCAGGAAAGTGGACTCGATGACGAGCAGATCGCAGCCCTCGGCGAGCGCATGCACCCCGTCGCACAGCCGGGTGTCCATGACGAACGCGAAGCGCTGTCCGCGCCGCGTCTCGCTGACCTCGTCGAGCGACACACCCCGCAGCACGCCCTCGCGCTGCAACCGCCCGACGTCCGGCCCGGCGATGCCGTGCGCGGCCAGCCGCTCCGGCAGCATGCGGCGCCCGTCGGGCTCGACCAGGCGGTAGCCGTACGACTCGACCGGGTGCGACAGCCTGCGCGCCTCCAGGGTGTAGGCGGGGGGCACCGCGAGGGTGCCGTCGCGGTCCACGGGCGCCTCGGTGAGCGCGACCGTCTCGCGGTAGGCGGTGGCGTACCGCAGCCGGTCGAAGAAGCGCTGTCCTGAGCGCGGGTAGTGGGCGGTGACCTGGTGCGGCACCCGGTCCAGGTTGATCCGCTGGATCACGCCGGCCAGGCCGAGCGAGTGGTCACCGTGGAAGTGTGTGACGCAGATCCGGTTCAGGTCGTGGGCGGCGACCCCGGCCCGCAGCATCTGGCGCTGGGTGCCCTCGCCGGGGTCGAACAGGATCCCCTCCCCGTCCCAGCGCAGCAGGTAGCCGTTGTGGTTGCGGTGCCGGGTGGGAACCTGGCTGGCGGTGCCGAGCACCACCAGTTCACGGACGGACATGGCGCCCTATCCGGGGGGCCACTGCAAGCCGCGACCGCCGAGGATGTGCGCGTGGGCGTGCCAGACGGTCTGTCCGGCGCCGCTGCCGGTGTTGAAGACGATGCGGTAGCTCTCCAGCTTGTCCTCGTCGGCGACGGCCTGGGCCTCGCGCAGCAGGTCCGCGGCGAGCGACGGCGCGGCGGTGGCCAGCACGGCCGCGTCGCGGTAGTGCGCCTTGGGGATCACCAGGACGTGGGTGGGCGCCTGGGGGTTGATGTCCCGGAAGGCGACCGTGGTCGTGGTCTCCCGGACGATCGTCGCCGGGATCTGTCCCGCGACGATCTTGCAGAACAGGCAGTCGTCCCGCGGCGCGCCGTCCGCTTGCTCCCCTGCCATGTGTGCCTCCTGACGCCGGATGATCCCGTACGGCTGAATGGTAGCGAGCCCGACCGACTCAAACCCGCGGCCGTGGCTCGCCAGCCCCCCGAAGGAACGCGGAGAACGGCGCAACCAACCACAACGCCACCGCACCCAAAAGACGACAGAAGCCCCCCAAGGGGCGCGGAGAACGGCGCAACCAACCACAACGCCACCGCACGACCCCCGGCGACGCCAGTAGGTCACGGCAGGGTCGGTGGAATTTTGGCAGGGCTCGACTCCAGTGCGGCCAAGGCCAGGGCCACCGCCTCGTCCAGTTGGGGGTCGCGGCCGGCCGCCCAGTCCTGGGGACGCTGCACCACCTCCACGTCCGGGTCCACCCCGTGGTTCTCCACGCCCCACTCGTGACCCTCCAGCCAGAACGCGTACTTGGGCTGGGTGATCCGGGTGCCGTCGACCAGGTGGTAGCGGTTGTCGATGCCGATGACGCCGCCCCAGGTGCGGGTGCCGACCACCGGCCCGATACCGAGCGCCTTGATCGCGGCGTTGACGATGTCGCCGTCGGAGCCGGAGAACTCGTTGGCGACGGCCACCACGGGCCCGCGGGGCGCGTCCAGCGGGTAGCTGACCGGCCGCATGCCGCGCGGCACGTCCCAGCCGATGACCCGCCGGGCCAGCTTCTCCACGACGAGTTGCGAGGTGTGCCCGCCCCGGTTCTCCCGTACGTCCACGACCAGCCCCTCGCGGGCCACCTCGATCCGCAGGTCGCGGTGGATCTGCGCCCAGCCCGGCGCCTGCATGTCCGGCACGTGCAGATAGCCGAGCCGGCCGCCGGAGCGCTCGTGGACGTACGCCCGCCGGTCGGCGACCCAGGCGTGGTAGCGCAGCGGCTCCTCGTCGTCGAGCGGGACGACGACGGTGTGCCGCAGGTCGCCGCCGCCGGCCGGCGAGACGGTCAGCTCGACCGGCTGCCCGGCCGTGCCGACGAGCAGCGGGCCGGGACCGGCCACCGGGTCGACCGACCGGCCGCCGACCGCGACGATCGTGTCCCCGGCGCGCACCGCGGCGCCGGGCGCGGCCAGCGGGGAGCGGGCGCGGGGGTCGGAGGTCTCCGCGGGCAGGATCCGGTCGATACGCCAACTGCCGTCCGGATGACGGGAGATGTCGGCGCCGAGCAGCCCCTGGCGGGCGCCGGAGCCGTAGCCGCCGCGGGGTATCACATAGGCGTGCGAGGCGCCGAGTTCGCCCTGCACCTCCCACAGCAGGTCGACCAGGTCGTCGTGGGTGGCGACCCGGGCGAGGACGGGACGGTAGCGGTCGAGGACGCCGACCCAGTCGACCCCGCCCAGATCGGGCCGCCAGAACTGGTCGCGCATGATCCGGCCGGCCTCGTCGTACATCTGCCGCCACTCGGCGACCGGGTCCACGGTCTGCCGGACCCGGGCGAGGTCGACGGTGAGGCTGGTGTCGCCGTCGTCGTCATGGGCGGCCCGCCGGTCGCTGGGCACCACCCTCAGGCGCTCGTCGGTGCGCAGCAGGACGCGTTTGCCGTCGCCGCTGACCTCGAAGTGGTCGGCGTCGACGGCCAGGTGCTCGATGCGCTGCTGCACGAGGTCGTAGCGCTCCAGCTCGGTCTTGGGGTCGGGGTCGTCGGGCGTGGCCCGGGACGCGCCGAGGACGCCGCGCACCGGATGGCGCAGCCACAGCACGCCGTCCTTCGCGGCGCGCAGGTTGGAGTAGCGGGCGGCCTCGACCGGGAACGGGACGATCCGGTCGGCCAGGCCCTCCAGGTCGATACGGGTCGCGGGGGTGCCCTCGCTGTCGGGGGTCTCGTCCCGGTCGGGGGTCTCGAACGGCCGCCCGTGCCGCTGCGGTCCGAACGGGGACGGCGTGGTCGCGGCCAGCGTGATCAGGTGCGGGCGGTCGCCGACCACGAAGGCCAGGTCGAGGACGTGCTCGTCGTACACCGGGTCGAAGGACCGGTTCGACAGGAAGGCGAGGTGCTTGCCGTCGAGGGTGAAGGCGGGCGCGTAGTCCTGGAAGCGCAGCGGGGTCGCCTCGGTGACCGACAGGTCGGTGGTGTGGGCGAGCCGGAGCTGGCACAGCGGGTCCGGGCCGGGGTGCGACCAGGCGAGCCAGGCCGAGTCGGGCGAGAAGGCCAGCCCGGACACGTCGCCGTCCGCGCTGCGGTCGACCTCGCGGACCTCGCCGGTCTCCCGTTCGACGAGCAGCAGCCGCCCGTCGTGCGCGGCGACGGCGGCCCGGCTGCCGTCGGGCGCCATGGCCAGCTCCAGGACCCGGCCCAGTTGTCCCGCGGCGAGCCGCCGGGGCACGGCGCCGGGCACGGTGCCGGTCGCGGGGGCGAACTCCAGGGCGTCCTCGCCCTCGGCGTCGGTCACCCACACCACCCACTCCTCGCCGTCCGCGCGGAAGGTGCGCGGCAGCCGGGCCCGCACGCCGGACTGCGCGGCGAGGGCGCGGGCGGGGCCGGAGCGGTGGGTGACCCAGTGGACGCCGCCGCGCACGCAGACCGCGCTGCCGCGCGCGGTGTGGTCGGGGGACGCGGCCCCGAACCAGCGGGCCGCGTTCAGCGGGTAGGGCTGGAGGTCCAGGCCCGGACCGCCAAGACGTAGGTCGAGGCGCCGCGGCTCCGCGCCGTCCAGGTCGTCGAGGAGCCACAGTTCGCCGGCGCTGGAGTAGACGACCCGGCTGCCGTCGGAGGCGGCGTGCCGGGCATAGAAGCCGTCGATCGGGGTGTGCCGGCGCAGTTCGGAACCGTCGGCGAGGGAGGAGTACAGCGCTCCGGTGCCCTCGTGGTCGGAGAGGAAGGCGATCCGGTCCCCCACCCACATCGGGTACTCGATGTTGCCGTCCAACTCCTCGTGCAGCCGGACGAACTCCCCGGCGCCCTGCGCGCCGCCCGCCGCGTCGGGGGCGTTCCTGTCGATCCACAACTTGCCCGCCGTACCGCCCCGGTAGCGCTTCCACCAGGCGGCCTCCCGGCCCATCGCCGCGGACAGCAGCACAGTGCACGGCCCGAACGCCACGTCGCCGACGGGCCCGTACGGCAGGGTGGTCGCCGGTCCGCCGTCGAGCGGGACCGCCCGTGCCCAGCTGCGGCGCAGGCTGGGCTGGCCGTGCGTGCTGAGCGCGAGGACCCGGCCGTCCGGGGTCCAGCCGCGCACCTGGGTGCGCCAACTCCCCCAGTACGTCAGGCGCCGCGCGGGACCGCCGTCGACCGGGGCGAGATGCACCTCGGGGGCGCCGTCGCGGGTGGAGGTCCAGGCGACGGCGGTGCCGTCGGGCGAGATGCGCGGCTGGGTCACCGGCACGTTGTCCGCGCTGAGCCGCCAGGCCCGGCCGCCGTCCAGAGGGGCGAGCCAGACGTCGTCCTCGGCGGTGAAGGCGACCAGATCGCCGCGCAGATGGGGAAATCGCAGATACGAAGAGGCTCGGGGGAGGCCGGCCGAACCCGCCGCGCTCACCGCGCCCGTCGATGTGGACTCAGTCACCCGATCACCCTATGCAGCGCAGGCCGCGGATGGACCCGGTTCGGATCACTTGCCCGCGACGGGACGGCAGGAGGGGTCGGTCTGGCACCACAGGGTGCGGGTCACGGTCACCGTGACGGTGGGGGCGGGCCGCGGGCCGCTCGGGGGCCGGTGGGTGGCGGGCGGGGTGTACGCCGGGCCGGGGGTGGCGTTGCAGTCGCCCAGGCCATTGACGTGGAACCGCTCCTTGCCGTCCACCGTGGCGACCAGGTCGCCGCGCACGCAGGCGCCGTCGACGGCCTTGGTGATACGGCCCTTGACGGTGATGTCCTTCCCGTCCTCGGTGCGTCCCCGGCAGTCGACGGAGATGATCGTGCTCGCGGTGGACGAAGGTGACCGCCCGGTCGCCGTGCCGCCGTTGCCGCCGGTGCAGCTGAGCCAGCTCACGTCGACGTGCTGTCCTTCGAGCCGGGCCGTCGCGGTCCTGTCGGTGGTGTACGCCACGGTCGCGGTGTTCAGGCCGCCCGGCTCGCAGGCCACCGCACCGCCCACGGCCAGCACCGCGAGGCCCGCCACGGCCGTCACCCGCGCCCCGCGCGGCCGGGGCCGAATCCACCTGAATACCCCCATGGAGGGCAGAGTGCCACCGACGTGGGCACGGCGGTAGGCCACAAACGGCCAGTCACCTGTTCGTGTGAGCCGACCCGGGAGAGACCCCCGCCCCACCAACCAGCACCCGCCGCAACCCCGCCACGGTTCACCGAGCCCGACCCGGAAAGGGCCCGACGACCGTCAGACCCAGCGACCGGCGCAACCCGCCCGGGAGACAGCCGACGGAGCGTCGAGCAGCGCCCGATGCGGCCCGGCGACCGTTCGTGGGAGCCCGACCCGGGAAAAGCCGACGGCCGTCACGACCACCATCCACCGCAGCCCAG
>NZ_JBIALO010000012.1:0-241371 GCF_042873595.1 Streptomyces sp. NPDC004629 | reverse complement strand
CAGCAACTCATCGCGCAAACCCCGCCCGAGAAGCGGCCCACAGACCATCGAGCAGCGCCCGGCGCGGCCCGGCAACTCTTCACACAAACCCGGCCGAAGAAGAACCCACGGCCGTCACGACCACCACCCGCCGCAGCCCAGCAACTCATCGCGCAAACCCCGCCCGAGAAGCGGCCCACAGACCATCGAGCAGCGCCCGGCGCGGCCCGGCAACTCTTCACACAAACCCGGCCGAGGAAAAGCCGACGGCCGTCACGACCACCATCCACCGCAGCCCAGCAACTCTTCGCGTGAGGCCCGGCCGGGAGGGGCCGACGGAGCGTCGAGCAGTGCCCCGTGGGGCATGGTGACTGTTCGTGGGGGACCGGGGCGACGGGGCGTCAGGACCAGCGGCCGGTGCGGCCCAGGAGGAGGGCCGCGGCGGCGGTTCCGGCGGTCGATGTGCGCAGCACCGTGCGCCCGAGGACGTACGGCTGCGCGCCCGCCTCGGCGAAGAGCGCCAACTCCTCGGGCGAGACGCCGCCTTCGGGCCCGACGACCAGCACGATATCGCCCTCGGCGGGGAGTTCGGCGGTGGCCAGCGGCTCACTGCCGCGGTCACGGTCCTCGTGCAGCACGACGGCGAGGTCGGCGTCGGCGAGCAGCGCGGCGACCTGCCGGGTGGTGGCCGCGTCCGCGATCTCCGGGAAGCGCACCCGACGGGACTGCTTGCCGGCCTCACGGGCGGTGGCACGCCACTTGGCGAGCGCCTTCACGCCCCGGTCGCCCTTCCACTGGGTGATGCAGCGGGCCGCCTGCCAGGGCACGACGGCGTCGACGCCGACCTCGGTCATGGTCTCCACGGCCAGCTCACCCCGGTCGCCCTTGGGCAGCGCCTGGACGACGATGATCCGGGGCTGCTCCACGGGCTCCTCGACCACGCTCTCCAGGTCCATGAGGACCAGGCGGTCCTTGCCCTCGGTGGCCTTGACCACGCCCTCGGTCCAGCGCCCGCGCCCGTCGGTGAGCACGACGTCCTCGCCGGGCCGCAGCCGCTTCACGGACACCGCGTGCCGGCCCTCCGGCCCGTCGAGCACGAACTCCCCGCCGGGCACGCCCACGCCGTCCAGCGAGTCGACCACGAACACCGGCGCCGTCATCGCACGTCGCCCCCGGCCGACAACGCCGCCCTGGCCGCGTCGAGTTCGGCCGCCAGGGTCTGCACGAGCCGTCCGGCGGGCAGGTCGCGGGCCATCCGGTGGCCCTGGCCCGCCCACAGCGCCATGCCCTGCGCGTCACCGGCCTTGGCGGCGGCCTTGCGCAGCGGCGAGGTCAGGTGGTGGACCTCGGGGTAGGCGGCGGGCGCGTACGGGCCGTGCTCGCGCAGGAACCGGTTGACCAGGCCGCGGGCCGGCCGGCCGGAGAACGCCCGGGTCAGCTCCGTACGGACGAACAGGGGGCTGGTCAGGGCCTGTTTGTGCAGGTCGGACGCCCCGGACTCGGGGGTGGCGAGGAACGCGGTGCCCAACTGGGCGGCGTCGGCGCCGGCCGCGAGGACCGCGGCGATCTGGCTGCCGCGCATGATGCCGCCGGCGGCGACGATCGGTATGCCCACGGTCTCGCGGACCTGCGCGACGAGGGCGAGCAGCCCCAGGCCGGAGCCGTCGTTCTCCGGGATGTCGCGGTGGGTGCCCTGGTGGCCGCCGGCCTCGACGCCCTGGGCGATCACCGCGTCGGCGCCGGCCCGCTCAACGGCCAGGGCCTCCTCCGCGGTGGTCGCGGTGACCAGGGTGAAGGTGCCGGCCCGGCGCAGCGAGCCGATGGCCTCCGGGCTCGGGACGCCGAAGTGGAACGACACCACCGGCACGGGGTTGTCGAGCAGCACGGCCAGCTTGGCCTCGTAGCCGTCGTCCCGGCCGCTGTCCGGGTCGCCGAGTTCGGCCTCGTACCAGGCGGCCTCGCCGGCCAGTTGGTGCGCGTACACCTCGACGGCGCCAGAAGGGGGCGCGGCGTTGGCCGCTCCGGTGGCGCCGGTGCTTGCACCGGGATATTCGGGCTGGGGCAGAAAGACGTTCACCCCGAAGGGACGGCCGGTGAGCCCCCGCAACTGCTTGATCTCCTGGTACATGCCGTCGGCGGTCTTGTACCCGGCGGCGAGGAACCCCAGCCCGCCCGCCTCGGACACGGCGGCGGCGAGCTGCGGGACGGCGACACCGCCCGCCATGGGGGCCTGCACGATCGGATGTGGGCAGAGATCGGTCAGTGGGGATGACATGACCGCATGTTGTCACGCCCTGCGCACAAGTCCGAAACCGGCCTCCGCTTGGCATAGACCCCCGGCAACCGACGCCCCGGGGGCCGACCGCAGCCGACGTCAGCGACCGTTGAACGCGTCCTTCAACCGGGAGAACAGACCCTGCTGTCCCGGCTGGAACTGGCCCTGGGGGCGTTCCTCACCGCGCAGCTTGGACAGTTCGCGCAACAGGCGCTCCTGCTCGGGGTCGAGCTTGCTCGGGGTCTGGACCTCGACATGCACGATGAGGTCGCCCCGGCCGCCGCCCCGCAGATGGGTCACGCCCCGGCCGTGCAGCGGGATCGACTGGCCGGACTGGGTGCCCGGACGGATGTCGACCTCCTCCATGCCGTCCAGCGTCTCCAGCGGCACCTTCGTGCCGAGGGCCGCCGCGGTCATCGGGATCGTCACCGTGCAGTGCAGATCGTCGCCGCGGCGCTGGAAGGTGCTGTGCGGCAGCTCGTGGATCTCGACGTACAGATCGCCGGCGGGCCCGCCGCCGGGGCCGACCTCGCCCTCGCCCGCGAGCTGGATGCGGGTGCCGTTGTCGACACCGGCCGGGATCTTCACCGTCAGGGTCCGGCGCGAACGCACCCGGCCGTCGCCCGCGCACTCCGGGCACGGCGTCGGCACGACCGTGCCGAAGCCCTGGCACTGCGGGCACGGGCGCGAGGTCATGACCTGGCCCAGGAAGGACCGCGTCACCTGCGACACCTCACCGCGCCCGCGGCACATGTCACATGTCTGGGCCGTGGTGCCCGGCGCCGCGCCCTCGCCGTTGCAGGTCTTGCAGACGACGGCCGTGTCGACCTGGATGTCCTTCGTCGTACCGAAGGCCGCCTCGTCCAGCTCGACCTCGATACGGATCATGGCGTCCTGGCCGCGCCGGGTGCGCGAGCGCGGCCCACGCTGCGACGCCGTGCCGAAGAACGCGTCCATGATGTCGGAGAAGTTGCCGAAGCCGCCGGCCCCGAAGCCGCCCGCGCCGGCGCCGCCGGCCTGCGAGAGGGGGTCGCCGCCGAGGTCGTAGACCTGCTTCTTCTGCGGGTCCGACAGCACCTCGTAGGCGGCGTTGATCTCCTTGAAGCGCTCCTGCGTCTTCGGATCGGGGTTGACATCCGGGTGCAGCTCGCGTGCGAGCCGCCGGAAAGCCTTCTTGATCTCTTCCTGCGACGCGTCGCGGCGCACGCCGAGAACGGCGTAATAGTCCGTGGCCACCTACGACTCCGCCAGGATCTGTCCGACGTACCGTGCCACTGCGCGTACCGCTCCCATCGTTCCCGGGTAATCCATGCGGGTCGGTCCGACCACGCCGAGCTTGGCGACTGCCTCGCCGCCCGAACCGTAGCCGACCGACACCACGGACGTGGAGTTGAGTCCCTCATGGGCGTTCTCGTGGCCGATACGCACCATCACGCCCGGATCCTTGGCCTCGCCCAGCAGCTTGAGGAGCACCACCTGCTCCTCCAGCGCCTCCAGGACCGGCCGGATCGTGAGGGGAAAGTCATGTCCGAAGCGGGTCAGATTGGCGGTGCCGCCGATCATCAGCCGCTCCTCGTTCTCCTCGACCAGCGTCTCCAGGAGGGTGGAGAGCACCGCCGAGACCGTACCGCGGTCCTCGGCCTCGAAGGCCTCCGGCAGATCCTCGACCAGGCTCGGCACGTCCGCGAAGCGGCGGCCCGCGACCCGGCTGTTGAGCCGCGCGCGCAGATCCGCCAGGGCCGTCTCGCCGAACGGCACCGGGCAGTCGACCATCCGCTGCTCGACCCGGCCGGTGTCCGTGATCAGCACGAGCATCACGCGCGCGGGGGCGAGCGAGAGCAGTTCCACATGCCGCACGGTCGAGCGGGTCAGGGACGGGTACTGCACGATGGCGACCTGCCGGGTCAGCTGCGCGAGCAGCCGCACCGTCCGCGTCACGACGTCGTCGAGGTCGACGGCGCCGTCGAGGAAGTTCTGGATGGCGCGCCGCTCGGGCGCGGTCATCGGCTTCACGCCGGCCAGCTTGTCCACGAACAGCCGGTAGCCCTTGTCGGTGGGGATCCGCCCCGCGCTGGTGTGCGGCTGGGCGATGAACCCCTCGTCCTCCAGGGCCGCCATGTCGTTACGGACCGTGGCCGGGGAGACGCCGAGGTTGTGCCGCTCGGTGAGCGCCTTCGAACCCACCGGTTCCTCGGTGCCGACATAGTCCTGGACGATGGCACGCAGCACCTGAAGCCTGCGTTCGCTCAGCATCGCGCGTCCACCTCCAGCAAGTCGTCCCCGCGACCCTTCGGGTCCTTCGCCTGGCACTCTGAGCAGGCGAGTGCCAGCTTCCCCGCCCCAGTGTACGGCCGTGGGGTACACCCCGGGCAAGGCTGGTCCCACCGGATCGTCCCCGGCGGCTCCCGGCGCTGAGCAGGTCCAGTGAAGTCCGCTGCGGTTCGACAGCGCCCCGAAGGGGCGCGGGGAACTGCGCGACCAGCCACGACGGTGCCGCAGACGACCGACGGCATATCGCGGCATGCCCAGCGGAGCGCTTAGCGTCGCCGTATGACGGCGACTTGGGAAGAGGCGGGCTGGGAGCGGGTGGCCCCCGGGGTGGGGCGGTGCCGGCTGCCGGGCTGGGACTGTACGGCCGGACTGGTCCTCGGGGCGAGCGCGGCGCTCGTCGTGGACGCCGGGTCCAGCCTCGCTGAGGGCGCCCGGCTGCGGGCGCGGGCCGAGCGGATCGCCGGCCGCGGTGTGACCCATCTCGCGCTCACCCATCCCCACTTCGACCACGTCTTCGGCGCGGCGGCGTTCGCGGGGGCCGAGGTGTACGCCGCGGTCGGCATGGACGCGGTGTTCGCCCGCGAGCGGGACGGACTGTGCCGGGACGGGGTCCGCCACGGCCTGGACGCACGGCTCGCGGCCGAGGCGGCACGCGCCCTGGCCAGCCCCGGCCACCCGGTCCGCGGCGAGCGGACGCTGGACCTGGGCGGCGGCCGGCGGGTGCTGCTGGCGGACGTGGGTCCCGGTCACACGGCCCATGACCTGGCGGTGCTGGTCCCCGGCGACCCGGCGGTCGTCTTCTGCGGCGACCTGGTCGAGGAGTCCGGGGAGCCGCAGGCGGGCCCCGACGCCGTACCGTCCCGCTGGCCCGCCGCCGTCGACCGGCTGCTCGCCCTGGGCGGCCCGGACGCGCTGTACGTGCCCGGTCACGGGGCGGTGGTGGACGCGGCGTTCGTCCGCGGGCAGCGGGACGCACTGGCGGCGCGTTTCGGCGTGTCGTGATCGTCCGCCCAGGCTTTCTCCTATCGTCATCCGAATGCGCCAGTACTCACCGGACCTGACCCCGCCGTGGAAGAAGCCCCGGCCCGTCCCCGAGGTCCCGGCCGAGCCCGGCCTGGTGGTGGAGGAGCCCGGCACCGGATTCTGCGGCGCGGTGATCCGCTGCGAGGCGGGCACGGTCACCCTGGAGGACCGCCTCGGCAAGCACCGTGTCTTCCCGCTGGAGCCGGGCGGCTTCCTGCTGGAGGGCCGGACGGTGACGCTGGTGCGCCCGTCGGCGGCTCCGGTACGGCCCACCCGTACGGCGTCCGGTTCGGTCGCCGTCCCCGGCGCACGCGCGCGCGTGGCCCGTGCCGGGCGGATCTACGTCGAGGGGCGGCACGACGCGGAACTGGTCGAGAAGGTGTGGGGCGACGATCTGCGCATCGAGGGCGTCGTCGTGGAGTACCTGGAGGGCGTGGACGACCTGCCGGCCATCGTCGCCTCGTTCGCGCCGGGTCCGGACGCGCGGCTCGGCGTCCTGGTGGACCACCTGGTCCCCGGCACCAAGGAGTGGCGCATCGCCGAGTCGGTGACCAGCGAGCACGCGCTGGTCGTCGGCCACCCCTACATCGACATCTGGGAGGCGGTCAAGCCGTCGTCCCTGGGCATCGCCGGATGGCCGAAAGTACCGCACGGCCAGGACTGGAAGACGGGCGTGTGCCGGGCGCTCGGCTGGCCGGAAAACACCGGTGCGGCATGGCAGGGGATCCTGTCGCGGGTACGGTCCTACAAGGACCTGGAGCCGGAGCTGCTGGGCCGGGTGGAGGAACTGATCGACTTCGTCACGGCCGGCGGTACCGTTTGACGGGCGGCAACGCTCAGTCCACCAGATCCCGTACCACCGCGTCCGCCAGCAGCCGCCCCCGCAGCGTGAGCACCGCGCGCCCCGCCTCGTACGGCCCCCGCTCCAGCAGCCCGTCCGTCAGCGCCAGGCGCGAGGCCGCGAGGCCCGCCTCCCGGAGGAGTTCGAGGGGTACGCCCTCCCGCAGCCGCAGTTCCAGCAGGATCCGCTCCACACGGCGGTCCTCGTCGGACAGAATCTCCCGCCCGGCACCCGGCGTGCGGCCCGCCGCCAGGGCCGCCGCGTACGCCCCCGGGTGCTTCACGTTCCACCAGCGCACCCCGCCCACGTGGGAGTGTGCGCCGGGGCCCGCGCCCCACCAGTCGGCGCCGCGCCAGTACAGCTCGTTGTGCAGGCAGCGGCCGGCGGCGGAGGTGGCCCAGTTGGACACCTCGTACCAGTCGAAACCGGCCGCGACCAGGGTCTCCTCCGCGATCAGATAGCGGTCCGCGTGCACGTCGTCGTCGGTCATCGGGATCTCGCCGCGGCGGATGCGGCGGGCGAGCTGCGTGCCCTCCTCGACGATCAGGGCGTACGCGCTGATGTGGTCGGGGAACGCGCCGAGGGCCGCGCCGAGCGATGCCCGCCAGTCGTCGTCCGACTCCCCCGGCGTGCCGTAGATCAGGTCCAGGTTCACATGCTCGAAGCCCGCCGCCCTCGCCTCCGCAACGCACGCCTCCGGGCGGCCCGGGGTGTGGGTGCGGTCGAGGATCTTCAGCACGTGCTGTCGCGCGCTCTGCATGCCGAAGGAGATCCGGTTGAAGCCGCCCTCCCGCAGGGTGGCGAGATAGGCCGGGCCGACCGACTCGGGGTTCGCCTCCGTCGTGATCTCCGCGTCCGCGGCGAGCCCGAACTCGGCGCGGATCGCGCCCAGCATCCGTACCAGGTCGTCCGCGGCCAGCAGGGTCGGCGTGCCGCCGCCGACGAAGACCGTGCGCACCTCGCGCGGGTCGTCGCCGAGCACCTTGCGGGCCAGGCGGATCTCGTCCACCAGGGTGTCCGCGTAGTTCTCCCGGGAGGCGAGCACTCCGCCCGTGCCGCGCAGTTCGGTGGCGGTGTAGGTGTTGAAGTCGCAGTATCCGCAGCGGGTCGCGCAGTACGGGACGTGCAGGTAGAACCCGAGGGGCCGGTCGGCGGCCCCGGAGAGCGCGGACGCGGGCAACGCACCGTCAGCGGGAACGGGCTCACCATCGGGAAGCACAGAAGGCATACCCCCCATTGTCCAGCACCTCGAAGTGGTCCCGCGGTTCCGGGCCGGGTGGTCATTCCGCCTGGAGTACCAGGAGGGCCAGGTCGTCTTCCGGGGGCTGGTCGCCGAAGTCGTGTACCAGTCGCCTGATGCGCTCCGCGATCAGCTCGGCGCTCAGCCCGGCGCAGTCGGCCAGCGCCCGCGCGAGCCCGTCGCCGTCGTCGAGCTGGCGGGAGCCGCAGCGGCGCTCGGTCACCCCGTCGGTGACGCACAGCAGGCTGTCGCCCGGCCCCAGCTCGATGGTGTCGCTGGTGTACGTGGCGTCCTCGATGACACCGAGCAGGGTCTGCGGCTGCGCCGCCGTGCGGACGCCGCCGTCGGGCCGCAGGACCAGCGGCAGCGGATGGCCGGCCGAGGCGAGGGTGCAGCGGACGCCGCCGTCGAAGGGGACCAGTTCGCCGTAGAGGAGGGACAGGAATCGGTTCTGCGGGCCGTCACCGGGGCCCACGGGCCGGGCACCGGCCGCGACCAGCGCACGGGCCGCCGCGTCCGCGGCCTCCGTCGCGTCGTCCAGCAGGAGCTGGTTGAGGCGGTCGAGGACGTCGGCGACCCGGTAGCCCTCGCGGGCCAGCAGCCGCAGCCAGGGACGGGCCAGGCCGATCACCACGGCGGCCTCGGGGCCCTTGCCCTGGACGTCGCCGATCGCGAAGCACCAGCGGCCGTCGCCGGCCGGGAACAGGTCGTAGAAGTCGCCGCTGGGCCCGCCCTGGTCGCACGGCTCGTAGACGAGGGCGCTGCACATCCCCGGGATCTCGGCGACCGCGCCGGGCAGCAGCCCGCGTTGCAGGACGGCGCTGATGGTGGCCTGCCGCGCGTACTGGCGGGCCGCGCCGATGGCGAGGGCCACGCGGCGGGCCAGGTCCTCGACGAGTCCGGTGATCTCGTCGGGGAAGCGGTCGAGACCGGACCGTCCGATGACCAGTGTGCCCAGCGGCCGGCCGCCCGCGATCAGCCGGTAGGCGAGCGCCGCGCCGTCGCCGGACCGCGGGCCGAAGGCCTCGGCGGGCCAGGGGTAGGGCTCGGGTCCGGAGCGCAGGCCGTCCCGGGGGCGTGGCGGCTCCTTCTCCAGCCTGCGGCGCAGTTCCTCGATGTGGTTCTCGCTCGCGTGCCAGACCCGGGCGAGCCGCGGTCCGGCCAGGCCCGTGCCGTCCGCCCAGCCGCCGCGGCCGGTGGACTCGTCCTCCAGCCACACCGCGCACCAGTCGGCGAGACGGGGCACGATCAGCTGCCCGGTGAGCGCGGCGACCAGGCCCTCGTCGAGCTGCCCGGCGAGCAGGTCGGACGCCTCGGCCAGGAAGGACAGCGCGCCGCGGCCGAGCCAGTCGCGGCCCCGCCCGGCCCGGTGGGGCTCGGGCGCCAGGACCTCGGCGACGGCCAGTTCGCGTACTTCGGTGTACGTCTCGAACCCGTCGGGCGCCGGAGCGTCCTGAGCGCAGAGCCGCGCCCACACCGTCTTGGCGCCCCTGCGGTAGGTGACCCCCCAGGACTCGGCGAGCGTGGCGACGAGGCGCAGCCCGCGCCCGTACTCCGGTACCTCGTACGGCGATTCGGCCACGCTGTCGCGCGGCGCGCGCGAGGGGTGGTGGTCGCCGACCTCGACGACGACGGCGCCGTCCTCCTCCAGCCGGCAGATCAGTTCCACCGCGGTGCCCGCGTGGACGACGGCGTTGGTGACGAGTTCACTGACCACGATCATGACGTCGTCGGCGAGCCGCGCACAGGTCATGCGGCCGAGTTCGGCCCACTCGGCGAGCGCGCTGCCCACCAGCGCCCGGGCGGCACTGGGCGCGAGGGGGCTGCCGGGCAGGGTCGCGCGCGACCGGGTGCGCAGGGCCGCGCCCTCGTGCGCGTCTTCGTGCGCGGGCGCGGTCGGATGCGCGGACGGCTCGAAGCCATGGGAAACGGTCTCCCATTGCATCGGTATGGCCCCCATTGCCAGCTCCCCGAGCGGTTCGGTCGGTCAGGCCTCGGGCAGGCCTCAGTCGTTGCCGACAGGGTGACAGACGGATCGCGTCCATAAGCGCCGAGTTACCGAACTGGCCCGCCTTGCGGGAGATCCGTGATACGGATGCGACGGGTGTGCTCGAAGTCGGACAGAAACGGCCACAACCGCAAAGGGGGCGGGGCGTAAGAGCCAGCGGGGCGTAAGCGCTATGCCTCGCGCGTGCCGTCGTACATCTCGTCGATCAGGTGCTTGTACTCCCGTTCCACCACGGGCCGCTTCAGCTTCAGGCTCGGCGTCAGCTCACCGTGCTCGACGTCCAGGTCGCGGGGCAGCAGCCGGAACTTCTTGATGGTCTGCCACCGCTGCAGCCCCTCGTTCAGTTCCTTGACGTACCCGTCGATGAGGGCGACCGTCGCGGGCGCGGCCACGACATCGGCGTACGCCATGTCCGCCAGGCCGTTCTCCTTCGCCCACGCCATGACGGCGGCCTCGTCGAGGGCGATGAGCGCGGTGCAGAAGTTCCGGTCGGCGCCGTGCACGACGATGTTGGAGACGTACGGGCACACGGCCTTGAACTGGCCCTCGACCTCGGTGGGCGCGATGTACTTGCCGCCGGACGTCTTGATCAGGTCCTTCTTGCGGTCGGTGATGCGCAGATAGCCGTCGGGGGACAGCTCGCCGATGTCGCCCGTGTGGAACCAGCCGTCGGGCTCCAGCACCTCGGCGGTCTTCTCGGGCAGCTTGTGGTAGCCCTGCATGATGCCGGGTCCGCGCAGCAGGATCTCGCCGTCCTCCGCGATGCGCACCTCCGTGCCGGGCAGCGGCTTGCCGACCGTGCCGGTGCGGTAGGCCTCGCCGGGGTTGACGAAGGAGGCCGCGGAGGACTCGGTGAGGCCGTAGCCCTCCAGGATGTGGATGCCGGCGCCGGCGAAGAAGTAGCCGATCTCCGGCGCGAGCGCGGCCGAACCGGAGATGCAGGCACGCAGCCTGCCGCCGAAGGCCTCGCGGATCTTGGCGTAGACGAGCGCGTCGGCGACCTTGTGTTTGGCGGTCAGGCCGAACGGCGCGCCGGCGGTGCCGGTGCGCCGGAAGGTGTCCTGGCTGGCCTTGGCGTACTCGCGGGCGACCCCGGCCGCCCACTGGAAGATCCGGTACTTGGCGGCGCCGCCGGCGCGGGCCTTGGCGGCCACTCCGTTGTAGACCTTCTCGAAGATGCGCGGCACGGCCGCCATGTACGTCGGCTGGACGACCGGCAGATTCTCGATGATCTTGTCGACGCGGCCGTCCACCGCGGTGACGTGACCGACCTCGATCTGGCCGGAGGTGAGCACCTTGCCGAAGACGTGTGCCAGCGGCAGCCACAGGTACTGCACATCCTCGGCGCTGATCAGCCCGGTCGCGGCGGTCGCCTTCGCCATGTACGACCAGTTGTCGTGCGGCAGCCGCACGCCCTTGGGGCGGCCGGTGGTGCCGGAGGTGTAGATGAGGGTGGCCAGCTGGTCCTTGGTGATCGCCGCCACCCGCTCCTTGACCAGCTCGGGGCTCTTCTCCAGCCGGGCGGCGCCGCGCTGCTCCAGCTCGGCCAGGGTGAGCACCCCGTCACCGGTCTCCACGCCGGCCGCGTCCAGCACCACCACATGGGTGAGGGCGGGCAGTTCGGCGCGCTTCTCCCGCACCTTGGCGAGCTGGGCGGCGTCCTCGGCGATCAGGACCCGGCTCTCGGAGTCGGCGAGGATGAACGCCGACTCGTCGGTGTTGGTCTGCGGGTAGACGGTCGTGGTGGCGGCGCCGGCGCACAGGATGCCGAGGTCGGCGAGGATCCACTCGACCCGGGTGGAGGAGGCGAGCGCGACACGCTGCTCGGGCTCGACGCCCAGCTCGATGAGGCCGGCGGCGATCGCGTAGACGCGTTCGGCCGCCTGCGCCCAGCTCAGCGACTTCCAGTCGTCGGGACCCTGACCGGCGGGGGGCACCGGGTAGCGGAAGGCCTCGGCGTCCGGTGTGGCCGCGACGCGCTCCAGGAACAGGTTCGCCACGGACGGCGGACGGTTCTCGATCAGTGTCTGTGTGTCGCTCACGACATCCTCCGGGGCCCGCGGCGGTGCGGCTGGCTCAGTGCGGCTGGGTGCACCCGCGGGCCGCGCGCCCGGGCCGCCGCCCGGCGTTGTTTAACCCGCGAGTAACTATCGAGCAGAGATCAGAGTAGAGCCCGACCCGCCGACGCGTAAGGGGCGGCGGCCTGTCACTTCCTACAGAGAGCGACCTTACGCACGCGTAGGGGCCCGCCGCACTTTCACACGGCGGACCCCCGTTGGTCCCGGTTTGCCGGCGGACCCGACGCGCCGGCGGTTACTTCTTGCCCTTGCCCGACCCCGCGCTGTCATCGCTGGACAGCACGGCGATGAAGGCCTCCTGCGGAACCTCCACCGAACCCACCATCTTCATCCGCTTCTTGCCTTCCTTCTGCTTCTCCAGCAGCTTCCGCTTGCGGGAGATGTCACCGCCGTAGCACTTGGCGAGGACGTCCTTGCGGATGGCGCGGATGGTCTCGCGGGCGATGACCCGGGAGCCGATGGCCGCCTGCACCGGCACCTCGAAGTTCTGCCGCGGGATCAGCTCCTTGAGCTTGGCGACCAGCCGTACCCCGTACGCGTACGCCTGGTCCTTGTGGGTGATCGCCGAGAAGGCGTCGACCTTGTCGCCGTGCAGCAGGATGTCGACCTTGACCAGGGAGCTGCTCTGCTCGCCTGTGGGCTCGTAGTCGAGCGAGGCGTAGCCGCGGGTCTTGGACTTCAGCTGGTCGAAGAAGTCGAAGACGATCTCCGCGAGCGGCAGCGTGTAGCGGATCTCGACGCGGTCCTCGGACAGGTAGTCCATGCCGAGCAGGGTGCCGCGCCGGGTCTGGCACAGCTCCATGATCGCGCCGATGAACTCGGTGGGCGCGAGGATCGTGGCCCGCACGACCGGCTCGTACACCTCCTCGATCTTGCCCTCGGGGAACTCGCTCGGGTTGGTCACGACGTGCTCGACACCGTCCTCCATGATCACGCGGTAGACCACGTTGGGGGCGGTGGCGATCAGGTCGAGGCCGAACTCACGCTCCAGGCGCTCCCGGATCACGTCGAGGTGCAGCAGGCCCAGGAAGCCGACGCGGAAGCCGAAGCCCAGGGCGGCGGAGGTCTCCGGCTCGTAGACCAGCGCGGCGTCGTTGAGCTGCAGCTTGTCCAGGGCCTCGCGCAGGTCGGGATAGTCGGAGCCGTCCAGCGGATAAAGGCCCGAGAAGACCATCGGCTTCGGGTCCTTGTAGCCGCCAAGCGCCTCGGTGGCGCCCTTGGACTGGCTGGTGATCGTGTCACCGACCTTGGACTGGCGGACGTCCTTCACACCGGTGATGAGATAGCCCACCTCGCCCACGCCGAGCCCGTCGGCCGGCAGCATCTCGGGCGAGCTGACGCCGATCTCCAGCAGCTCGTGGGTGGCGCCGGTGGACATCATCCGGATCCGCTCGCGCTTGTTGAGCTGACCGTCGATGACCCGGACGTAGGTCACGACACCGCGGTAGGAGTCGTAGACCGAGTCGAAGATCATGGCGCGGGCGGGAGCGTCCTGGACGCCGACCGGGGCCGGGATCTCGGCGACCACCTTGTCCAGCAGCGCCTCGACGCCGAGGCCGGTCTTGGCGGAGACCTTGAGCACGTCGCCGGGCTCGCAGCCGACCAGGTTCGCCAGTTCCTCGGAGAACTTCTCGGGCTGCGCGGCCGGCAGGTCGATCTTGTTCAGCACCGGGATGATCGTGAGGTCGTTCTCCATCGCCAGATACAGGTTGGCGAGGGTCTGCGCCTCGATGCCCTGGGCGGCGTCCACGAGGAGGATGGTCCCCTCACAGGCGGCGAGCGACCGCGAGACCTCGTACGTGAAGTCGACGTGCCCGGGGGTGTCGATCATGTTGAGGATGTGCGTGTTGCCCGGGTCGTGGCTGGGAGCCCACGGCAGACGCACCGCCTGGGACTTGATCGTGATGCCACGCTCACGCTCGATGTCCATGCGGTCGAGATACTGAGCACGCATCTGCCGCTGCTCGACCACGCCGGTCAGCTGGAGCATCCGGTCGGCGAGCGTGGACTTGCCGTGGTCGATGTGCGCGATGATGCAGAAGTTGCGGATCAGAGCCGGGGCGGTACGGCTCGGCTCGGGCACATTGTTAGGGGTCGCGGGCACGCAGGGTCCTGTCTCTTGAGGCGCCTTATGCCTCGGGTCGGATCGATACGTAGCCTCCATGGTCCCACGGGCGGGGACCGTGCACGGGTTTGGGCTGGCCGCGGGGCCACTGGTACCGTGAGTGGCTGTGCCTCATGCCCTCTCGGCGCGGGGCCACACCTCAAGAGATCATCGGCGCGGGACCCGTTGGGGGCCCGTACCAGAACCTGAAAAGGCTCATTCGTGGCGAACATCAAGTCCCAGATCAAGCGGATCAAGACCAACGAGAAGGCCCGGCTGCGCAACAAGGCCGTCAAGTCCTCCCTGAAGACCGCGATCCGCAAGGCCCGCGAGGCCGCTGCCGCGGGTGACGTCGAGAAGGCCACCGAGTACCAGCGCGCGGCTGCGCGCCAGCTCGACAAGGCCGTCTCCAAGGGCGTCATCCACAAGAACCAGGCCGCCAACAAGAAGTCGGCCCTGGCCTCCAAGGTCGTCTCCCTCAAGGGCTGAGTCAGCTCCGACTTGACCGCCGGAAGGACCAAGAGCGGGCCCTCTCTCATCCGCTCCCACCCGGCACCCCGAACTCGTACGCGGCCTGCGTTCGCCACGCGGGTGCGAGTTCAACCATCTCGATCCGAAGGCCCCGCCGCCCTTCCCCAGGGCAGCACGGCGGGGCCTTCGACTGTCCCGGGCCGGCTACCCCCGGCCTCTTGAGCGTGCGGCTCGGGCGATGGTCACCACGGCCTTCTCCAACGCGTACTCGGGATCATCTCCGCCCCCCTTCACTCCGGCGTCCGCCTCGGCCACCGCCCGCAGGGCCGTCGCCACTCCGTCGGGCGTCCACCCGCGCATCTGCTGCCGCACCCGGTCGATCTTCCACGGCGGCATCCCCAACTCCCGGGCGAGGTCGGCAGGCCGCCCGCCCCGCGCCGACGACAGCTTTCCGATCGCCCGCACGCCCTGCGCCAGCGCGCTGGTGATCAGCACCGGAGCGACCCCGGTCGCCAGCGACCACCGCAGCGCCTCCAGCGCCTCCGCCGTACGCCCCTCGACGGCCCGGTCCGCCACCGTGAAGCTCGACGCCTCGGCCCGGCCCGTGTAGTACCGCCCGACGACGGCCTCGTCGATCGTCCCCTCGACGTCCGCGACCAACTGCGCCGCCGCGGACGCCAGCTCCCGCAGATCGCTGCCGATCGCGTCGACCAGCGCCTGGCACGCCTCGGGCGTCGCCGACCGGCCGAGGGTGCGGAACTCGCCGCGCACAAAGGCGAGTCGGTCCGCCGGCTTGGTCATCTTCGGGCAGGCCACCTCCCGCGCCCCCGCCTTGCGCGCGGCGTCGAGCAGCCCCTTGCCCTTGGCTCCGCCCGCGTGCAGCAGTACGAGCGTGATCTCCTCGGCCGGCGCCCCCAGATACGCCTTCACGTCCTTGATCGTGTCGGCCGAAAGATCCTGCGCGTTGCGTACGACCACGACCTTGCGCTCCGCGAAGAGCGACGGGCTGGTCAGCTCGGCGAGCGTGCCGGGCTGGAGCTGGTCCGGTGTCAGATCACGTACGTCCGTGTCGGCGTCGGCGGCCCGGGCGGCGGCCACCACCTCCCGCACGGCACGGTCGAGCAGGAGGTCCTCCTGGCCCACGGCAAGCGTCACCGGGGCGAGAGGGTCGTCTTGAGCGGTCTTTCTGGCCATCGCGACAAGCATCGCACGCCCCACTGACAACGAGGCCCCCGAACAGCCCCGGCGACCGGGCACGGGGGCCGCGGAACCCGGGGGTGTAGGCGGCGGCTGAAGGCCGGGAGCCTGAAACCTGGCTCGGAACGGCAGGGGCCAGGGGCCAGATACGGGTGCCTGGAGCCGGGCCAGGGCCCAGATACGGGTGCCTGAGGCCGAGCCAGGTGCCGAGGACCGGGGGCATGGGCGGCGGGTGCCGGGTGCCGGAAGCCTGGGCCAAGACCGCGGGAGCCGGGGCCGGATGCGGAGTGCCTGAAGCAGGGGCTGAGGCGGCTGGGCCCGATGCCGGATGCCGGACTCGGGTTGGCGAATGCGGGGTGTTGGGAGCCCAGAGCCTGGCCGTGGCGACGGGGGCCGGGATGCCCGATGCCGGATACGGGAAACCGGATGCCGGGGCCAAGACGGCGAGAGCCGAGGCTGGACGCCAGAAGCCGGGGGGCCAAGGCGGCGGGGGCCGCGGGTGTGGGGTGCCGGGGGACGGAATGGCGGGGGCAGATGCCGGCGGTGTTGGGCTCCGGGCGCGGGTGCCGTCGGAACCAGGTGCCGAGTGCTGGGAGTCGTCGGGCCGGCGGCACCGCAGGCAGGCCCCGAGAGCCGTCGGGGCGACAGCACCGCCAGCAGGCGGCGGAAGCCGGTGGGTTGACAGCAACCGTGTCGGGGGGCCGGTGTCGAAAACCGGTGGGGGTTGCCATCGGTGTGGAGTGTGGTGGGTCCTGGGCTCGTGGTGGTGGCGTGGGGCTACGGTTCCTCGCGCCAGCCCTCCCACTCCCCCGCGAGCGCGTCCAGCTCCGCCGGGTCCAGCCGGTGTTCCGCGTCCCGCAGGACGACGAGCCACTGCGCGTCCTCGGCGTCGTCCTCGCCGGCCAGCGCGTCTCGTACCAGCCGGGGCTCCTCCGCGACGCCGAACCGCTCCGCTAGCGCCTCCGCCACCTCCTGCGCGGCATCGCGGTCGGGCAGCACCAGCACATGTCTCACATCGCTCACGGAGCCATTGTCCGGCAGCCCGGCGTGACCGGCCCGGCGGCGACGGACGGCGGCGACGGACGGCGGCGACGGACGGCGGCGACGGAGGACCGGTTCGGACGTCAGCTCTTGGGCACGAGCTGAACGTCCAGGTCGATCTTGATGCTGGGCCCGACCACGGCGATCCCCCGCGCCAGCATCGTCTGCCAGCTCACGGTGAAGTCGTCCCGGTGCAGCTCCGTCGTGGCCCGGCAGGCGGCCCGTACCTCGCCCTCCATCCCGTTGCCGAGCCCGAGGTACTGCGTGTCGAGCGTGACCGTACGCGTCACCCCGTGCAGCGACAGCGCGCCGGTGACGGCCCATCGGCTGCCGCCCCGGTGCACGCACCGCTCGCTATAGAACTCCAGCGTCGGATACCGCTGCACGTCGAGGAAGTCCGCCGAGCGCAGATGGTCGTCACGCATCCGCACATTCGTGTCGATGGACGCCGCGTCGATCACCACATGCATCGCGGACTGCTCCACCGGATCGGCGATCCGCACCGCCCCGGCGAAGGTGTTGAACCGCCCGTGGATCCGGGCCAGTCCGATGTGCCGCGCGGTGAAGCCGATCGAGGAATGCGTCGGCTCGATCTCCCAGTCGCCCGGCGTCGGCAGGTCGGGTCCCGGGGCGACCTGGAGCGTCACATCGCCCAGCGAGGCCAGCGAGTTCTCGCCGACCAGCGTGGTCGCCCGGTAGGGCGTGTAGCCCTCCGCGGAGACCGCGAGCCGGTACTCGCCGGCCGGCACCGTCGTCACGAACGACCCGTAGGGGTCCGTTCCGCCGGTGACCACCGTGCGCCCCCTGGCGTCGCTGACCGCGAACTCCGCATGCGAGACGGGCTCGTGGACCGGGTCGAGCACCCGGCAGCTGAGCACTCCCGCGTCGGGTGGGGTGTGGACCGCCGCGAGTGGGCTCGCCCGGTGCACCCGGTTGGTTCGGTTTCCCAGCCAGCGGCCGAACATCTACGACACCCCTGTGCGCCTCGACATCAACTGTTGCCGAAGATACATTCGATCACTGATGCGGCTTTCGAGGCAACACGCGCCCACATCGCGGGAATCCAGCACATGTGATGGGACTACGTACGACTGGCATCAACTGATCATCTGTGGACCGAATTAGCCAAGCAGGTTCCTATTTCGCACAGTCAACGCCCAGGGAAACTCCCCTCGCTCTGCGGGGGTCTGGTGACCAGACAGGACCGGACGAAGTCCTGGACGACCGGGTCGGTGTCGTCGGCGGGGGCCCAGGCGACGGCGACCCGGCTGGGGCTGACGCCGCTGACGGGGCGGTAGACGATGCCCGGGCGGGCGTAGTAACGGGCGGCGGATTCGGGGGCGAGGGCGATGCCGTAGCCGTTGGCGACCGCGCCGAGCCAGTCGTCGGGCCGGTCGGTGACGGCGCCGATGCGGACCGGGTGACCCTCCCGTTCGTCGGCGGCCAGCCAGTGGTCCCGCCAGGCACCGGATTCCGGCGGTGCCGCCACGAACGGCTCGTCCCACAGGTCCCGGAAGGGGATCAGGTCGCGCCCGCTGAAGGGGTGTCCCGCGGGCAGGGCAATCCAGCGCGGCTCGCTGAACAGCACCGCCACCCGCAGGGCGTCCTGCCCGGGGAAGGGCAGCCGCAGCAGGGCGACGTCCGTGTCACCGTCGGCGAGCCCCGCGGTCGGGTCCGACCAGGCGGACTGCCGCATGTCGGCCCGCCAGCCCGGCCGGCGGCGGGCGAACTCCGCGACGATGCGCTGGGTCGCCTCGTTGGCGGCGCTGGCCATGAAGCCGACCCGCAGCACACGGGCCGCCCGGTCGGCCGTGCCCTTGGTCTCCCGCAGCAAGCGGTCCCAGTCGGCCAGCAGCGCAGGAGCGCGCGCCGCCAGGGTGCGACCAGGCTCGGTGAGGGTCATCCCGGCCCGGGACCGGGTGAACAGCCGTACCCCGAGCCGGGTCTCCAACTGCTTGATCTGCTTGGTCAGCGCCGGCTGGGAGAGAAACAGACGCTCCGCGGCACGCGTCAGGCTCCCCGTGTCCGCCACGGCGACGAAGGAGCGCAGCAGCCGGGTGTCCACATCCATTCTTTCAGGTTATAGATGCAGGTATCGGACGCCAAACCGGAGATCGACAAGGCTGGTCGGTCTTCTGCGTTTTCCCAGCTTCGACGGCAGCGCATACGCCGAGTACGTGGCCGCGCCCGCGTCGGACCTCGCACGCAAGCCGGCCGGCATCGACCATGTGCACGCCGCCGGGGCGCCCATGGCCGGACTCACCGCGTGGCAGTTCCTGATCGAACTCGGACACGATCACCCCTCGCCCTTCCAGAAGGCACGGCATCGCCCGATGGCACTCGACGCCGGGACGACGGTGCTCGTCAACGGCGCCGCGGGCGGCGTGGGGCACTTCGCGGTCCAGCTGGCGAAATGGCAGGGCGCACATGTCATCGCGGTGGCGTCGGGCGCGCATGAATCGTTCCTGCGCGAACTCGGCGCCGAGCAGTTCATCGACTCCACAGCAGTCGCTTCCTGCGCACGCTCAAGCGCGGCGGCGCCCAGTTCCCCGTGTTTCCCGGGGACTTCGACGAAGAAGAGACCGCGAAGCTGGGCGTCACGGTCTCCGTCACCCAGGTCCGCTCGAACGGCGCGCAACTCGGCGAACTGGGACGCTTGCTCGACTCGGGCACGGTCCGCGTCGCGATCGACAGCACGTTCCCGCTCGCGGACGCCCGAGCGGCCCACGAACGCGCCGCCCGAGGTCACATCCAGGGCAAACTCGTACTCACCGCCGCTTAGGAATCCCCTGGACATCGGCTCCCTCGCCCACGCACAGCGCGATGAACAGCGCGGCGGTCGCTTCCAGCAGCCCCGCCCGTCCCACACCGACTCACATACACGTGGAGCACTGCGCCGGAGACCGGGCGGGGCCGGCAGCTCGGATAACCGGTGGCCTCGGGTGAGTGCGTCCAGCACAGTGGGGCCATGACGATCTCCGGGGCCCCGTTCATGCCTGGCGTCGAGCTGTCTGAGGTCTTCTACGAGGAGGCGGTGGAGCCGATTCTCCGGGAGGCGTTTCCCGGGCTGCGACACGCGGCCGCCCGGATCGGCAGCGGTTCCGAGGTGCTGGGCTTCGACACACCGCGGTCCGCAGATCATGAGTGGGGTCCGCGGCTGGAGATCTTCCTGACCGCCGCGGACCGCGCTCGGCACGGTGCCGCAATCCGTCACACCTTGGCTCAAAAGCTGCCGAAGCACATTCGAGGCTGGCCCACCCACTTCGAGGAGAGCGACGATCCGCTGGATCCCGTCGGGCGTATGCAGTTGACCGACGGCCCGGTCAACCATCGCGTAGCCGTGTACGACGTGGACGAATGGCTGGCCGCGCGGCTCGGAGTGCGTTCCGCCGGTGCGGAACCGACCACTCGTGAATGGCTGGCGATGCCGCAGCAGCGGCTTGCTGAGACCACGGGTGGAGCGGTGTTCCATGACGGGCTCGGTACTCTCACCGACGTCCGGCGGCGGCTGGAGTGGTATCCGGGCCAGGTATGGAGGTATCTGCTGGCTTGCCAGTGGCAACGCATCTCGCAGGAAGAAGCGTTCGTGGGACGCTGCGCTGAGGTCGGTGACGACATCGGTTCGGCCGTCGTAGCCGCTCGTCTGGTGCGTGATCTGATGCGCCTTTGCCTGCTGCTGGAGCGCCGCTACGCCCCCTACGGCAAGTGGCTCGGCAGCGCCTTCAGCCAGCTGCCTGCGGCGAAGTCGCTCAAGCCGGCTCTTCGTGGTGCGCTGGCAGCGACAGACCACCGGACCCGGGAGGCGCACCTGTGCGACGCCTACGAGGTTGTCGCTGCTTCGCAGAACGCGTCGGGGCTCCACACGCCGGTGGACCCGAAGCGGCGGCCCTACCACTCGCGCCCGTTCCAGGTTCTGCGCGCCGAGCGTTTCGCGCAGGCTCTTGCGGAGACGGTCACGGACCCGGACCTTCGGACGTTGGCCCTTGTGGGAAGCGTGGACCAGTGGGCAGACAGCACTGATCTGCTCAACCGGCCCCAGGCCCTTCAGGCCGCGGCACGCGCTCTCACATGAGAGTGGAGCCAGAACAACGGTTTCCCTTGCTTGCTCCCGGCGTCCGGACCGCGCAGGTCCCGCTGCCGGGGGTGCCGGGAGCGCGGGGGGCTCAGTCGTGGGCCACCCGTAGGGCGCCGGACGGGCCTCCTGAACCGGTGACCGCGAGGGACCCGTCCCGGTCCGTGCGCAGCACCACCGCGCCCACCGCCCGCAACGCCGCCATGGTCACCGGCGCCGGGTGACCGTACGGATTGTCCGCACCGCAGGACACAAGCGCCACCCGCGGAGACACGACGCGTATCAACTCCGGGTCCTGATAGGCCGAGCCGTGATGGGCGACCTTGAGGACGTCCACGCCGGTCAGCCCGGCCACCGCCGGGGATCTGAGCAGCGCGCGCTGGGCCGTGGGTTCCAGGTCGCCGAGCAGCAGCAGCCGCAGCCCGGCCGATCGCACGAGCAGCGTGACGCTGGCGTCGTTGGGGCCGTCCGGCTCCGGCCCCGGGCGCGGCCACAGCACCTGCCAGGCGAGCGGGCCGGTGCGTCGCTGTTCCCCGGCCGTGGCACGGGTCACCGGAATGTGCCGCCCGGCTGCCTCCCTCCTGACGAACTCGGCCTGCTCCGTCGGTTCTTCGTAGCCCGTCGTCTCGATCGCGGCCACCGAGCGCCCGCGCAGCACACCGGGCAGACCCGCGACGTGGTCGGCGTGGAAGTGGGTGAGCACGAGGAGCGGAATGCGGGTGATGCCGAGGTCCCGCAGACACCGGTCGACGAGCGTGGGGTCGGGGCCCGCGTCCACGACCACCGCGCTGCCCTCCCCCGCCGCGAGCACCGTCGCGTCCCCCTGCCCCACGTCGCACATCACGTACCGCCAACCGGGCGGCGGCCAGCCCGTGATCACCCGGGTCAGCGGCGCCGGGCGCACCACCACCAGCAGCAGAAGCAGCAGCGCACACAGTGCGCACCACCACGGCTGCCGGGCCAGCCGCCGCCCGACGAAGACGAGGGCCACCGTGACCGCGGCCAGCAGCAGCGCCCCCGTCCAGCGGCCCGGCCAGTCCACCCCTGCGCCGGGCAACGCGGCCCCGGTCCGTGCGACCCTCGCGATCCAGTCGGTCGGCCAACTGGCGCACCAGGCCAGCGCCTTCGCCACCGGCATCGCCACCGGCGCGATGGCCAGCGCCGCGAACCCCAGGATCGTGGCGGGCGCGATCGCGATCTCGGCGAGCAGGTTGCACGGCACCGCCACCAGGCTCACCCGCGCCGACAGCACGGCGACGACCGGCGCGCACACGGCCTGCGCGGCGGCGGCCGCGGCCAACGCCTCCGCCGCCCGCCGCGGCACCCCGCGCCGGCGCAGCGCCGCGCTCCATCCCGGAGCGAGCACCAGCAGCGCGCCGGTGGCCAGCACCGACAGCAGGAAGCCGTAACTGCGGGCCAGCCACGGGTCGTAGAGCACCAGCAGCAGTACGGCCGTCGCCAGCGCCGGGATCAGGGACCGGCGGCGGCCGGTGGCCAGGGCGAGCAGCGCCACGGCTCCGCAGGCCGCCGCCCGCAGCACGCTCGGATCGGGTCGGCACACGACGACGAAGCCGAGTGTGAGCGCCCCCGCGAGCAGCGCCGTGGTCCGCAGCGAGAGGCCGAGGCGGGGGGCGATCCCGCGGCGTTCGACGTGCGCGGCCAGGCCGGGCGGTCCGACGAGCAGGACGAGCAGGATGGTGAGGTTGCTGCCGGAGACCGCCAGCGTGTGCGTCAGGTCCGTCGCTTTGAATGCCTCGTCCAGTTCCGGGGTGATCCGTGAGGTGTCCCCGACGACCAGGCCGGGCAGCAGCGCCCGTGCGTCCCCGGGCAGTTCGTCGGTCGCCGTGCGCAGCCCGGCCCGCAGCCGGTCGGCCAGCCGCTGCGGCCCGTTCGGCCCGCCCACGACCTCGGGCACGGTCTCCTCTGTCACGCGCAGCACCGCGGCGAGCCCGTCGCCGCCCGTCAGCACGGGCGCCAGCCGCGCGCTCACCCGCAGCCGGGTGGAGGGCAGCAGCGCCAGCCAGGTCGAACGCGCACCGCACGGGTCGGCGCCGGTGGTGCGTGACGGTTCCGGGACGCCCCTCCGGGCCGGCCCATGGATATGCGTCAGAGCCGGTGCCGGGACGTCCGCATCGATGATCATCAGCACCGGCGCCCGCGTCGTCACGGCTGTTCCGTCGGCACGCTCCACGCGCCGTACCTCGGCGCGGGCCAGCACGGCGGCCGGCGCGGTGCGATCGCCCCGCACCCGTGGTCTGCTGAGCCAGGGGTCGGAGCCGAGCCGTACCTCCACCGTCACCGTGGCGTACCGGCGGGCCAGTTCGGGCACCGGTCCGCGGCGCGTGTCCGCCCCGTGCAGCCCGGCGGACACGGCTGCCGCGGCGACGCACAGCAGTACGGCGGCGACCGAAGCGCGCGGCCAGGTCCACCACGCGGGCGCGCGCACCATCCGCCAGGGACCCGTGGGCGGGCCCTTCGTCCGCCGCGTCGCACGGCGCCGGCCGGCCGCGACCCCACGGGTCAGGAGCAGCAGGGCCGTTCCCAACAGAGCGCCGGCCGCGACACCCGCGGTCCACGAGGGCGACGCGTCCAGTGCCACCGCCGCCGTCGCCCAGGCCGCCAGCGCGGGCGGCACGAGACGCAGGTCCGTCGGCCCCTCCTGACGGGGGTGCGCAGCGCCGAGCCGCCGCCCCGAGGCGGCGTGCACGGCGGGGCGGTCGGCCCGGCCCGCGGGCGAGGCGCCTCCCGTCACGGCGGGCTCGGGAACAGTCCGCTCGGGCGGGGTCAGCTCGGGCACGGTGCACTCGGGAACAGTCCGCTCAGGCGGGGGCCGCTCAGGCGGGATGGACTCAGGCGGGGTCGGCTGGTGGCTCATGGCTGGACCAGGTTTCGCAGGTCGGCGAAGCGCCGGTCGCCGATCCCGTTGACCTCGCGGAGTTCGTCGACCGAGCGGAAACCGCCGTGCTGGGTGCGGTAGTCGATGATGTGCTGGGCCAGCACGGGGCCCACGCCCGGCAGGGTGTCGAGCTGGTCCGCGGTGGCCGAGTTCAAGGAGACGGGGGTCGCGGGGCCGGCCGGCCCCGCCATGGCACCCGCCTGGCCGGATCCGGACGCCCCACCGGCTCCGGGGCCGGTCGCCGCGGCGGGAGCGCCGACCACGATCTGCTCGCCGTCCACGAGGAAGCGAGCCCGGTTGAGGCCGTCGGTGTCGGCTCCCGGACGCACTCCGCCCGCCGCGGTCAGCGCATCGACGACCCGCGAACCCGCGGGCAGGCGATGGATTCCGGGCTTGCGCACCTTGCCGCCGACGTCGACCACGATCTCCGCGCCCGCCGTCCCCGGAGCGGCCCCGGCCGAGCCGCCCGCGCCGATACCGCCACCGCGCCCCGCCTTCCCACCGTCCTCGCCCGCCGCGCCTTCTTCCTCGATGCCTTCCGCCGCGAACGGCGCCTCCGCCCGCACCACTTGGGGCGCGCGCACCGACTGGGTACGGCCCGCCCAGAAGTGCAGCACGGCGAACACCGCGACTGCGGCGAGCAGCACCGCGAGCGCGATCACACCGCGTCGCTCCAGCCCGCACCTGGCCTGCAACCACAGCGGCATGCGCTCCCGCAAGGCGGTCCCCGCACGCTCCCGCCAGCCCGGCACGGCGGACCCGATCGGCACGGCGGACCCGATCGGGACGTCCGCCCGGAGGTTGTCCCCCTCGTCCGGGTCGTCCGGGTCGGGCGACGCGGCCACGGCTGCCGTCCGCGCAGGACTCGGCTCGGGCGCCCCGCCGGTCCCGGCCGCCGTCGCCTTCGCTGCCGCCGTATGCCCAGGGAGCGGTGCACCCGGCGGGCCATGGCCCGACTCCCGGCGTTCGCCCGGCTCCCGGCCCTCCTCCGGTTCCTGGCGCGCGCCGTACGCCCAGTGTCGGCCCCGCTCCCATGGTTCCCCGGCGTGCTCGCCGAAGAGGAGTTCCGCGCGGCGGCGCAGTTCCTCCGCCGGTGCATGGCGGTGGCGTGGTGGACGGCGGGCGAGTGGGCGGCGGTGTCGGGTGCGGCCGTCGGAGGCGGGGCCGCGGCCCGGGCCGCTGGTCGCGGTCGTGATGCGTGAGCGTGATCGAAGTGGCATGCGACGAGGATCGGGCATTCCGCCACTTCGCGATGATCTTGCTCAATTCCCGGGGATTACCGCCCGGTTGTGGAAAACCCCGTCACCCGTACGAGTGCCGCAGCCTGCACCGGCGTGCCCCAGCCCGCGACGGCGCGGCACGGCCCACGACGGCATGGCACGGCCCACGACGGCCCGCAACGGCATGGCACGGGCGTCACCTCGGCGAGACGACGGCGCCCAGCAGCCCCGGCCCGGTGTGCGCGCCGATCACCGCCCCGACCTCGCTCACATGCAGGTCGGCCAGCCCCGGCACCCGCGTCCGCAGCCGCTCGGCCAGGGCCGACGCCCGGTCGGGGGCGGCGAGATGATGGACGGCGATGTCGACGTCGGCGCCGCCCGCACGGTCGGCGACGATCTCCTCAAGACGGGCGATCGCCTTCGACGCCGTACGCACCTTCTCCAGCGGTTCGATCCGGCCGCCTTCCAGTTGCAGCAGCGGCTTCACGGCGAGAGCGGACCCCAACAGGGCCTGTGCGGCGCCGATACGGCCGCCGCGACGCAGATAGTCGAGCGTGTCGACGTAGAAGTAGGCGGTGGTGCCCGCGGCCCGTTTCTCGGCCGCCGTGACCGCCTCGTCCGCGGTGCCGCCCGCCTCCGCCGCCTCGGCCGCGGCGAGCGCGCAGAAGCCGAGGGCCATCGCGACCATGCCGGTGTCCACCACCCGCACCGGCACGGGCGCCTCGCGGGCCGCGGCGACCGCCGCGTCGTACGTACCCGACAACTCGGCGGACAGATGCAGCGAGACGATGCCGGCGGCGCCGGACTCGGCGACCCTGCGATAGGTTTCCGCGAACACCGCCGGGCTCGGGCGGGACGTGGTGACGGGGCGCCGCTTCTGCAGTGCCTGGGCCAGAAAGCGGGTCGAGACCTCGGTGCCCTCTTGGAGCGCCTGGCCGCCGAGGACCACGGTCAGGGGTACCGCGGTGATGCCGTGCCGATCCATCGTCAGGGGCGGCAGGTAGGCCGTTGAATCGGTGACGATCGCGACATGGCGGGACATGAGCTGGAGGTTACCTGGCGTATCGCCCGCACTGCAGCCCGACCCCTCTCGCCTGGGCCGGAACCGGCGGGTTCAGGTGGTGCTCTCGGGCCGGGGCTTCTTCTGCCAGGGATAGGCCGGACGCGGGTCCGGCGGGGTGATGGCGGGCCGGTTCGGTTCAACGGCCGGTTCGGATCGCGGTGTCCGGGGCCAGGTCTGCGGGCCGTTGGAACCGTCGGCCGCGGGGGCGTCGGGCCATGAGGGCGCCGGGGTGCCCGGCTGCCGGCCCGGCTGCGACGGTGCGGCGGAAGCGTCCGGCTCGTCATGCTGCCAGTGCCGCAACGCGCCGGTCTCGACGTCGATCTGTGCGCTCAGCGTGTCCAAGTCGTCGTCGGTGAAGCGGTGGGCGCGGTCCCGGGCGGCCCAGCGCAGCGAGTCCGCGGACCGGGTGATCCGTTCGGTACGGCTGCGCAGTTCGGGCATGCGCGCGGCGAGTTCGGCCCGATCCGGCTCGGACTCCAGGCGCTTGAGTTCGCCGTCCAGTTCATGGCCGTGTGCGCTCAGCCGCTCGAAGAGCCCGAGGGACTCCTTCAGCGACGCGTCCTCCACCACGCCCGCGTGCAGCGCGTCCCGCGTGGCCCGCATCGAGGTGCGCAGGTCGAGCCGGAGCTTGGCGATCTCGCCGGCCGGGCCCAGCTGGGCGAAGGACTTGGCGCGCAGTGTGTGGTCCTCGACCGTGCGGCGGGCCTGGGTGACCGTACGGTCGACGCCCCGTTTGGCCGCGCCGATCACCTTGATCGTGGCGTACCCGCCCAGGACGACGAAGAGCAGGAAGAGCACGGCGAACACTGTGATCACTGTTTCCACGACGCTCCTCCTCCGGCCTCACGGCGCTACCCGCCCCGCTCCTCCACGGTAAACGCAGCGGGCAGGCCCGGGGTTCCGAAAAACCCCGAACCTGCCCGTAGGGGATGCCCCGGAGGCAGTGACCGGCGCGTTTACGCGGGGACGATGTTCACCAGCTTGGGCGCGCGCACGATCACCTTGCGGATACCGGCGCCGTCCAGCGCGGCGACGACCTTCTCGTCGGCCAGCGCCACCTTCTCCAGGTCCTCCTCGGAGATGGACGGCGGGACCTCCAGGCGGGCCTTGACCTTGCCCTTGACCTGGACGACGCAGGTCACGGTCTCGTCGACGACGTAGGCGGGATCGGCGACCGGGAAGTCCCGGTGGACGACGGAGTCGGTGTGACCCAGGCGCCGCCACAGTTCCTCGGCGATGTGCGGGGCCAGCGGGGCGATCATCAGCACCAGCGGCTCGGCGATGGTGCGCGGGACCGCTGCGCCCGCCTTGGTCAGGTGGTTGTTCAGCTCCGTGACCTTGGCGATGGCGGTGTTGAAGCGCATGCCCTCCAGGTCCTGGCGCACGCCGTCGATCGCCTTGTGCAGGGCGCGCAGCGTGTCCTCGTCGGGCTCGGCCGCGGAGACGGTGACCTCGCCGGTGGTCTCGTCGACGATGTTGCGCCACAGCCGCTGCAGCAGCCGGAACTGGCCGACCACCGCGCGCGTGTCCCACGGCCGGGACACGTCCAGGGGGCCCATCGCCATCTCGTACAGGCGCAGCGTGTCGGCGCCGTACTCGGCGCAGATCTCGTCGGGGGTCACCGCGTTCTTCAGGGACTTGCCCATCTTGCCCAGCAGACGGGTGACCTTCTCGCCCTGGTAGAAGTAGGCGCCTTCGCGTTCCTCCACCTCGGCGGCCGGCACCGCGATGCCCCGGCTGTCCCGGTAGACGTAGGCCTGGATCATGCCCTGGTTGAACAGCTTGTGGAACGGTTCGGCCGAGGAGACATGCCCCAGGTCGTACAGCACCTTGGACCAGAAACGGGCATACAGCAGGTGCAGCACGGCGTGCTCGGCGCCGCCGACGTACAGGTCGACGCCGCCGTGCGGCATGCCCTCGCGCGGGCCCATCCAGTAGCGCTCGACCTCGGGGTCGACCAGCTGCCGGTCGTTGTGCGGGTCCAGGTAGCGCAGCTCGTACCAGCAGGAACCGGCCCAGTTGGGCATGGTGTTGGTCTCGCGGCGGTACTTCTTCGGTCCGTCGCCCAGGTCCAGGGTGACGTTGACCCAGTCCTCGTTGCGCGACAGCGGCGTCTCGGGCTGGGTGTCGGCGTCGTCCGGGTCGAAGGTGCGCGGCGAGTAGTCCTCGACCTCGGGCAGTTCCAGGGGCAGCATCGACTCGGGCAGGGCGTGGGCGATGCCGTCCTCGTCGTAGACGATCGGGAAGGGCTCGCCCCAGTAGCGCTGGCGGCTGAACAGCCAGTCGCGCAGGCGGAAGTTGACGGTACCCTCGCCGATGCCCCGGCGCTCCAGCCATTCGGTGACGCGTGCCTTGGCGTCGGCGACGGGCAGGCCGTCCAGGGAGATGTCGTCGTTCGAGGAGTTGATGATCTTCGCGTCGTACGACGCGAAGGCGTTCTCCCACGTCGAGGTGTCGGTGCCGCGGCCGTCGGTCGGCTCGACGATGCAGGTGATCGGCAGCTCGAAGGCCCGCGCGAACTCGAAGTCGCGCTGGTCGCCCGCCGGCACGGCCATGATCGCGCCGGTGCCGTAGCCCATCAGGACGTAGTCGGCGATGAAGACGGGGATCCGGTCGCCGTTGACCGGGTTGGTCGCGAACGCGCCGGTGAAGACGCCGGTCTTGTCCTTGGCCTCGGCCTGCCGCTCGACGTCCGACTTCGAGGCGGCCTGCGCGCGGTAGGCGGCGACGGCCTCGGCGGGGGTCGCGTGGCCGCCGGTCCACACCTCGTGGGTGCCCTCCGGCCAGGTGGCCGGGGTGAACTTCTCGACCAGCGGGTGCTCGGGCGCCAGCACCATGTAGGTCGCGCCGAACAGCGTGTCCGGGCGCGTGGTGAAAACCGTGATGTGCTCGCCGTCGATCGGAAAGTCGACGCGGGCGCCTTCGGAGCGGCCGATCCAGTTGCGCTGCTGCAGCTTGATGGCCTCGGGCCAGTCCAGCTCCTCCAGGTCCGCCAGCAGCCGGTCGGCGTACGCGGTGATGCGCATGTTCCACTGGCGCAGCTTGGCCTTGAAGACCGGGAAGTTGCCGCGCTCGGAGCGGCCGTCGGCCGTGACCTCCTCGTTGGCCAGCACGGTGCCCAGGCCAGGGCACCAGTTGACGGGCGCGTCGGAGGCGTAGGCCAGCCGGAAGCCGCCCAGCACGTCGGCGCGCTCGGTGGCGGTCAGCTCCTGCCACGCGCGCGTGTGGCCCGGTACGGCGCGCTCGCCGGACTCGAACTGGGCGATCAGCTGGGCGATCGGGCGGGCCTTGCCGGCCTCGTCGTCGTACCAGGAGTTGAAGATCTGCAGGAAGATCCACTGGGTCCACTTGTAGTAGTCCGGGTCGATCGTGGCGAACGACCGGCGCTTGTCGTGGCCCAGGCCCAGCCGGCGCAGCTGGGACTTCATGTTCGCGATATTGGCCTCGGTGGACACGCGCGGGTGCGTGCCGGTCTGCACGGCGTACTGCTCGGCGGGCAGTCCGAAGGCGTCGAAGCCCAGGGTGTGCAGGACGTTGTGGCCGGTCATCCGCTGGAACCGGGCGAACACGTCGGTGGCGATGTAGCCCAGGGGGTGGCCGACGTGCAGACCCGCACCGGAGGGGTACGGGAACATGTCCATGATGAACTTCTTGGGCTTGGCGACCGTCGCGGGGTCGCCGGCCAGGTCACCCTGCGGGTTCGGTGCGGCGTAGGTGCCCTCGGCGTCCCAGAAGTCCTGCCAGCGTGCCTCGATCTCGGCGGCCATGGCAGCCGTGTAGCGGTTCGGCGCTGCCTCTGCCGACGCGGCGGCAGCGACAGCGGGGTTCGTCTCGCTCATGATCCTCAAAGCTCCATCGATCGTCTCTGCCTGCGGAAACGAAAAATCCCCTCGCACAGGAGGGGACGCCGCGCCGATGCCGACCACAGCATTCACCGGTGGTCGGGACTGATCAGCGCGGCCCGCTAAGCAGAAGGCGTACGGCACGCATGGCGTCAGGGTACCGCAGGGCTTGAGCAAGCCGCGACGCGCTTCCGTATGCCTGGTTGACCCGACGAGCACGGAATGAGGTTCACGTATTACTTCGCGTAACAGTCGCTAACGGACATCACAACAGTCGCATTGTCCTTTGATAACAACGCAATAACTCAAACCTCGTACTGATCGGTATGACGCCGCTTAGAGTGCGGCAGCGGGACCGCTCACCCGGACTGCTCGGAGTTACCCCCCATGAACCCTCGTCGTAGTAACAGTTCCCTCCCCAAACCGGGCCGGTCGGCCTATGGGGTGGCGACCGCCGTCGTCCTGCTCCTCATACCCGTGGTCGTGCTGCTCGGAGGCAACTGGCTCCAGGACTTCCTCAACTTCGGTGCGGGCGTCCTGTCCCTCGTCTGCCTGACCTCCTCGGTGATCTGGGGTCTCGTCGCCCAGGACCGGCTGATCCTCAACACCCGTCAGCGGATCGTCGCCCAGGGCGTCCACCGCGTGACCGCCGTCGCGTCGATCGCCTTCCTCCTGGTGCACATCACGATCAAGCTGGCGCTGGACCACACGGTTCTGATCGCCGCCGTGATCCCCTTCAGCCTCGGCGTCACGGGCAGCGCCGGGCTCATCGGTCTCGGCTCCCTGGCCGCCCTGCTCATGATCTTCGTGGGCGTCACCGGCGCGCTCCGCAACCAGTTCGCGTCCCCGGCCCCGGTCGCGGCGCGCTGGCGTGCCATGCACATGCTGGCCTACCCCGCCCTGTGCGCGGCCCTGATCCACGGCCTGTTCGCGGGCCGCCCGGCCAAGACGTTCTTCATGGTGTCCTACGAGCTGTGCCTGGCCGGGGTGATGGCGGCCCTCGCGTTGCGCGCGGCGCCGCGCCCCTTCAAGCGCAAGGTCGCCGACCGGATCGTCGCCGTCCTGGGCAGCGAGGAGCGGGGCCCGGGCCGCGACGACCTGGAGGCGAGCCGGGCCCGCCTGAGCGAGGGCGGCGCCGCGCTGCCCGGCTACGAGAAGCAGGCCGCGTACGCCGACGCCGCCGACCCCGCGCGACGCGCCCCGGCACCGCAGTACGACACCCAGGCCGCTCCCGCCGCCCCGGAGGCCGCTCCCGGCTTCGCGGCCGCCTACCGGGCCGTCTCGACGCCGCAGTGGCCCCAGCAGCCCTTCGCGGCCGACCAGACCGCGCGCATGGACCTGCCGCTGGATCTGCAGGCCACGGAGGCGATGCCGCGCACGGACGCTCCGTCGAGCACTTCGGGCAGCTGGCCGATCCCGTCCCCGCCGCCGGTCGGCGAGGCGCCCCCGTCGGCGTACGACCCGCTCCAGGACACCGGATACAACATCCCGGTCTATGGCAATCCGGGCGCCGGCGGCTACGCCGGCAGTGACGTGTACGACACCGGTGAGACGAACACCCGCTACGGCACGTACCACCGCGATGACACGTACAACAGCGGTCCCGCCACTGAACCATCGCCCGGCGCGTCGTTCGACGCACCGGGTTCGGGCGAACCTTGGAACACGCCTTCCGGAGGCTACAGGTGAACGAGGCCCTGCCCGACGTCCCAGAAGTCCGCGTGGTCGGCCTTCCCCAGCTCACGTCGGGCTTCGACCTTGTCGAACGGCTCGATCTGCCCATGCACCTGAAGGTGCACGGGCCGCTCGAACCCATGGGCGGCGAGCAGCTCGCGCAGCTCGCCGAACGCATCAATCTGAAGGGCCGCGGCGGCGCGGGCTTCCCCTTCCACAAGAAGCTGCGCTCGGTCGCCGAATCGGCGATCAAGCGCGGCGTCCGGCCGGTCGTCGTCGTCAACGGAAGCGAGGACGAACCGGCCTGCCGCAAGGACACCGTGCTCATCAACCGTGCCCCGCACCTGATCCTGGACGGGGCGCTGCTGTGCGCCGAGGCACTGGGCGCCCGCACGCTCGTGGTGGGCGTCACCCGTGAGTCCACCCAGCGCTCCATGGAGGCCGCCCTCGCCGAACGCGGCCTCAGCAACAGCCGGCGTTCGGCGCTACGGGCGAGCGTGCAGCGCAACCCGGTCCGCATGGTCACCGGCGCCGCCGCGTCACTGATCCGCTCCATCGACGGGGGCCCGGCGATCCCGCCCGGCCGCAAGATCAGCGCCTCGCAGAGCGGCGTCGGCGGCGCGCCCACCCTGCTGTCCAACGCCGAGACGTTCGCCCAGCTGGCGATCGCCGCCCGCATCGGTCCCGACCGCTACGGCAACACCGGCCTGTACGACGAGCCGGGCACCGTCATGCTGACCGTGTCCGGCGCGGTCGCCCGCCCCATGGTGATCGAGGTCCCCACGGGCGTGCCCCTGCGCTACGTCCTGCAACTGGCGGGCGCCCCGCCGGTACCGCAGGGCGTGCTGACCGGCGGCTACCACGGCAAGTGGATCGACGCGGCCACCGTCAACGAGGCGGTCGTATCCCGCAACTCCCTGGATGCCGTGGGCGGTTCGCTGGGCGCGGGCGCGATCCTGCCGATCAGCCAGGAGACCTGCCCGCTGGGCGAGTCGCTGCGGGTGGCGCAGTGGCTGGCCGAGGAGAGCGCGGGTCAGTGCGGTCCCTGCTACCTCGGCCTGCCCGCCGCCGCACGCGGCATGGAGGACATCCTCAACGGCGGCGGACCGGCCGCCCTGGAGGCGCTCAAGCAGGTCGCGAAGAACGTGAAGCGGCGCGGCGCGTGCTCGCACCCGGACGGCTCGGCGATGTTCCTGGAGTCGACCGTCAAGGCGTTCACCGACGACCTCGCCGCGCACGTCCTCGGAAACGGCTGCGGGCGGCCTGTGGAGGGCGTGCTACCGCTGTTCGAGGGCGGCAAGGCCCCGACGGGCATCCCGGGCGGCGGGGAGGCCGAGGAGACCGGCCCGAGCCGCCAGAAGATCTACGTCGACTGGACCCTGTGCCGGGGTCACGGGCTGTGTGCGGACATCCTCCCGGAGGTCTTCGAACTGGGCGCCGACGGATTCCCGACCGTCGCGCAGGCACAGGTGCCCCGGTACGCGGAGGCCAAGGCGCTGCGCGCGGTGCGCCGCTGCCCCGCGCTGGCGCTGCGCATCGAGGAGGACACCCGCTCCCAGGCTCCGTCCCGCAACCTTCCGGTCCTCTCCCAGGGCCGCGGCCGCCGCGCCCTCGGCCGCTGAACACGACCGGCGGCGGGTCGCCCCGGATCGGGCTGACCCGCCGCCGCGCAGGGACGGGCATGCGCGGGAAGGGGCACCGCACAGGAGGGGACGTCGCACGGCAACGGGCGTCGTACACGCCGAAGGCGGACCATCCGTTCGGATGATCCGCCTTCTACTCCTGTGGAGCTAAGGAGAATTGAACTCCTGACCTCCTGCATGCCATGCAGGCGCTCTACCAACTGAGCTATAGCCCCTTGTGGTCCTGCGGCTGAGCCGCTTGCCGACCGTGCTGCCCGGTTCCCCCGGCGGCGACGCCAACATTACACGGTCGACGGGGTACAGCACCAAATCGTTTCCTTTCTGCCCCGATATGAAGGCTAGTGTCGGCCTTCGTGACCGTGATCGCGCCCTCCGGAGCCAGCCTTCGTGTGCCGGTCGCCCTGGGGGCGTGCCTGGTGTCCTTCGCCGCGTTCTGGGCCGCGCAACGGGCCGCCCACGTGTCGATGATCGACCTGATGGTGTACCGGGCGGAGGGCGCGGCCGTCCGCGCGGGAGGCGATCTGTACGCCCTGCGGGCGACCGAGGCCCAGTTGCCCACCACCTACCCGCCGTTCGCGGCCCTGCTGTTCACGCCGCTGACCCTCCCGGAGACCGCGCTCCTGCGCACCCTGGCGACGCTCGGGAATCTGCTGCTCCTGGTGGCGTTCGTACGGCTGTCGCTGGGACTCGTCGGGCACACGCGCGTAGTCGGGCACGCGCGCGTGGAGAGCGTCTGCTGGATCGCGGCGGCGGCCGTGTGGTGCGAACCGGTCTGGACGACGCTGCGCTACGGACAGGTCAATCTGCTGCTCGCCGTCCTGGTGCTGTGGGATCTCGCACGCCACCACCCGGGCGGCCGGAACCGCTGGGCGGGCACCGGGCTCGGGCTGGCCGCCGCGGTCAAGCTGACGCCCGCGCTGTTCGTGGTCCTCCTGGTCGCCACCGGTGTCGCGGCCCGACTACGGGGCGGCGACGGAGGGCCGTGGCTGCGGCACGCGCGCGGGGCGGCCGTCGCCTTCGCCGCGGCGACCCTGCTGGCGGCGGCCGTGCTGCCGTACGACTCGTGGCGCTTCTGGACCGGTACGGTGTTCCGCGCCGACCGGGCGGGCCACGCGGAAGACACCGCCAACCAGGCCCTGCGCGGCGTGCTGGCACGGCTGTTGCACACTCCGGAGCCGGGATCCTGCTGGGCCCTCCTGGCGGCTGTGACGGCCGTCGCCGGGTTGTGGGTTGCGGTCACCGCGGAGTTGCGGGACCGGCGCTCCTGGGCGGTGGCCGCCTGCGCGGTGACGGCGCTGCTGATCAGCCCGGTGTCGTGGTCGCACCACTGGGTCTGGTGCGTACCCGTGGTGCTGCTGCTGTGGACGCACGGCCGCCGGGCGGTGGCCACGGGCACACTGGTGGTGTTCTGTTCGTACGCCCTGTGGTGGGTGCCGCACGGCGACGGGCGGCCCGAGTTGCACCAGGGCGGCGCGGAGTTGACGCTGTCGGCCCTCTACGGAGGCTTCGGTCTGCTCTTCCTCGCGCTCGCCGGACATCGTTGCCGGGCCCGGCGAGCGGTGGTCAGGCCGTGACGAACGAATAGAACCGCTTGAGGGTGCAGTGCTCCTCCAGAAGACGGCCGTAGATCGGCTCGCCCTCCAGTTCGCGGTACGTCTCGATCGGGTCGCCTTTTATGATCAGCGCCCGCGCGCATTCCTCGCACCAGTACTGGTACTCGGGGTTGATCGGCTCCATGTCGCGGACGATCGGCGTACCGCTCCCGCACCAGTCGCACTTCCGCCGGTGTGCACCCATCGATCAGCTCCAGCTGTGGCCGCAGGCCGTGCACACGTAGGAGATTCCACCGTTGTCGCCCAGGACTTGGGCCACGTGCGCGGAACCGCAGGAAGGGCAGCTGAGCCGGGTGGCCGTGTCCCGTATCAACGCCGCGTCGAGGAGGTGGCCGCCCTCCTCAAGGATGCTCGCAGGCATCGCTACTCCCTCCCGTCGGGCCGCGCCCCCTTCCGGCCGTTTGATTCTGCCACGGCCGGACCAATACGGTCAGCGACGCCTCAGTACCAGTCCGGACACGGCAGCCGCCGCGGCCGAACCGGCCGGCGCCCGTGTGCACACCCGAAGCGCCTCCGCGGAGGTATACGCCCACGGGGCCCCAAGTGACTCAAGCCGGTGCGAAGACGTTCCGTCACGAGGCGGTCGCCGAGCCGAGAATGCCGAGGATGACGCGGATGACACGGCGGGCGAAAATCACCCGTATGTGGAACCCGCGTGTGGAATGCGAAAGATCCCGCCCCTGAAGGGACGGGATCCTCATCAACGATCTTCGCCGACTCGGCAGGTATCGAGGAAGATCTCGATCCATGAAGCTGTGGAGCTAAGGAGAATTGAACTCCTGACCTCCTGCATGCCATGCAGGCGCTCTACCAACTGAGCTATAGCCCCTCGCGCCACGCGGCGGAGCCGCATGGTGTCTCGCCCCGCTCGGCGGGGCGAACAAGAAGAACTTTAGCCTGCGACCTGCCGGAAAGTGAAATCAAGGTCCGGGCCGGAGCGGGCTCAGTCGTCGTCCCCGAGGACGGGCTCCGGGAGGGTGCCCGCGTTGTGCTCCAGGAGCCGCCAGCCGCGGGCGCCTTCGCCGAGGACCGACCAGCAGCAGTTGGACAGACCGCCGAAGCTCTCCCAGTGCCGGGCCTCCAGGCCGAGGAGACGCCCGATGGTGGTGCGGATGGTGCCGCCGTGACTGACCACCACGAGGGTGCCGTCCTCGGGCAGCTTCTCGGCGTGCCGCAGCACAACGGGGGCCGCCCGCTCGGCGACCTCGGTCTCCAGTTCGCCGCCGCCGCGCCGGACCGGCTCGCCGCGCTTCCACGCGGCGTACTCCGCGCCGTACCGGTCGATGATCTCCTCGTGCGTCAGCCCCTGCCAGACGCCCGCGTAGGTCTCGCGCAGCGCCTCGTCGCGGGCGACGTCGAGGCCGGTGAGCGCGGACAGCTCGGCGGCCGTGTGCGCGGCCCGCCGCAGGTCCGAGGCGACGATCGCGTCGGGCTGCAGGGAGGCGAGCAGCCGGGCGGCGCGGCGGGCCTGGCCGACGCCGGTCTCGGTCAGCTCGACGTCCGTGGTGCCCTGGAAGCGGCGCTCCACGTTCCAGGCGGTCTGGCCGTGCCGCCACAGGATGATGCGCCGCCCCCGGCCGGTGCGGCCGGTCACCTCACCGGTGACGCTCATCGCCACTCCCCGCCCGCCTCGGCCGCCTCCTCGGCGTCCTGCAGCCGTGCGTGCTCCTCGGCCTTGCCGCGGGTGGCCTTGGCGTCGGCCGGCAGCTCGATCTCGGGGCAGTCCTTCCACAGCCGCTCCAGGGCGTAGAAGACGCGCTCCTCGCTGTGCTGGACGTGGACGACGATGTCGACGTAGTCGAGCAGGACCCAGCGGGCCTCGCGGTCGCCCTCGCGGCGCACCGGTTTGGCGCCGAGTTCCTTCTGGAGCCGCTCCTCGATCTCGTCGACGATGGACTTGACCTGGCGGTCGTTGGGCGCGGAGGCCAGCAGGAAGGCGTCCGTGATCGACAGCACATCGCTCACGTCGTAGGCGATGACGTCGTGGGCGAGCTTGTCGGCGGCCGCCTGGGCGGCGGTGTTGATGAGTGCGAGGGAACGATCAGTGGCGGTCACTACGAGGCTGGCTTTCGGTCGGGGACACAGGTCGGCTGCAGGCGCGGCGGCGACCCCGACTCGGCACGGCCCGTCGGCGGTCACTCGCCATCAAGGGTCTCACGGACCGCCCGGGGCACCCCACGTGATTATCGGATCACCTGGGGTGCCCGCGCCGCCTTCCGGTGCCGTCCGTCAGGAGGACGACGGCTTGTAGTCCTGGCCCAGGACCACCGAGACCTCGGCGTTCGAGGCGACCGTGCCCTTCGTCACGGCGCCGTCGGGCAGGCCCAGGGTCTTGGCGACCTCCGTGGCGTCGTCCTTGTGGGCGACGTCGGAGTAGAGCACCTTCGAGGCGGACTCGGCGGCGTCCGCGGTGCCGCCCTCCAGGAAGGTGAAGCCGCCGTTGAGGAGGACCACGCGGGCCTTGTCGGTGGTGTCCTTGACGCCGGTGGCGTTCTGCACGGAGACCCGGACGGCCGAGCCCTGTTCGGGGCTCTTCGCGGTGCCGCCGAGGATGTCCTTGACGACGCCTGCGCTGGTCTGGGCGCTGAGCGTGCCGTCGGACTGCACGGGCAGCAGGGCCGTCTTGTAGTCGCCGCCCTTGGCGAGATCGGCGAGCTTGGCGAGGAAGGCGCCGAGGTTCCTGTCGGACAGCGGCGGCTCGATGATCTGGCCCAGCGTCTGCACGGTCACGGTCGCGGCCTCGGCGTCGGATGACATCTTGCGCAGTACGCCCTGGAGGACCTGGCCGAACCGCTCCAGCTGGGAGTTCGCGGCCTCGCCGGAGCCGCGGTAGGTGGCGTAGGCGACGGCCGCCTTGCCGCTGAGGGTCTGGCTCTTGCCCTCGCGGACGAGCGGGGCGGCGCCCTTCTTCTTGCCGTCCTCCGGGTCGGGGACCTCGGCGTTGGTGTCGATGTCGATGTTGCCGACGAGTTCGACGAGGTTCTGCAGGTAGGGGGTGTCCAGCCGCCAGGTGCCCTCGATGTTCGTGCCGAGGACGGTGTCGAGCTGGTCGCGGGTGCCGCCGGAGCCGTCGTCGTCGACCGACTTGGCGAGGGTGGTCACGGCGCCGGAGTCGTCGGACAGGGAGAGGGAGTTCGGCAGCAGGACGGTGGTGCCCTGCTCGGTGGTGGTGTTGTCGACGAGCAGCGCCGTGGACGTGCCGCCCTTCGCGGTGTTGTGCAGATGGACGACGATCACATCGCGCTTCTGGGCGCCGGCCGCCGTCGAGGTGCCGGACTTGGCGTCCGACGAGGACAGGCCGGGCAGCTTCCCGGCGTACCAGAGGTAGCCCACGCCGCCGACCGCGACCAGGGCGAGGACGACGACCAGGGCGATGACGCGGCTGCGGGCGCGGCGGCGGGCCTCCTCGCGGCGTTCCGTGCGGTTCTCGGTGAACTTCAGCCAGTCGATGACGTCCTCGGAGTCACCGTCCGGCTCCTCCACGAAGGCGAACTGCTCGGTGTGGTAGTCCCGTTCGCGGCCGGCCGGGGATTCGTCCGGTACCTCGGACGGGCCGGGCTGCTGCGGGATGTGGGCGGTCTGCTCGGCGACCCGGGGCTGCTGCTGGGCGCCCGGCGCCGGCTGCCCGTAGGGGTCGTAGGCGGCCGTGCCGCCCGCGGTGGGCGTCCCCCCGGTGCCGTACGGATCGTAGGCGGGGTCGTAGGAGTCGTACGGCGGCACGGGTTGCTGCCGGCCGGTGTCGTAGGAGTCGTACGGCGGCACGGCCTGCTGCTGCCCGGTCGCGTACGGGTCGTAGCCGTAGCCCTGCTGCGCGTACGGGTCGTACGCCTGCTGCGGGGCCTGCTGTGCCGGGATCCGGCGGTACACGGGCCGCCCGTACTCGTCGTAGCCGACGAGTTCGTACTGGTCGCCCCCGTACCCCGGGTCGTATCGGTCGTTCACCGGTGCCCCTCTCGGCTCACTCGCCGCGGTACAGCTCGCGCTTGTCGATGTAGCGCACGACTCCGTCGGGCACCATGTACCAGATGGGATCGCCCTTGGCGACTCTCGCACGACAGTCTGTGGAAGAGATGGCCAGCGCGGGAACCTCGACGAGCGAGACGCCACCCTCCGGGAGTCCGGCGTCGGTCAGGTGGTGGCCGGGACGGGTGACCCCGATGAAGTGCGCGAGGGAGAACAGTTCCTCGGTGTCCCGCCAGGTCAGCAGCTGGGCGAGGGCGTCGGCACCGGTGATGAAGAACAGGTCCGTGTCCGGGTTGAGCGCGCGCAGGTCACGCAGGGTGTCCACGGTGTAGGTGGGGCCGCCGCGGTCGATGTCGATACGGCTGACCGAGAACTGCGGGTTCTCGGCGGTCGCGATGACCGTCATCAGATAGCGGTCCTCCGCCGGGGAGACCTTGCGGTGGGACTTCTGCCAGGGCTGGCCGGTGGGCACGAACACCACCTCGTCGAGGTGGAACTGCGCGGCGACCTCACTGGCCGCCACCAGGTGCCCGTGGTGGATCGGGTCGAACGTTCCGCCCATGACGCCGAGACGGCGCTTGCCCGAGTGCGCGGGGCCGCCGCCCGGACGGTCCTGCGGGGTCCGCACCGTGCCGCTCGTCGCGTCGACCGCCGGACCGGTAGGCATGTCCTGCTCTCCCATGCGTGCAGACCCTACCGGCCCGGTCCACGGGGTCCGCCCGCCAGACCCCCGGGTACGGCCCCCGGGACGGGCCGTCGGGTTCAGCGGTCGCGGTTGAAGCGGGTGGTGATCCACAGCAGGAGCAGGAGGATGAGCAGCGCGCTGCCACCCGTCACGAGCGGGCTGAGGCTGTTGTGGTTGCCGCCGTGCTCCTCGCCCTCGGCGGCGAGGGTTACCAACTGGGCAGCGGTGCTGTGGAAGCTCATCTTCGGCAGGACCTATCCGGTGTGGGCGGGATAAAGATGTCGGCCCATGGTAAGCGGGCGCCGCGACGGCGACCACGCCGACTCCGCCGTTGCGGACGGACAGGGCACGGCGGGCATCGTCCCCGGAGGTGGGGAGCCTTCCGGGGGGCGGGGAACCTTCCGGGAGGCTCAGTCGTCCTTCTGCTTGTACCCGCGTAGCAGGAACCAAGCGGTCACCACACAACCCAGGACCATCACGACCAGGACGATCCGGAGCAGATTCCCCGCCCCGTGCTGCGGTGCGGCGTCGGCGGCCTCGACCAGCCAGGCGGCCGCGGGGATGTGCTCCATGATGTGGACTCCTTCGGCTGTACTGCCCGTCCACGGTATCTCCGCCTAGGCTGGGCCCCGCCTCGGGGGCACATCGGGCACACCAACGCACATGGGGGACGACATGACCGACGACGGCCATGAACACCACGAGCACGAGCACGTGCCGGGCAGACAGCGCAGGCGCTTCCCCGGAATCTCCTCGCGTGCGTACGAGCACCCCGCCGACCGTTCCGCCCTGGTGGCGCTGCGCCGGCTGAGCGGCTTCGACACGGTCTTCAAGGCGCTCAGCGGGCTGCTTCCGGAGCGGAGCCTGCGTCTGCTGTTCCTGTCCGATTCGGTGCGGGTCTCGGAACAGCAGTTCGCGCATCTGAACGACATGCTGCGGGACGCCTGCTACATCCTGGACCTGGAGAAGGTCCCGCCGATGTACGTCAACCAGGACCCGCAGCCGAACGCGATGTGCATCGGCCTGGACGAGCCGATCATCGTCGTCACCACGGGTCTGGTCGAACTGCTCGACGAGGAGGAGATGCGGGCGGTCGTCGGCCACGAGGTGGGGCACGCCCTGTCCGGGCACGCGGTGTACCGCACGATCCTGCTGTTCCTGACCACCCTCGCACTCAAGGTCGCCTGGATCCCGCTCGGCAACATCGCGATCATGGCGATCGTGACCGCGCTGCGGGAGTGGTTCCGCAAGTCGGAGCTGTCGGCGGACCGGGCGGGCCTCCTGGTGGGGCAGGACCTGCGGGCCTCGATGCGCGGTCTGATGAAGATAGCCGGCGGCAACCATCTGCACGAGATGAACGTGGACGCGTTCCTGAAGCAGGCCGAGGAGTACGAGGCGGGCGGTGACCTGCGCGACTCGGTGCTGAAGATCCTGAACGTGCTGCCCCGCTCCCACCCCTTCACCACGGTCCGTGCGGCCGAGCTGAAGCAGTGGGCGGAGACCCGGGACTACCAGCGGATCATGGACGGTCACTACCCGCGGCGCGACGAGGACAAGGACACCTCGGTCAGTGACTCGTTCAAGGAGTCCGCGGCCAGTTACGCCAGCGATGTGAAGAGTTCCAAGGACCCGCTGATGAAGCTGGTCTCGGACCTCGCGGGCGGCGCCGGGAACCTGGGCGGCCGGGTGCGGCGGGGCTTCGACGGCTTCACCAGCCCGCCACGGCCGAAGAACACGCCGCCCGACGACACCAGCACCGATAACTGACCCGCCCACCACCCACAAACGTCACACGCCCCACCGTGCCGGTGAGAGGGGGCGTTGCCGGGGGGGCTCGGGAGTGTGGGGTTATGGCGTTGGCTGGGCTGTGGTGGCCAGCGTGCCGCACAGTGCTGTCACGGTCCCGGTCGCATAGGGGTCCGTGCCCGCCGGACCGCCCGCCTTGGCGGTCTGCCCGGCCAGCAGCGGGCGCAGATGACTGGCGGAGTCCTCCGCGCAGGACAGGGGGCCCGCCTGCACGGAGGAGACGGCCAGCTGTACCTGGTGCAGTCGCAGGTCGTCCTGGCCGAAGCGGAAGGTCAGCTCGCGGCGGACGGTGAACAGAGAGACCCGTGCCTTGTCGCCGGAGCCGGTGGGCTTGAGCGCGTAGACGAAGGTGTGGTCCGCGGTGACCTCCAGGGTCGCCGAGTTCGTCTCGACGGCCTGCAGCGAGCCCTGCACCCGGATCTTCTGGTCGGCCAACTGGGCCCGGGTGGGGTCGAAGCGGACCAGCCATCCGGTGGCCGCGTGCCGGCCGTCCGCTGCGGGATGCTGGAAGCTCTGGTCGAACTGGTCCAGTTGGTCCGGGTTGAGCAGCATGCGCGCGGGCCGGATCTGGCTGCCGTCCAGCACCTCGGGGTCGAGCGAGGAGCTGACGAGGTAGTCCTTCGCCGTGGTCAGGGCGGTCAGGACCTGGCTTTCGGAGAAGTGCTCGGTGCGCCGGGAGGCGGGCAGCGGGATGCCCTCGGCGCCGACGCTGAACTGCGCCGCGGGGCTGTGGTCGTACAGGCGTTCGGCGTCGCTCGCCCCGGGCACCTTGCCCTGCGGGGCGAGCGGGATGACGGTCATGCGCAGGGGGGCGACGGCCTCCCGGACCCGGGGTGCGCCGTAGGGATGGCGCACGCCCATGTAGATCGCGGTGCCGAACGCGACGGCGATCAGCACGACGAGGATCAGGGCCTGTCGGGACAGCCCGCGGTACAGGTGCGGGCGGCGGCGCACGGCGGGCGCGTGGTCGGTCATGCGCTCCTGTGCGGAGTACTCCTGGAGGCGGGCAGCGCGCACGAACGACTCGTCGAAGACGACGGATCGGTATTCGTCCTCCCCACCACCGGGAGCGCCCTCGGGTGTCCCCTCAGGTGGGTCTCCAGGCCCGCCCATACTTTCAGAGTAGGTCTCAGGAGGCTCAGGTAAACGCCCTGGTACACGACAAGTTCTGACAGGTTCTCACCACAAGCGTGCGCGGGCGTTCAGGGTGTGCGGGGCACCGCGGAGACGGCCGGCCGGGGGTGGTCGGCGGAGCCGGAGGGAGCCGCCGCCGTGCCCTGCTCAAGCCCGGTGGAGGCGGGCGGCGGGACCTGGTCCCGACTGCCCGAGGAGGCGCCGCGGTAGACCGCGGCGAAGGCCAGCGCGACCATGCCGACGCCCATCACGACGGCGAGCACCCAGGCGACGGGGCGGTGCCAGCGGACGTGCCTGCCATAGCCCGCGGCGCCGTAGTGGTCGTCCGGATCGTCGGAGTCGTCCCAGTCGTCGAGGTCGCGGTCATGGCCGAAACCGTGTCCGTGGGGGCCGTACCCCTCGTCGTACCGCTCGCCTCGGGCGTGGGCGCGGCGGGCCTCCGCCTCGGAGGCCTCGGCTCTCGCCTGTGCGGCGGCCAGGAGGCGTTCGACGGCGGTCGGCTCGTGCACCACGGCCGCCCGTACGAAGGCCTCGTCGAAGACCACGGAGGCGAACTCTTCGTCCGACACCCCGCGGTCGTGGTCGTCGTCGGGCTCCCAGCCGTCAGGGAACGGCGTGCCCCCCACGTCCTCCGGCACCGTTCCAGAGTAGACCTGGGGGGTCATTTTGGGCAGACGGTAGGGAAATTCATCCGCCTGCTGAGACGCCTTCGGCGCGGTGCCGGGCGTCCCGGTCAGCGCACGTGGCCGTCGCCGGTCACGATGTACTTGGTGCTGGTCAGCTCCGGCAGGCCCATCGGCCCGCGGGCGTGCAGCTTCTGCGTGGAGATGCCGATCTCCGCGCCGAAGCCGAACTGGCCGCCGTCGGTGAAGCGGGTGGAGGCGTTCACGGCGACGGTGGTGGAGTCGACCAGTTGGGTGAAGCGGCGGGCCGCCTGCTGCGAGGTGGTGACGATCGCCTCGGTGTGGCCCGAGGTCCACAGCCGGATGTGTTCAACGGCCTTGTCCAGCGAGTCCACGACCGCGGCGGCGATGTCGTGGGAGAGGTACTCGGTCTCCCAGTCCTCCGGGGTCGCCTCGACCACGGTGGCCTTGGAGCCCTCGGCGTAGGCGAGGACACGCTCGTCGGCGTGGACGGTGACCCCGGCCTCGGCGAGGGCGTCCAGGGCGCGGGGCAGGAAGGCGGCGGCGATGTCCTGGTGGACCAGCAGGGTCTCGGCGGCGTTGCAGACGCTGACCCGCTGGGCCTTGGAGTTGATCAGGATCTCGACGGCCATGTCGAGGTCGGCCTGGGCGTCGACGTAGACGTGGCAGTTTCCGGTGCCGGTCTCGATGACCGGCACCGTGGACTCGGAGACGACCGTGCGGATGAGGGAGGCGCCGCCGCGCGGGATGAGGACGTCGACCAGGCCGCGGGCGCGCATCAGCTCGCGGACGCTCTCGCGGCTCTCGCCGGGCACGAGCTGCACGGCGTCGGCGGGCAGCCCGGCCCCGCCGACGGCGTCCCGGATCACCCGGACCAGCGCGGTGTTCGACTCGTAGGCGGAGCCCGAGCCGCGCAGCAGGACCGCGTTGCCGGACTTCAGGCACAGTGCGGCGGCGTCCGCGGTGACGTTCGGGCGGGCCTCGTAGATGATGCCGACCACGCCGAGCGGGACGCGGACCTGGCGCAGGTCGATGCCGTTCGGGAGGGTGGAGCCGCGGACGACCTCGCCGACCGGGTCGGGCAGCGCGGCGACGTGCCGGACGTCGGCGGCGATGGCCCGCACCCGCTCCGGGGTGAGGGTCAGCCGGTCGACGATCGCCTCGCTGGTGCCGGCCTCACGGGCCTTGGCGACGTCTTTGGCGTTGGCCTCGATGATCTCGCCGGTCCTGACCTCCAGGGCGTCCGCGATGGCGAGCAGCGCGTCGTCCTTCACGGCGCGCGGCAGCGGCGCGAGGTCGGCGGCCGCCGCCTGGGCGCGGTAGGCGGCCTGGGTGACCGGGGACATTGCGTCGTACGGCGAGAGCGTGGTCATGGGGGAAGGGTAGTGCGCGGCGCGGGGCCGGGCGGCAGTCGTTCCACACCGCGAGACGGGTCAAAAGGGGTGAACACCGACCGGGGTCGCGGGTGCCGGGCCGTAGCCGTCGGCGATGCGCTGGTGGTAGGTCTCGCGGTCGATGACCTCCAGGCCGACGATCTCCCACGGGGGCAGTCCCGCGGTCTGGCGGTGCTCGCCCCACAGGCGCAGGGCGACGGCGGCCGCGTCGTGCAGGTCGCGGGCCTCTTCCCAGTAGCGGATCTCGGCGTGATCGTTGGCGTATCTGCTGGTCAGCAGGAAGGGGTGGTCATGGGCGAGCTGTTCCAGGCCGCGGCGCAGCTCCTTCAGGGGGACCGCCTCGCCGGAGACGCTGAGGGTGACGTGCCACAGGCGGGGCAGGTCTTTCGGCTCCTCGTAGGACTCCCCGGCCGCGACACTCGTCAGAGCACCACGGGACGCCGCAGCCCCAGGGCGCACTCGTCTCACGACGGCCTCCTTCAACCCAGCGCTCGGACGGATGATCGTGCCGCTGAGGCACGTCCCTGGAACAAAGTTGAGCAGGCCGCGCGGCTCCGTGTGGCGGTTTTACGGAACGTCCCCCACCGGGGGCGTCGTTACGCCCTGTTTTACGGGTGCAGGATCACCAGATCGTCCCTGTGTACGACCTCGCGTTCGTACGCCCGGCCCAGCTCGCGCGCCAGTTCCCGGGTCGAACGTCCGAGCAGCTGGGGGATCTCCTTGGCGTCGAAGTTGACGAGGCCGCGGGCCACCGCGTGCCCCCGGGTGTCGCGCAGTTCCACGGGGTCGCCCGCGCTGAACTCGCCCTCGACGGCGGCGATCCCGGCGGGCAGCAGCGAGGTGCGGCGGTGCACGACCGCCTGCACCGCACCGTCGTCCAGGGTCAGCGAGCCCTGCGGGGTGGAGGCGTGCTGCAGCCACAGCAGCCGGTCGGCGGAGCGCTTGCCGGTGGGGTGGAAGTAGGTGCCGGTGTCGCCGCCGGCCAGCGCGACGGCGGCGTGGACGGCGCTGGTGAGCACCACGGGGATGCCGGCGGCGGCCGCGATCCGGGCGGCCTCCACCTTGGTGACCATGCCGCCGGTGCCGACCCCGGCCCGGCCGGCGCTGCCGATCTCGACGCCCTCGAAGTCGGCGGGGCCGCGCACCTCCGCTATCCGCGAGGTCCCGGGCCTGGTGGGGTCGCCGTTGTAGACGCCGTCCACGTCGGACAGCAGCACCAGGAGGTCGGCGTGGACGAGGTGGGCGACGAGGGCGGCGAGGCGGTCGTTGTCGCCGAAGCGGATCTCGGCGGTGGCGACGGTGTCGTTCTCGTTCACGACGGGCAGGGCGCCCATGGCGAGGAGCTTGTCGAGGGTGCGGGAGGCGTTGCGGTGGTGGGCGCGGCGGCTCATGTCGTCCGAGGTGAGCAGGACCTGGCCGACCCGGACGCCGTAGCGGGCGAAGGAGGCGGTGTAGCGGGCGACGAGCAGGCCCTGACCGACGCTGGCCGCCGCCTGCTGGCGGGCGAGGTCCTTGGGGCGGCGGCGCAGGCCCAGCGGTGCGAGGCCGGCGGCGATGGCGCCGGAGGAGACCAGGACGACCTCGCGTTCCCCGCCGCTGCGGCTGCGGGCGAGGACGTCGACGAGCGCGTCGACACGGTCGGCGTCCAGGCCGCCCGAGGCGGTGGTCAGCGAGGAGGAGCCCACCTTGACGACGATCCTGCGGGCCTCGCCCACGGCCTGCCTTGCCCTTGCCACCTTGCGCTCTGTCCCCTCGTCCGCGTCCGGGTGCCTCGCTGGGCAATCTACGCGAAGGACAGCGGATGGTGTGCGTCAGTCCAGTCCGTGAGCAGCCCTCCGTGACCAGCCGAGCACTCTGGGTGCCTCCCGGATCCGACGCGGTGCGGCGGCCCGTACGGCAGGGAAGCCGTGGGCCGGCCGCACGGCGCGGCGGACGGACTAGATGCCGGCGACGCCCTTGATCCAGTCGAGGCTGGTGGGAACGGTCGCCGACCACATCGGGCCGACACACACGTTGTCGCTCACCCGGTAGGTACTGCCGGAGATCACACCAACCTGGTACCGCAGGCCGTCGACGAGCTTGAACTGCGGTCCGCCGGAGTCTCCGGAGCAGGCGATGCCGTTGCCCTTCGCGCTCTGGATGCCGCGGCCCTCGCCAAGGAGGTCCACGCTGTCGATGTTCGTGACGTTGATCGTCGCTCGCTTGAGGCTCTTCGAGGGCGCACCGCCTATCTTGCTCTGTGAGCCCCAGCCGAAGATGTAGTTCGTGCTGCCCTCCACCGGGCTGGCGCTCGCCAGGCGCACGTGCTCGGCGTTCGCGTCACGGGTCAGATGAAGCAGGGCGATGTCGTGCTTGGTGCGCCACTTGATGTCATCCACCTGGATGACGCCGCCGCCCTCGTTGTATTTCTTGCTCTTGACCCGAACCTGGATCTTGGAGGCGTCCTGCCCGACGCTCGTGGTGGAGAAGCAGTGCTTCGCCGTGAGAATCCAGCGTTCCGCGATGATCGAGCCGGTGCAGAGGAGATTGCCTCGACCGGTCCCGGGATCGGCGTTGTCCCACAGGATGGCGGCTATGCCGTCCGCCGATGCCGCGGTTTCTCCGTTCACCACCGTCGGAGACTCGGACACCCCCTCGCCGGTGGTGCCGGTAGGCCCGGTCACAGCGAGGCCGTCATCTGCCATCGCCGTCGGCGCACTCACCCCGACAAGACTTGCGCCGATGATCGCGGTCGTGGTCACGAAGGTACGAAGTCTCAAGGTTCATCCTTCTCTTGACGGAAAGTGGGGTCGTGAAGGGAGGATGCGGATCCGTTCCCGAACGGCCCCTTCAGCCATGAACATGCTTGACCGGGTCGCTGAAACCCCACTGAACGTCCGTTGAAAGGGAGGCAGTTCATTACTGCAGCGACAGCCACTACGGAGTGCGGGATGACGCGAAAACGCCGAAGAGTTTGCACCGGTCTTCAGTAGCGCCTCCCCGTCAGCCGAGTGCTGCAAGCCGCACCCTTCCATCACCGACAGCTGGTACTTCACGCTGCGGAATGCCAGCCGGCCCTGCGTGGGGGATGCCGACCACTCCGCGCCTGGACGTCCGCGTAGCGCCAATTCCGCCAACAAGAACCCAGCCTTGATCTTTCGTAACGACCCGTCAGTCCTTTCGGCGGGCCGTTTCGGTTGTTCGGGTCGGTGGTGGGCTCGCCGGTGGCCCGGCTGTCGCCTGGGGCAGGCGCCGGGTTCCACGGACCCGGCGGGGGTGGTGCTGCTCGTGGGGACGGGAACGTGCTGGTCAACCGGGGGTCGGAAGAGCTTCGAGCCGTGCCAGGGCGTCCGTGTTTACGTCGGTCCAGGGCCAGTGGCGTGCGAACCGCAGGTGCCGGCGGCGGGCGATGGTGACGATCTGGGCGGCGGCAAGGCGGAGCCGGGGGCGGCCGGGGCTCCCACCTGATTTCGCCTGTCAGGGTGAGCATGGGCATCCGGGCCAGGAAATCGAGGGCGATCTGGACGATCTCCAACCAGGTCTGGTTCTGGGCAATGTCTTTCGTGCAGAGGCGGTTGCGCAGGCCGGTGGCGCAGGCGGCGCGAATACGGTCCTCGGCTTTCGCGCGCCGGCGGTGCCGCAGTTCGAGTGCGGCGATCGGGACTCCGGTGGTGTTGGTGGCGAACGCGGTGAGCCGCAGACCGTCGGCGTCGGTGAAGCACAACTGGGCGGCCGGGACAAGGTCGTTCCTTGCGGACGATCAGGCACATTCCCTTCGGCCGGCCCATCAGGCAGTCGCCGGACAACTCGGCGACCTGGGCACCGTCGCGGATCTCGCCGGCCGGCTCGACGGCCACCGTCCATGCGGGGGGTCGAGACCTTGAGGACGGTCTGGTGGACGGCGTCGGTGATAGGCATACCGACCGAGTGCGGCAGCCACCGGCCTCGCTGGGTGAGCCGGGCGACGAACTCGCGGGTGCCGCCGCCGGAGTCGGTACGGATCAGCGTCCGACGGCCTCGCCGGTAGTTCTTCGGCAGCTGTGCCAGGCGAGTTGAGCCGTGGTGATGTGATCAACGGCGGTATTGCTGCCTGTGTCCCGGCCTGAGCAGGCCGGCCACCGGCTCACGGCTGCCACCTCTTCCGTGGTCGACGAACCCCATCAAAGGACGGTGTCCGAAGGTCTTCTTCCGGATCGCGGTGGCGTCCTGCTTCTGGGAGCGGGCCGGCACGAGCACCCCGCACAGGTCTACGATCACCTGCCCCGCGGTACCCGGAGCCGCGGTCTTGGCCACGTTCCAGACACGCTCGCGGGCTTCGGCCCGCGCGGCCCGTATCGCGGACAGGGCCTTCGGCCCAGCGGCGAGGGCGTCGACCAAGGGGAACCGTCGAGTCGGAGACCGACCGAACACGGCCGGCTCAGCCCGCAGCATCCCGACATCCGCGAGGCAGTCCCCACCCACGGACGTCGCCACGGCATCAGTGCCCTCGATATCGCCTGGTTCAGCCTTGCGGGCGATCTCGACCAGTAGCAGCGCTAGAAGCTCAGACACCTGGCGGGGCCGTCAACGCCCACTCGGGTGGATACACCCCAGCTCCCCGTGTCGCCTGATCGTAGTCATTGGGCCTGGCCCCGACGCGACCAAAGACCCTCGTGCGGGTCTGTGGTCGTGCCCGACGACGATCGTCGCTCGCCGTACCGGCCACGCGCACCGACGCACGCGAGGCTCCGCCGTGGTTCGAGTCCCTTCGAGACGCACCACCCGCAGGTCTGCAGTCCGTAGCGGGAATCCGTCCACACCGCCCTCACTGGTTCTGCACATGCCATACGATGCGCCGGTGATCATACTTAGACCCGCGTTAAGGCGGCGTTCCCTGACAAGCGCACTGCTGTTCATCATGGCGTTGATGATGACGGTGGTCTCGGCGCCCACCGCGGCGGCCGAGACCAGTGACTGTGCGGAATCGACTTCCGGCCGTTACGAGACCTGTTTCATCTACGGCGGCGGAGTACAGGATCTCCTGCTGATCTCGAAGATCAAGGGCAAGATCGACGCGACCGCCGATGCGTCTGCGGCCGGCGAGACGGGTAACTACATTCGCATCGCCCTCTACAACTGGTTCGCCACCGGCGGCGGCACGGACATCGCGAACTCGCTCGTGCGCGCCCAAGCGAGCGGCGTGAGCGTCCGCGTCGTGGTGGGCCCGTCGGACCCAGGGATCTTGACGCAACTTGAAAACGCCGGAATCGACGTCAAGTACTGCGCCAATTCGTGCATGGACCCCGACCACGGATCGATGCACAACAAGTTCTTCCTGGTCAAAAAGGGCAACACCAAGCTGGTGCTCCAGAGTTCGAGCAACCTGGGTGCATTCCAGGCCCAGCACGCACAGAACCTGCTGATCAGCCGGGACGATGATGCGTTGTTCTCGGCCTACGTCAACTACTGGCGCCGCCTGTATGCCGGCAACTGGACCTACGACGGGGACACATGGAACACCAACGCCAAGAGGACGATCGACGGAACCAATGATTTCTCGAAGGCCTACTTCTACCCTCAGCCCGACAGCAGCCGGGTCGCCGATGTCCTGGGCAACGTTTCCGCCTGCGAGCCGGGCAATGACCGCATCTGGATGGAGGCCAGCGAATTCGACGACAGCGCCTACTCGCGGGGAATCGCAACCCAGTTGAACCGCCTTCGCGACATCGGATGCGATGTCAAGGTCGTCGTACAGAAGCAGGTCGGATACAACACATTGATGGGTTACGGAGTCAAGGAATCCGACATACACTGCGACGGCTGGAGCCACAACAAACTGCTCCTGATCGACGCGAAGTACGCCAGTGAATGGCGCAAGGCGGTGTTCGTTGGCTCCTACAACATCACCGAGAACTCGGCCTACCGCGCCAACGATGCGATGCTGCGCATCATCGACGGGTCGGTCACCAATCGATACATAGATCAATTCCGAGCACTCTGGACGAATCCACGCACATGCGACGCCCCTGGCGAGGGATAGCCTGCCCGTAACGGCGCTATAAAGAACTGTTCCATCCGGTGAATCGCACCGTCAACTCCGGTCTCGCACTTGCACACGAGGCCGGAGTCGTGCCAGGTCTTCATATCCGCGCCAGTACCGGGCACCGGACGGGGCCGCCACAGCGAACCATGCCCGCGCCCGCACTGACCTCCAGCCCTACCTCGGCCAGGCCAGGGAGGTTCTCTGATCACCACCTTCGGCAACACGCTGCAAGTGCCGCCTCCCTGATCTATGCAGGGCGACCATGAGGAGACTTGCAGAGCGCTCACGGAGGGGGTAATCAGCAACGAGGGGGGTCAATTCTACGATCGCCTCACGAAGACGTCCGACTTCAAGAATGACCGCGGCATGTTCCTCCAGGACGGACAGGCGCTCCTCCTCCAGGCATGTGCCGACCCTGGATGTCAACCAGTGACCGGCCACTCCCGTGAGCGGAGGACCGTGCCACAACTCAAGCGCCTCGTGCAGAATCTCACCGGCATGCACCGCGTCTGCATTCTGCGCCGTTACGACGAGGCGACGGAAACGGTAGAGGTCGACCTTTTCCTTGTCCACCTGCAGGGAATATCCTTGCGGACTGGTTTCTATTTCAGAATCAGGAAATTTTGCCAGCAGGCGTCTGATCTTGGATATGTATCCCTGTATGGCGTTGCGCGCAGACTCGGTCGGATTATCGCCCCATATCGCTCGTATCAGTCTCTCGATAGTGATGACTCGATTAGCGTCAAGAAGCAGCGCGGACAGCGTGCTGCGCTGTTGCGGAGTCGTAGGGCATCCCCAGCAATGCCGAAATTTTACCTTAACAACATCTCACAGCATCCTGGCGTCTCCTGTTTCGTAGCCGTTTCGGCCACCGCGAGCGCATCACCGGTTCCGGTTCACCTTTGAAGCTGTAGAGCAAAATCAGCCAACTGGCGAAACCCTGCCTCAGTCATTGTCCTGCTGCCGCTACCGGTAGTTCGTTAAATCCGGCGCGATGACGGCGCGGCGGCAGGTAGGTAGGGAGAGGGAGCCAACCGCAGCACGGAGGTCCCCGGATAGCCGTCTGGCCTCTTCGTCAGCCTGGCCAACGGCCGAGAGAGTGCACACGTGGGCCGACAGTCACTGGGCGGGTATCGGCGAAGCGGACAACGGCCTCGTCACGGTGACTTCGATGTGGACCGTCGACGGCGTGAACTATCTCCGTGCACACCCGACGCCGTGGACACGCCCAGCACTTACCGCCCCACGGATGCAACCCGGGCCGTCCAAGCTGAACCACCGCCGACCGCCGCTCCAAGCCCCACCGAACCCCGCCACGGCACGACACCGTAAGCAGCCTCCCCAACGCCAATGGGTGCCTATGTAACCGGAGTTGGCCCCTGGAACCGGAGGGCCGGCGAACGGCTCCGCACCGGCCCTCCAGGCCCACCCGGGACCGACCCCCTCAGGCCGCTGCCGTGCCGAAGCCGCCGACGGGCGGGCGGCGGACCTGACCGAGGGCGCGGCCCGAAACCCTCAGAAACGGCCCCGCCCAGCCCCCAGCCTCATCGACCCCCGTCACACACGACCCCATGAGCGGCCCCCTCGAAGCCAACAGGCGCCCTACGGGCGGGAGTTGACTCCCGGGGCCCGGAGGGCTTGCGTACGCGCCCACACCGGCCCTCCAGGCCCACCCGGGGGGCGGTCGCGTCAGGCTGCCACGCCGAAGCCGCCCGGGCGGAGGGTGCGGCGGATTTTGCGGAGGGCTCGGCGGAAGAAGGAGTTGGCGCTCGCCTCGCGGTAGCCCTCGAAGGCGCGGGCCTCGCGGGCCTCGGCGAGGTAGAGGCTGTCGGGGATGCCGGCCGCACGGGAGCGGAAGTGCGGGTAGACGAGGTAGACGCGGGTGCCCCGCCGCTCCAGCACGGCGGCGGCCTGCCGCTTCGCCCGGACGAACTCCACGACGTCCACCAGGAGGTCCGGGCTGCCGGTCGCCACCAGATGCAGGCGCAGGCGCTCGTGCACCTTGAGCCGCCGGGCGACCCCGGGCGTCCAGTGGGCGTCCATCAGCGGCTTGGCCAACGCGAACTTGTCCCGCCTGACCTCCTCGCTGTCCTTCAGATACCTGGGGCCGAACTGCGGCAGGAGCGTCACCAGGAAGGGCCGGACCATCAGGACATCACGCCGGTCGCCGGCCGGGACCATCTCGGCGATCAGGTTCATCAGGGCGCGGGCGGAGTCGAAGCGGAGCGCGTAGCCGCCGGTCTTCGTGACGTGCTTGCCGTCCTCGCGGCCCACCAGGTAGTAGCAGGTGTAGTCGGCGAGCACGGAGACGCCGTCGGCCCGCAGATACGCCTCCATGGTGAACAGCGCGTCCTCGCCGGTCCACAGGGACTCGTCGAAGCGCATCCCGTGCCGGTCCAGCAGCGCCCGGCGGAACAGCTTCTGCGCGCTCAGCGTGAACTTGATGTTGGAGGAGAAGACGTCGGTACGGCCGAGCGTCTTGCCCCACATCGACTTGGGCGGGGTGCGGTTGATGCCCTCGACCCGGCCGAGGACCACATCGGTGCCGTTCTCGTCGGCCATGGCGACCATGCGCTCCAGGGCCTCGGGCCCGAGCCGGTCGTCGGCGTCGAGGAAGAACACGTAGCGTCCGCCCGCCTTGCCGAGGCCGACGTTGCGCGGGCCGCTGGGGCCGCCGGAGTTCTCCTGCCGGATCACGGTGACCGGCATGGGAGCGCGGGCCGCGAACTCCTCCAGGTACTCCCCCGTCCCGTCGGTGGAGCCGTCATCGACCGCGATGACCTCGATGCGCCCCGGGTCGATGGTCTGTGCCTCGACGGACTTCAGGCACTCGACCAGGTACGGCATCGCTTCGTACGCCCCGATGATCACGCTCACATCAGGCTGCGTCACGACGGTCACGTTTCCCCCTAGTCAATGGAATATTTCCCCCGTATCACCTCAATCGCAACCTGTTAGACGAGGAGCGGGGCGTGCTGGTTGCCTTGCGGTACACAATGAGTGGCGCACGTCACACAGCGAACGGACGGGCAGGGGCGGTAATGGGTGACACCGGACAGTACGCGCGGCCGGTAAGAATTGCTCAGGAGTGACGAGAACCGACGGTAAGAAGACGCGGTGAGGAATCCGAAAACGATCCGAAGAGAAAACCGAAGCGAAAACCGAGCCAAAAGGGCCCGGTCTTCCGGAGATCACTCTCCGGAAGACCGGGCCGTGGCTTCGGCGGGGCGTCAGCCCGCCGTCACACCGTCCGTCTCGCCCGCGGACGACAGCCGCTGCCCGGGCAGCAGTTCCGCCAGCGCGCCCGCCTCCGCACCGCCGGCCGCGGCCCGGTTCGCCTGGCCGAGGTTGCGGGTCTCGGCCTTGCGGGCGAGGCCGGCCACCGCGGCGTTGAACTGGTCGATGGACGCCGGCTCGTCCGGGCCGAGCAGATACCGCTTCAGCTCCGCACGGTCGTCGGCCAGCGGGTCGGCCGCCGGGTCGCGTACGGCGGCCAGCAGACCGCCCAGCTCCTGGGCGCCGTTGGACAGGATCACCGCGGCGCGCACGGCCGTGTTCTGCCGTTTGAACTCCTCCACGCCCAGCTCGGCGGAGTCCGTGACCGCGTAGGGCTTGCCGCTCGCGATGAAGTCGGAGACCACGCTGGATATGTCGGAGACCATCGCGTCGGAGACGTTGAAGCAGTCGTACAGACGCGGCTCGGCGCCCGCGATGACCCGGTGCTCGTGCGCCGGGAAGGAGCGCCAGTAGGCGGCGTTCCACTCGGTGCGCAGCCGGGCGATCTCCTCGTGCCTGGTGACGTCGACGACGCCGTCCCGGGACGCCTCGGCCTCGTCGCCCTTCTCACCGCCGGCGCCGGACAGCTCGGCGAGCCGGGCCTCGATGCGGGCCAGCTCGGCCCCGGCCTGTGCCTGCGCGGCCGGGTCGGCGGGGAACCGGGGGTCGGTGGCGCGCTGTGCGGCGGCCTTCTCGACCAGGGCGGTGATCCGCTCGTGGGCGGCCTTGGCCCGGGCGCTGCGGGTGCCGGTGAAGGGGTGCGGCTTGTAGAGGACGCGGACGGGCGGGTCGGCCTGGACCAGCCGGCGCACGATGTTCTCGCCGGCGAGCAGGATCGAGGTGTTGCCCGGGTTGTCGTCCCAGCCCTCCCAGGTGGGCGCGTACAGCACGGTCGGCATCCGGTCCTCGGGCACGCCCTGCCAGGTGCGGATGGGCGCCAGCTGCGGGCGTCCGACCTCGACGATGTCCTCGTCACGGACGCCCACGTCGGCGATGGCATACCGGTCGCGGCCCGCGCGGCCCGCGGTCCACACCTCGTCGTAGACCTTGCTGAACGGGTTGACGCTGGCCAGCTTGTCGCTGTCGCCGTGGCCGATGAAGACGTGCTTCATGGTCGGTACGCGCAGCAGGTGGATGTTCTTGCCGACGTTCGCCACGTACAGCGCGACCCGCACCGTGGACAGGTCCATGTTCATCAGATGCACACCGCCGGGCACGCAGACGACGGGGACCGTGGTCGGGGCGAGGTTCTGCAGGATGACCCGCTCGCGCAGGATGACCAGCGGCCGGGTGTCCAGTTGCTCCATGGTCTCCAGCCACATGTTGACCTGGTACGTGGAGTCCTTGGAGCCGGAGAAGTAGAGCACCGTCTCCGGCTTGTACACGGCCAGCCAGCCGTCGACGGCCGCCAGTACCTGCTCGGCGTTCGGCGGGATCTTGCGGCCGCGTACGTAGGGCATGAGCGCGAGGACGTACAGCAGGGCGAGCAGCACCGTCAGACCGATGCCCGCGTAGCCGTAGCCGGACCTGTCCAGCGCGGCGCCGACCAGGATGCCGGCGACCGCGAACAGGTCGAGGTGGAGCATCTTCTCGGCGGAGCGGTGCAGCAGGCCCTGCGGCGGGGCGTCCGGGATGCGGATCCGGGACTTCAGGTCGACGTTGCGGGTGGCGACCGGCATGCGGCGGCGGTTGCGGATCAGGGTGACCAGCGCGCCGTGCGGGGCCTGCAGGGCGAAGAAGGCGATGAAGCAGGCGATCGCGCCGTAGTAGATCAGGTTGTCCGCGAGGGACATCCGGGCCAGCAGCAGGACCAGGAGCAGCTGCCGGATCAGGAAGCGGATCGACAGCCCTGCGCGTACCTTGCCGAGGCGGTTGATCAGGTAGCTGCCCTTGCGGTGCAGATAGTGGTCCGCGAGGTAGGTCACTGCGGCCGCGGCCGCGAAGGCGTACACACTCGGGACGAGCGCGGCCACCATGAGGCAGGGGAAGCCCAGCATCATGAGGGCCGCCGCGGCCAGCTCGGCCGCGCTTCCCACCCGGGCGACGCGAATGGCGGTGGATATCACGGAGAACCTTTTTGCTGACAAAACGGCCGGAATGAGACCTTACGGACGGTCTGCGAGTTTTAAGGATTCAGGCCCCTGTGAATGCTCCGCTAACGCGCAGCCACAGGGGCCTGAATGACAGATGCTTATTTCCTGTCGATTATGCCACGCCGTCCTGGCGGTCAAGGACGCTGGCAAGTGCCTGCTCGAATCCGGACGCCCTGCTGGCGCCGGCTGTCGGATCCTGCTGACGGACATCGATGACATGACCGGTCAGTTCGGACAGCAGCACGTCGAGCGAGGTGCGGGCCACGGCCTCGGAGGAGAGCAGGGTGCCCGCGGGCTCCTGGCCGAAGGCCTTGGTGCGCATCGGGGTGGCGGTGCGCTCCGGGTTGACGCAGTTGACGCGGATGCCGTCGCCGGCCCACTCGTCGGACAACGCCTGGGTGAGGTTCACCATGGCGGCCTTGGTGGAGGAGTACAGGCTGTACTCGGCCCGGCCGCGGGTGTAGCTGCTGGAGGTGTACAGCAGCAACTGCCCCTTGGTCTCGGCCAGGTACTTGTACGCGGAGCGCGCGATCTGCACCGGCGCCAGGTAGTTGACCTTCAGCGCCTCCTCGATGGTGGCGTTGTCGGTCTCGGCGAGCTTGCCGATGCGCAGCACTCCAGCGGTGTTGACGACGTAGTCGATCCGCCCGGTCTCCGCGTACGCCCTGGACAGCGCGTCGTCGACCTCCTCGGGGTTCTCCACGTGGGTGCCGGTGGTGGAGCGGCCGAGGGCGTAGACCTGAGCGCCGTAGGCCCCGGCGAGTTCGGCGATGTCCTTGCCGATGCCGTAGGAACCGCCGAAGATCACGACGGTCCGGCCGGCGAGCAGTTCCCGGTAGGCTTCCTCGCCCTTCTGCTCGGGCGCGGCGGTGGAGCCGAGCTGGAAGAGCTTGTCGGCGATGAACACGTCGACCGGCTGGGTCACCTTCATGTTGTACTCGTCACCCGCCACGACATGGATCGGCACGTCGGGCAGGTACTTGAGCACGACCGAGCAGTCGTCGGTGGCCTGGAAGTTGGGGTCACCGGCGGCGACCTCGTAGGCGCGGCGGATCGTGGACAGCTTGAAGGCCTGCGGGGTCTGGCCGCGGCGCAGCCGGGAGCGGTCCGGGATCTCGGTGATGAACTCGCCGTCCTGGCCGTGGGTGCGCGTGACGATGATGGTGTCCGCGGACGGGATGGCGACGTCGACGGCCTGGTAGCGCTCCAGGGCGGTGACACAGTCGTCGATGACGCGCCGGGACAGCAGGGGGCGTACGGCGTCATGGAAGAGGACGTTGAGGTCCTCGCCCGGGGCCAGATCCGCACCGAGGGCGGCGATGGCCCGCTCGGTGGTCTCGTTGCGGGTGGAGCCGCCCTCGATGATCTCCTTGACCTTGGTGAACCCGGCCCTGGCGACGATCTTCTCCACGTCCGGCACATAGCCCGGCGCCATCAGCACGATGACGTCGTCGATCGAGTCGGTGTTCTCGAAGGTGGTCAGGGTGTGCTCGATGACTGCCTTGCCGGCGATCTTCAGCAGCTGCTTGGGGATCGACAGACCCACCCGCTGGCCGGTGCCACCGGCCAGGATCACTGCGGTGGTACGGGGCTTGGCTATGTGCTGGGACACAGGTGACCTACCTTGGGGCGTCAGGGAACCCGGAAATGGTCCCACTTCGAGTAACCGCAGTGCAAGGTGAGCGCCCTTCGTTGCATATGTGCGCGCAACCTGTCATTCACCTTCCGGGCCTGGGGATAGGCGATGCCCTGCGGAAGAGGCCCGGGGAATTGCTGTGAGTAACTCCACAGGGCATGTCCTTGCAGAACGTGACGCCTCATCGGCTCAGCGGCGCCGCAGCCGCTTGAGACAGCGGTGGCCGAGCACCCGCACCGGCTCTTCCACGACGCCTGGTGCACGTGCGCACCTTGGCCTGCGCGGTCTGCCGCTCCCGGCGGCGGCCTCGACCGCCCACCGGGGCGTGACGATCTTCACGTTCTGCGGCATGGGACTGCACGTGTTCTTCATATGCATGACCGCGCCGTTACGAACCAGCCAGGAATACCGCGCATCCGGCAGTTCATTACCACGGAATTCCACATCAAGATTCCGCAGCATTTCGGTCTCGGCACGGGTGAGTGAACGATTCGCGGTGTCCGGGACCGGCCGGAGGAGATTGCCGTCTCGCGTACAGTCCGTCTCCATGGTCACCGGGTCCCTGCGCGCTCCCGCGAACGCGCCGACACTTCAGGTGCACGCCCGGCACGTCCGACTCCACCCGCCGAAGTCCAGTCGGCGGTGCATCCGGATGTGCGGGCCGTTCGGGACCGCGCTCGCGCGCACCGGCATGTGCTCGTAGTACGCCTGGTAGGCCGCGGTCAGCCGGGCCACGAACGCGTCGTGCGGCTGCTTGTCGGGGTCCTGCGGAACCTGTCCTGCGAAGTCGTTGTCGACCTCGTGGTCGTCGAAGGTGACCACCCAGGGCGCGTGCGCGTGCATCGCGGCCAGGTCCGGGTCGGTGTGGTACTGGGCGTAGCGGTTGCGGTACTCGGCCAGTGTGTACGGCTCCCCCGTGCCCTCGTGGCGGCGCACCGCCGTCGCCGACGGCGCCGACTCGTAGATGTAGTCGCCGACGAAGAGCACGACGTCGGGGTCCTGGGCAAGCATGTCGGCGTACGGGGTGAAGTAGCCGTGCTGCCAGTTCTGGCAGGAGGCGAGCGCCATGCGCAGCGAGCCGCCCGCGCGGTGCGGGGCGGGCGCGGTGCGGGTGCGGCCGGTGGGCGAGAGCCGGCCGCCGGCCCGGAAGCGGTACCAGTAGGCGCGCTCGGGGCGCAGCCCCCGCACATCCACGTGGACGCTGTGTCCGTACTCGGGCCGGGCCTGGGCCACGCCCCGGCGTACGGTCCGCCGGAACCGCTCGTCCTCGGCGATCTCCCACTGCACCGGGACGACGGCGTCGGGCATCCCGCCGCCGTTCAGCGGGTCGGGGGCGAGCCGGGTCCACAGCACGATGCCGTCGGGCGGGGGTCCCCCCACGCCGTCAAGGCAGTGGGGGAGGGTCGCCGGAGGCGACGCCGAGGCCGAACACCCCGTCGGGCAGCGCTGTCTCGGCCGCCCAGTCCGTGGTGGGCAGCCACAGCGGGGCAACGGCGGCGGCGCCGAGCGCGGCGGCGCCGGCGGTCAGCAGACGACGGCGGTCGGGCGATACTGCTCCGGTCATGCGCAGACTCCCTTGTCACAGTGGCCTCTTGGGCATGGACACTCGGAAGCTGCCACGGCCGGACGACTTGCGCCCTGAACGCAGGCATGCGCGTGCATGACAAAAAGAAGGACGGTAAAAGACCCGTCGCGGCCCTCCGGCCACGCGAACGTGGCCGTGCCGCAACAAGTCTGACGTCAGATCAGCGGTTCGGCTCGGCGGCTGTAACCGCCCGACCCGGGAACCGCGTGGCTCACTCGAAGGGATCGAAGGAGTCGAACTCCTGGGTGGCCTCGTCGCGTTCGGCCTGCCGCTCGCGTCGCCGCTGGACGGCGGGCCGCTGCTCCTCGAACCGGTGGTCCTCGCCGCGCCGGCCCAGCATCTCCGCGCCCGCCATCACCGACGGCTCCCAGTCGAAGACGACCGCGTTCTCCTCGGGGCCGATCGCGACGCCGTCTCCGGAGCGGGCGCCCGCCTTCATCAACTCCTCCTCGACACCGAGGCGGTTGAGCCGGTCGGCGAGGTAGCCGACGGCCTCGTCGTTGGTGAAGTCGGTCTGCCGCACCCAGCGTTCCGGCTTCTCGCCGCGCACCCGGAACAGGCCGTCGTCCTCGCGCGTCACCGCGAAGCCCGCGTCGTCGACCGCCTTCGGCCGGATGACGATCCGCGTCGCCTCCTCCTTCGGCTTCGCGGCCCGTGCCGTGGCCACCAGCTCACCGAGCCCGTATGACAGTTCCTTCAGTCCGATGTGCGCCACCGCGGACACCTCGAAGACGCGGTAGCCGCGCGCCTCCAGGTCCGGTCGCACCATCTCGGCCAGGTCCTTGCCGTCCGGCACGTCGACCTTGTTGAGGACGACGATCCGGGGGCGGTCGCCGAGCCCGCCGTACTGCTTCAGCTCCTCCTCGATGACGTCGAGGTCGGAGAGCGGGTCGCGGTCGGACTCCAGGGTCGCCGTGTCCAGCACGTGCACCAGCACGCTGCACCGCTCCACGTGCCGCAGGAACTCCAGGCCGAGCCCCTTGCCCTGGCTGGCGCCGGGGATCAGCCCCGGCACGTCGGCGACGGTGTACACGGTGGCGCCCGCGGTCACCACGCCCAGGTTCGGCACCAGGGTGGTGAAGGGGTAGTCCGCGATCTTCGGCTTGGCCGCGCTCAGCACCGAGATCAGCGAGGACTTGCCCGCGCTCGGATAGCCGACGAGGGCCACGTCGGCGACCGTCTTCAGCTCCAGCACGATGTCCTGGAGGTCACCCGGCTCACCGAGCAGCGCGAACCCGGGCGCCTTGCGCCGGGCGGAGGCCAGCGCCGCGTTGCCGAGCCCGCCCCGGCCGCCCTGCGCGGCGACGTACGACGTGCCGTGCCCGACCAGGTCGGCGAGCACCCGGCCCGCCCCGTCCAGCACGACGGTGCCGTCCGGTACCGGCAGAATCAGGTCCTGGCCGTCCTTGCCGGAGCGGTTGCCGCCCTCGCCGGGCTTGCCGTTGGTGGCCTTGCGGTGCGGGGAGTGGTGGTAGTCGAGCAGCGTGGTGACCGACTGGTCGACGGTCAGGAGCACATCGCCGCCGCGCCCGCCGTTGCCGCCGTCCGGGCCGCCCAGCGGCTTGAACTTCTCACGGTGTACGGAGGCACAGCCGTGACCTCCGTTACCCGCGGCGACATGCAGTTCGACGCGGTCCACGAAGGTGGTCATGGTGGGTGCCTCCTGGGGATGCCCCGGCCGACGGCAGGGGATACGAATGTCGTGCTGGGTAACACGCGAAAGGCGGACCCGCCTTCCCGCCCGGGAAGTGAGGTCCGCCTCGCGAAACGTACGGTCGGGCGCCTGGGTCAGGCGACCGGAACGATGTTCACGACCTTGCGGCCACGGTGGGTACCGAACTCCACCGCACCGGCCTCAAGCGCGAACAGCGTGTCGTCGCCGCCACGGCCGACGCCCGCGCCCGGGTGGAAGTGGGTGCCGCGCTGGCGGACGAGGATCTCGCCCGCGTTCACGACCTGACCGCCGAAGCGCTTCACGCCGAGCCGCTGGGCGTTGGAGTCGCGACCGTTCCGAGTGGACGATGCGCCCTTCTTGTGTGCCATGTCTCCTCAGTCCTTACTTCGCAGCCGCGGGGATCGCGGTGACCTTGATCGCCGTGTACTGCTGGCGGTGGCCCTGGCGACGGCGGTAGCCGGTCTTGTTCTTGTAGCGCAGAATGTCGATCTTCTGGCCCTTGTGGTGGTCCACGACCTCGGCCTGGACCTTGATGCCGGCCAGCACCCACGGGTCGCTGGTCACAGCGTCGCCGTCGACAACGAGCAGGGTCGAGAGCTCGACCGTGTCGCCAACCTGGGCGGTGGAAATCTTGTCAACCTCGACGATGTCACCGACAGCAACCTTGTGCTGGCGGCCACCGCTACGCACGATGGCGTACACGCGGATCTCTCTTTCGCTCGGAAACGGCACCCCCGCAGGCCAGCCGACCGGAACAGCACGGACGACCTCTCCCGGCCAACCGTGTGCCCGGAAGGAAGAGGTTTACGGGGATGTGGCGTGCCTCTGTGGACGGACACGCCGACGGTCAAGGTTACGGGGAGCTGACCGGGAGGGTCAAACCGGGCCCCGTCCGGCCGGGGTGCGGCCGGTCACAGGGACCGGCCGCACCCCGCGTCGGGCGCACTCCGCGTCGCGCGCGGTCAGCTCTCGTCGGCGGCGGCCGAGACCGCGGTCTTCTTCGCCGTCGACTTGGCGGCGGCCGTCTTGGCGGTCTTCGCCGCCTTCTTGGCCGTCGTCTTCTTCGCGGCCGTCTTCTTGGCCGCGGTCTTCTTGGTGGCGGCCTTCTTCGCCGTGGCCTTCTTGGCGGTCTTGCGGGCCGCCTTCTTGGCCGGAGCCGCTTCCTCGACCGACTCAGCCGACTCGACCGACTCAGCCGACTCGACCGGCTCAGCCGACTCGGCGGCGGCCGGGGCCTCCGCGTGCGGCTCGCCCTCGGTCGTGGCCGCTTCCTCCGCCGCGGTCCCCGGGACCACCACCACGGCGGTCTCCTCGGCCGCGGTCGGCGCGGTGGCCTTGCGGACGGCGCGGCGCCGCGGACGGGCCGGAGCGGCTGCCTCCGCGGGCTCCTCCGCGGCCGGTGCCGCGGGCTCGGACGCCGGCTCCCCGGCCGCGGGCGCGGCCTCGGTGACCGTCACCACGGCCGCCTCGGCGCCCGCGGGGGAACCGGCCGGTGCCGACACCTTCCGGGTCGCGCGACGACGCGTACGGCCGGTCGGCGCCGGCTCCTCGGCGGCGGGCGGCGCGGCGACGGCCGGGTCCTCGACCGCCACCGGCTCGGCCTGCGCCTCGGCGGCCGGCACCGGCTGCACCGGCTCCGCCTCGGCCGCGGGAGCCGTCGCCTCCGGCCGTACGGACTCGCCCCTGGGCGTGCCCGCCGGAGCCGAGGCCCGGCGGCTCGCCCGGCGTCGGCTGCGCCCGCGGCCGGACGCCGCGGCCTCCGCCTCGGCGACGCTGCTGTACAGCTCCTCGTCGGGCGCGAAGTCGGGCGCGGGGAGCGCGACCGGCACGGCGGCCTCCGCCGCGGCCTCGGCCTCGCTCTCCGCCTCCTGCTCGGCGGTCACGGTCGCCTCGACGACCGCGGCCTCGGCCTCGTGCACCTGTCCGTCGCCGCCGCGCCCGCGCTTCTTGCGCTTGCCGCCGCCGCCCAGGGACGCCGGCTGCTCCATGTGCACGATGACGCCGCGGCCGTTGCAGTGCACGCAGGTCTCCGAGAAGGACTCCAGCAGGCCCTGGCCGACCCGCTTGCGGGTCATCTGCACCAGGCCCAGCGAGGTCACCTCCGCGACCTGGTGCTTCGTGCGGTCCCGGCCCAGGCACTCCAGCAGGCGCCGCAGCACCAGGTCCCGGTTGGACTCCAGCACCATGTCGATGAAGTCGATGACGATGATGCCGCCGAGGTCGCGCAGCCGCAGCTGGCGCACGATCTCCTCCGCCGCCTCCAGGTTGTTCCTGGTGACGGTCTCCTCCAGGTTGCCGCCCTGACCGGTGAACTTGCCGGTGTTGACGTCGATGACGACCATCGCCTCGGTCCGGTCGATGACCAGCGAACCGCCGCTGGGCAGCCAGACCTTGCGGTCCAGCGCCTTGGCCAGCTGCTCGTCGATCCGGTACGTGGCGAAGACATCGACCTCGCTGGTCCACCTCTGCAGCCGGTCGGCGAGGTCCGGCGCGACGTGCGCGACGTAGCCGTGGACGGTCTCCCAGGCGTCGTCACCGCTGACGATGACCTTGGAGAAGTCCTCGTTGAAGATGTCGCGCACCACCCGGACGGTCATGTCCGGCTCGCCGTACAGCAGCGAAGGCGCACTGGAACTGCCGCTCTTCGCCTTCTTCCGGATGTCCTCCCACTGCGCCTGAAGCCGCTCGACGTCCCGGCGCAGCTCCTCCTCGCTCGCGCCCTCGGCGGCGGTGCGCACGATGACGCCCGCGTCCTCGGGGACGATCTTCTTGAGGATGGTCTTCAGCCGCGCCCGCTCCGTGTCGGGCAGCTTGCGGCTGATGCCGGTCATGGAGCCCTCGGGCACGTACACGAGGTAACGGCCGGGCAGCGAGACCTGGCTGGTCAGACGCGCGCCCTTGTGCCCGATGGGGTCCTTCGTGACCTGGACGAGCACGGACTGGCCGGACTTCAGCGCGGACTCGATGCGGCGCGGGCCGTTCGCGAGTCCGAGCGCCTCGAAGTTGACCTCGCCGGCGTAGAGCACGGCGTTGCGGCCCTTGCCGATGTCGATGAAGGCGGCCTCCATCGACGGCAGCACGTTCTGCACCTTGCCGAGGTAGACGTTGCCGACGTACGAGGTCGACTGCTCCTTGTTGACGTAGTGCTCGACGAGCACGCCGTCCTCCAGGACGCCGATCTGCGTGCGGTCGCCGTTCTGCCGGACGACCATCACGCGCTCGACGGCCTCGCGACGGGCCAGGAACTCGGCCTCGGTGATGATCGGGACGCGGCGACGGCCCTGCTCGCGGCCCTCGCGGCGGCGCTGCTTCTTGGCTTCGAGCCGGGTGGAGCCCTTGATGGACTGCACCTCGTCGGACGGCTCGGAGGGCTTGCGGGGCTCACGGACCTTGACGACCGTGCGCTCCGGGTCGCCCTCGCCGGGCTCCGTGTCGACGGAGGTGTCACCGGCACGGCGGCGCCGCCGACGACGGCGCCGGCTGCTGGAGCTTGAGCCGCCGCTCTCCTCGGCGCGGACGTCCTCGGCGTCCTCTTCCTCCTGCTCGGCCGTGTCCTCGGCGTCCTGCGCGGCCTGGTCGGCGGCGAGGTCGTCGGACTCGGCGTCCACGCCCTCGCCGGCCTCGCCGTCACCGGAGTCACCGCGACGCCGGCGCCGGCCGCCGCGGCGGCGGCGACGGCGCGAGCCGGTCTCCTCCGCCTCGTCGCCGTCGGCGTCCTCGGCCGAATCCTCCGGCTCCTCCGGCTCCTCGGCGCTGTCCTCGGCGTGCGTCTCGACGGCCTGGGCCTCGTCGCCGTAGCCGGTGCCCCGGCGGCGACGGCGGCGCCGCGTGCCGGTCTCGGCCTGCTCCGCGACGGTTTCCTCGGTTTCCTCGGGCTCCTCGGTTTCCTCGGGCTCCTCCGGCTCAGCGGCCTCCGCGGCGGCTTCGGCGGCGGCCCGCTCCGGGGTCTGGAACTTCGGCTCGGTGAACACGGGCGCCTGGAACACGGCGACGGCGGGCCGCGCGGGCCGACGCGGCGCTTCGGCCCCGGCGTCCGCTGCGGGCTCCTGGTCCTGCTCCTGGGCGGACGGCTGTGCGGGCTGCCGGGCGGGCTCGGAGAACCCGGAGGCGGCCTGCCGCACGACACGACGACGGGTACGACGCGGAGCGTGCTCCTCGGCGGACTCGGTGGCCTTGGTCTCGACCGCGACGGACCGCGCGGCCTCGGCGCCACTGCCGGCGGCACGGGTCTCGGCGAAGGCGCCGGTCTCGACGGCAGGACCGCCCTCGGCGGCGGGTCCGGTCTCGGCGGCGGGCGCACCGGCGGGCGCGGACACCCGGCGGGCGGCCCGACGGCGGACGCGCCGCGCGCCGGTCTCCTCGGCGCCGGCAGGCACCTCGACGGCGACGGGGGTCTCGGCGGTGACCGGGACCTCGGCGGGTTCCACGACGGGCGCACCGACCTCGGCGCTCTCCACGGCCTCGGCCACCTCGGCGGCCGGGGCACCGGCGGGCGCGGACGCCCGGCGCGCGGCCCGGCGACGCGGGCGGGCGGCAGGCGCGGCCTCCTCACCGGCGGCCGACACCTCGGCGGCGGGCACTTCCGCGGGCGCACCGGACTCGGCGGACGCGGCACTCTCCACGGCCTCGGCCGCCTCGGCGGCCGGGGCACCGGCCGGCGCGGACACGCGGCGCGTGGCCCGACGACGCGTACGGGTGGCGGGCGCGGGCTCGGCGCTCTCGACGCCGGTTTCGGACGCGGGCGCCACGGTGGTCTCGGCGGTCACCGGTACGACGGTCTCGGCGACGGCGTCCTCCACGGTGGCCGGCGCACCGGCCGGCGCGGACGCGCGCCGCGCGGCCCGGCGACGCGGGCGGGCGGCGGGCGCGGGCTCCTCGGCACCGACCGACGTCTCGGCGGCGGGCGCCTCGGCGGGCGCGGTCTCGGCCTGCTCCTCGGCCACCGGCCCCGCGGCCGGTACGACGGTCTCCGCGCCGGTGGGGGACCCGGCGGGCGCGGAGGCACGGCGGGCCGCACGACGACGCGTACGAACGGGTGGCGCGGGCTCCGCTGCGACGGGCTCCTCGACGCCAGGCGCTTCGGCGACCGCGGACTCACTCACCGCCGCCTCTTCAGTCCCCTCTTCAGTCCCTCGGATCTCTTCAGCCCCTTGGATCTCTTCAGCCCCTTGGATCTCTTCAGCCCCTTGGATCTCTTCAGCCCCTTCGGGCTCTTCGGTCTCTTCTGTCTTCACTGGCTCGTCGGTCACGACGGACACGCGCGCCTCGGCGCCCGCCGTCGTCTCGACGGTCACCTCGGCGACCTGGGTCTCGTCGGTCACCTCGGCGTTGGCCTCGGCCCCGACGGGCGGACCCGCCGGGCGCGAGGCGGCACGGCGACGCCTGCGCGGCGGCAGGGTGTCGCTCGGAGTGTTGGGTTCGGAACCCTCGGCGGGTTCGATCGGTTCGAGCATGCGGGCGTTTCTCCCGTCAGGCTCCCGGGCGCCGCGCCTGGTCCGGCGTCGATCCGCTCGATCGACCACCGCTGACGTCCGCGGCCCGCTCGATGCGCGATGACCGCCGTCCGGGGCGCGGGCGCCGCACGGGAGCTCTCTGTGTCCTGTCTCGCCGGTTCCGTACGCCGTGTTGCCTACGGCCTGGCGAAAGTCTTCTGGTGGTGCGCTGCCCGACCCAGGTGGCTCCCGAGTACGAGGGCGGCGCTTCGACGCCCGTCCCTACGCGGGACCTTCCGGCACCGGCGCCGTCGCGGTGGCAGTGGCGGCGGCCGGTTGCGGCTCGGTCGCTGCTGCCTCGCGGTCGGGCGCGAGCGGGTCGGTCACCGTGCCGGTCTCTTCATCGAACGGCCCCTGCGCCAGCCTGGTCACCGCTGCGGGGACCGGCGGCGCCAGGTCGGCCACGGCGCGGAGACCGGACAGGACGTCGTCGGGTCGTACGGCAGGCGTCACGTGCCGAACAACCAGCCGCAGTATCGCACAGGGCCGGCCGGTCGGCCTATCAGGCTGCGAACTGTACGTTTCCGCGCTCGCCGGGCACTCAAGACCGACGACGGCGGCGCGGGCGTCGAACGTACGCACGCCGTTCTTGGTCATGCGCTGCACCTCGACGGTGCCGGCCTCGGTGAAGGCCTTCACCGCGCGTGCCGCGTCGGCCGGGTCGACGCCGTCCAGCCGCAGCTCCCACACGGAGGCGGTCAGCCGGTCGGCGAGCCCCGCCGTGCGGGCCTCGACCGCGTCGACGACGTCGAGCCCGGCGGGCAGCGACTCGTCGAGCAGCACACGCAGCGCCTCCGGGTCGCGGGCGTCGGCGAGCGCGATCTCCAGGTACTCCGCCTCACTGCCCGTGCCGGTGGGTGCGGCATTGGCGTACGACACCTTCGGATGCGGCGTGAACCCCGCCGAGTACGCCATCGGCACCTCGGCACGGCGCAGCGCACGCTCGAAGGCGCGCTGGAAGTCACGGTGGCTGGTGAACCGGAGGCGGCCGCGCTTGGTGTAACGCAGTCGGATGCGCTGCACCGCCGGTGCGGGCGGCGGGCCTTCGGGCTGTCGCTTGCCCAGTGTCGTTCAGTCCTTAGTGAGTGCGGTCGTACTGCTACCAAGAGTACGTGTCTCACGGCCGTCGAGTTCCCGGCGCTCGACCGGCTCCGGCCGCCGCGGCTCGCCGAACAGGGCCCTGCGGACATCGGCGCGCACCTGCCGTACCGTCTCGCGCGCGCCGGCCAGCGCCTGCCGGGTGGCCCGCCCCACGGCGCGCGCGATCTCGGCGGCGGGCCGCAGGACCGCGTCCCTGAGGACATGCCCGACCGGAGTGAGAACCGTCCGGTACACCCAGCGCACCGGCTCCACCAGGAGCCACCGGAAGAGGGTGCCGAGGAAGCGTCCGACGGCGCGCGAGACGTACCCGGCGACCCGCCAGGCGTGACCGAGCGCCGTCCCGATCTCCCGGGCGACGACGGCGAGGACCCGGCCCGCGGGCACGAGCACCCAGCGCCACAGCGCGAGGGCGGGCAGCACCAACAGGATGCGGGCCGTCCAGTACAGGACGGCCCCGATCCCGGTGACGAGCGCACCGACCAGCCAGGCCAGGGCCCGTCCGACGGGCGCGACGAGGTGCACGTACAGCCATTGCGCGGGGACGACGAGCAGATGGCGCAGCAGCCAGGCGACGACGGCGAACACCCCGGTGCCCAGGGCGGCGAGCAGCGCCGCGGCACCCTTCAGGAACCGGCCGGCGCCGCGGCCGGCCGGGGCGAGCACGCGCGCGTACAGCCACGCCAGCCCGGCGTCGGCCGCCCGTGCGAGCCCGGCGAGTGCGTGTCCGACGGGCGTCAGCACATACCGGTACAGCCAGTCCAGCGGTACCACGACGAGAACGTGTCCGAGCAGGCCGAGCGCCTTGCCCGCGGGCACGACGACGTACCGCCACAGCGCGACCAGGGGCCGGACGAAGACGGTCCGGCCGAGCCACAGCAGGGCCCGCCCGAGCGGCCGCAGCACGGAGTCGGTGAGCAGCCGTCCGGCCGCGACCAGGGCGTCCCAAGCGATCCGTACCGGCACCACCAGCACGAGCGCGACGATCCGCACGGGCATCCGGATCGCGACGACGAGACACCCCTCCGGGGTCCGCGGCTCGGACGGCGGCGGGGGCGGCGGCTTTTCGAGATCCATACCGGCATAGACGCGCCGAACGCCCGTACGGATGCAGCGGGCCCGGTGGGCGTGACGCGTCTGCCGCCGGTCGGGGCTTCACGTCGGGGGTCGCGGGGTCGCGCCGTCAGGTCTTGGAGTTGCGCTGCGCGTGCGCGCCGTGCCGGGGGCGGAACCGGGGGGAGACCTGGCCGACCAGCTCCCAGAAGCACACCAGGGCGGTGATCGGCGGAATTCCGAGCATCACGTACGACAGCAGCGAGCGCGAGGAGTGGCTGACGCACAGCGCCACCGCCATGGCCGAGGCCGCCAGGATGACCCCCCAGGACCGCCGTGCGCTGCGGCGCTGCACCGTCGCGCGCAGGATGGACAGGGCCGCCACGAACCACGGCCCGTACACCGTGAGCGGCCACCACTGCGCGAGGTGCGAGGGCAGCACGGAGAAGGCGATGGTGCGCAGTTGCCCGTAGGAGTAGGAGACGGACCAGCCCAGCATGGAGGCGGCGCACAGGGTGATCGCCACGATCAGGACCGTCACATGGGTGACCCGGTGGCCGCCGTCCAGGAAGTGCGACTCCGTGCGCAGCCGCCGTCGGCCGCTCCTGCGGGGCGTGCGCCGGGTCACTCGGGTCGCGGGGCCCGTGGCGGCCGCGGTGGACAGCATCCGGGCCAGTTCGTCGTCCAGGTCCCAGGCGTGGGTGGCCTCCGGCGCCGGCGGGTGCCAACTCTGCTGCGCCGACAGGGACACCGTGTCGTACGCGGGCTGGGTGAGTGTGTCTGGGTCGGTTCTCAGGGCGTAGTGACGGTTGTAGAGACCGGCCTCGTCGTAATTCCCGTCCATCCGATAATTCCTCCGCGCTCCCGCTCAGCACGTTCCGTCGAGAGCGCGCAGATATTCGCTCTCCATTTTTCTGATCTTGTCCAGGAAATCATCGAGCAGGTCCGAGCAGTGGTTGGGTCCAGACCCCCCGCCGACCGACCCGCATTCGTCAACGACCGACGGGTGGTTCATGGCTCCGCATCCCTCTTTCCAGATCACGGTGGCTTAACGAGCGCAACCGTGGGCCAGGTGTCGGACATTCGGGGGATTGAATCGCCCTCAAGGGGTATCCGGGTGCCTGATGACAACATTTAATGCACGAAAGTATGACCGCTCGGCGGGGTGCGCCAGGTCCCCGTAGGGCCCCCATCGCGGCGGAGCCGCATGTCGATACGGTCCGCGCCCCTTCAGGGCGCTGTCGCACCCGCAACGGACCTCGCCGGGCCCGCTCAGCGGGCGGGCTGGGCCCTGCCGCCTTCGGAGAGCAACTCGTCGAAGAGCGCCCGGTAATGGACCATGGCGCCGCGCAGTTGCTCGGTGGTGGCCTGCTGGCGGGTGCTGAGCGCCTCGATCTCGTGGGCGGACCGGTAGTGTTCGAGGGTGCTGCCGTGTTCCACCGAGAGGTCCTTCATCTGCTGTTCGTACCCCTCGGTCGGGTAGCCGCGTTCATGCATGAGGGAGGTCACCAGCCGGTCCGCGTCGTGCACCGCGTCCCGCGGCCGGTCCACGAACTCCTCCTGGACGCCGCGCCATTCGCCCACGTACCGCTCGCGGGCGGCGGCGAGCAGCGGCTTGATCTCCAGGGCGTCGTGCCGCTTCTCCCGCTCCCTGAGTTCACGCTCACCGGCCAGCCGGCCCCCCGATCCCTCGACCGTCCGCTCGTACTCGGGGCCGAAACGCTCACGGAGACGACGTCGCCTCATCAAGAGCGAGGCCGTCACAGCAGCGAGTACGACGACCGCGACCGCCAAGACGATGATCGCCGCAAGCGCGCCTGTTGACATCGGACGCACCTCCTTCGAGGCGTCTCTGCGGAATCGGACAACCTCCGGTTCCCCCGTTTCGTCCGGTTCAACCGTCCCGTCGGGGCGCTAGGGATCATCCCGCGCCGGGCGCCTCGCCCCGGTGATCAGTCCCGCGGAGGCCGGCCGCCGCGCGCCGGAGCTTGCCGCCCATTCAGAGCTTGCCGCCGATTCAGAGCTTGCCGCCGGCTCAGAGCTTGCCGCCGATTTCGCAGGCGCGGCACGGCGGGCGGCCGCAGATGCACTGCGTGAGGGCTTCCACGACCCCGCGGTCGTGGTACAGGCACTCGTCCTGGCAGGTGTGGCGCGGGATGAACCCCGCCTCGATCTCGCCGGGCCACGGCTCATGGCCGTCCCGGCAGCGCGCGAACCGCTCCGGGTCGGTGGAGTGCAGGTCACGCATCCCCGACCGCGCCTCGTCCTCCAGCCGGCGGACCCGCTCCACCAGGTCCTTCAGTTCGGCGGCGAGGCTGGAGTAGTGATCGGCGCCGGTCCGCACATGGGCGGCCCGCAGCGCCATCGCCGCGTTGCCCAGGAATCGGCCGGCGTCTTGAAGGTCGGTCACGTGATGCATCTGAATGCCGTTCACGCCTCGTACCCATACGGCGTCCATACTGCTCACTGATCCACCTTCCCGATGTGCACCCCGTTTAGCGTGCACCCCGTTTAGCGCGAGACACTGGTGCGCGGCGCAGACTGCCTCCGCACAGAAAAAACGAACTTAATTAACGAAGCTAAAGGCTTGGGCCGCGCACGTCCAGTAGATTCCTGGTGAATCGGCTCACAACGGGCATTGGGCTTACCGCGGCCCGGGATTTCTGGATCTTCCCGGCCAAGGATTTGATCTTCCGGCTATCGGAATACGGCCTCGGCAAGGGCCACGCCCAGGTAGACCGACCCGAGTCCCGCGAGGATGGAGACGATCACATTGGCCGCCGCGAGAAACCGCGAACCGGCCTCGGCCAGCCGCAGCGTCTCGTACGAGAACGTGGAGTACGTGGTCAGGGCGCCGCACAGGCCGGTGCCGAGGAGGAGTCGCACCTCCTGCGGGACGGCGGTGGCCAGGGCCGCCCCGGTCAGCGCGCCCAGGATCGCCGACCCGGCCGCGTTGGCGGCGAAGGTGCCCCACGGGAAGGCGGTGTCGTGGCGGGCCTCGACGGCCCGGTCGATCAGGTACCGCAAGGGGGCGCCGACGGCGCCGCCGAGCGCGACGAGCAGAAACCTCATCGGCGCGGTCGCCTCCTCGCCAGGGCGAACCGGCGGGCGGCGACCGCGCCGATCCGCACGGCCACGAGCGCCAGCACGACGGTCGCCACCAGGTATCCCAGCGCAAGGCCGACCCGGTCCTCGCGCACCAGGCGCTCGATGTCGGCGCAGTACGTCGAGAAGGTCGTGAAACCGCCGAGGACCCCGGTGCCGAAGAACGGGCGCAGCAACGGGTGCGCGGTCCAACCCTCGGTGATCGCCACCAGGAAGACACCGATGACGAGACATCCGACGGCGTTCACGCCCAGCGTCGTCCAGGGGAAACCGGCCGCCCCGGTCGGCCACAGCAGCGCCGCCGCATACCGGGCACAGGCGCCGATCGCCCCGCCCACGGCGATCACGGTCAGCACCTGGGCATGTCCGTGGGGCGCGTTCCGGCGCTGACGAGCCACTTCCACTGCGGACCCTTCCGGCGGCCGATCGGGCACGGCGCGCACGTTCTGGCCTGCTGCCACTCCGCCCGTGAATCGTACGGCACCGGCCGACGGGAGCCGCGGCGCGCGGATTTGACACACGGAATTGCCGGACGTCTCCTGGAAGAGGGAAAACTGCTCCCGGAGGCTGCTGATGGCAACCTACGAGTATCTGTGCAGCCGGTGCGGGCCATTCGATGTGAAGCTGGCCATCGGAACGGCGCCCAAAGCCCATGGATGCCCTGAATGCGCGGGCGAAGCGAGACGTGTGTTCTCCTCCCCCGGCCTTTCGCGGACGTCGAATGCGGCCGCTGCCCTGCGGGCCCGGGAGGAGCAGTCCCGTGAGGCCCCGGCGGTGGTCTCCGAACTCCCGCCGGGCACGGGGGTGCGCCCTCGTACGCACCCCTCGCTGCCGCGGTTGCCGCGCCCCTGAGGGCGGTGGCCGACGAGCGGAACGTCTCATGACTCCGCTGCCCACGCTGGCTTAGGAGGTGCCTCCCCGTGGCGAACGTGGGACTGCTCTTCGTCGGGGCGGTGCTCTACATCAACGGGCTGCTTCTGCTCGGAAAGGTCGAAGCCCGCTCCGGGGCGGTGTTCAACCTCTTCGTGGGCGCGCTCCAGGTCCTGACGCCGACCTACCTCATCTTCGTAGCCGACAACGACCCCAAGAAGATACTGGCGGCGTCCGGCCTCTATCTGTTCGGCTTCACCTACCTCTATGTGGGCATCGGCCTGCTGGCCGGCCTTGACACCACCGGGGTCGGCTATTACTCGCTCTTCGTGGCCATCACCGCCCTTGGATATTCGTTCGTCAATTTCCGGCTCGTGAAGGACAACCCGTTCGGAGTCATCTGGCTCTACTGGGCGTTCCTGTGGTTCCTGTTCTTCTTGCTGCTCGGTCTCAAGAAGGAAAGGCTCACCGCCTATACGGGCTGGGTCACGGCGATCGAGGGCTGGGTGACGGGCGTGATCCCCGCCGCTCTGCTGCTCTCCGGCTACTGGAAACACCCCGACGAGATCGCCATCGCGCTGGGTGCCTTCGCGGTCGTGGTGTTCGGGGCGCTGTGGCCGCTCACCCGGAATACCCGGAACCGTCCGACCTCCGCCGCTTCGACGACCGAGTCGAGCACATCCACATGACCGGACCAGAAGCAATGAGGAATTGCCATGCCTGAAGTTCTCTTCACCGTCGACCAGAGCAAATCCATGCGCGAGCAGGACGTACCGGGTCACAACAGGTGGCATCCCGACGTCCCCAACGTCACCATGGTCAAGCCAGGAGCGGAATTCCGCGTCGAGTGCCGTGACTGGACCGACTGCCAGATCGGCGACAACGACTCCGCCAACGACGTACGCGACATCGACCTGACCATCCCCCACATGCTCAGCGGGCCGATCGGCGTGGAAGGGGCCGAACCCGGCGACCTGCTCGTCGTCGACATCCTCGACCTCGGTCCCGTGCCGCAGCAGCGCGGGGGCGCGGCCGGCCAGGGCTGGGGCTACACCGGCATCTTCGCCAAGGCCAACGGCGGAGGGTTCCTGACCGACTACTTCCCGGACTCCTACAAGGCCATCTGGAACTTCCACGGCCAACAGGCGGTCTCCCGCCACCTGCCCGGCATCCGCTACACCGGGATCACCCACCCCGGTCTGTTCGGGACGGCGCCGTCGGCCGAAATGCTCGACCGCTGGAACGCCCGCGAGAAGGCGCTGATCGACACCGACCCGAACCGGGTCCCGCCCCTCGCCCTGGTTCCCGACGCCAACCACGCGCTCGCCGGAACGGCCACCGGGGACCTCGCCACCCGCATCGCCGAGCAAGGCGCACGCACGGTGCCGGCCCGCGAGAACGGCGGCAACCAGGACATCAAGAACATGACCCGGGGTTCGCGGGCCTTCTTCCCCGTGTACGTCCAGGACGCCAAACTCTCCGCGGGCGACCTGCACTTCAGCCAGGGCGACGGAGAGATCACCTTCTGCGGCGCCGTCGAGATGGGCGGCTACATCGACTTCCACATCGACCTGATCAAGGGCGGCATGGAAGCGTACGGCATCACCACCAACCCGGTGTTCATGCCCGGCAACGTCGAGCCGCGCTACACGGAGTTCATGAGTTTCATCGGGGTCTCGGTCGACCACGACACGGACACCAACTACTACATGGACGCCACGCTGGCCTACCGGCGGGCCTGCCTCAACGCGGTCGAGTACTTCAAGAGGTTCGGCTACAGCGGCGAACAGGCCTACCTGCTGCTCGGCTCCGCACCCGTCGAGGGACGCATCAGCGGCATCGTCGACATCCCCAACGCATGCTGCTCGCTGTATGTGCCCACGGCCATGTTCGACTTCGACGTCCGTCCCACCGCCGCGGGCCCGACCAAGGCCGACCGCGGCCAATGCGCCCTCACCAGCGCCTGACCCCCACCCCGGCCCCGCAGCCCACCCTGCGGGGCCACCCCGTCTCAGTGCGATGCCAGTGCCATTACTCCACTTCGATGCCGTAATCCTGGACGGGCCGGGTCGTGAGCTGTCCCCGTAGCGCCCCCGTCAGGCAGCTCGTCGCATCCACCTGTTCCAGATGCAGGTCCGTGAAGGCCGCGCGCTGGGCCATGACGGTCGCCAGGAAGATATGCGCCCGCCTGCCTGTCGCAGGATCGTGGGCATCCACGAAGCCGTTCAGCGCGGCTGAGTCGAGGATGCCGTACTCGTCCGCCGCGAAGAGCTGGTGCAGGACCAACAGCACACTCTGCGCCAGCACCTCCCGGTACAGCGCACGGCGCTGCGTCACAGGACGCACCGTTTCCTTGTCCTGGTCCTGGGCCGGCACGTACCTCACCGATTTGGCTTCCGGAACCACGTCGTAGCCAGGCAGCTCCCAGTCCAGTACCAACTGCCGCGCCGCCGAATCGAAGGCCGCCACCACCTGCCGGGGAAATCCTTCGGGCCAGGCAGTGGACGAGTACAGGGCAGCCGAGAAGTACTCGACCACGGATTCGGGGTCGCCCCGCCGGACGCCCGCGGTGGCCTCGGTGATGCCGGCGTTGTGTCGACGGACCTCGGCTCGCTGCGCCTCGGCCCGCTGGTCGTAGTCGCGCTGGGCGGCGGCTAATCGCGCTGGGCGGCGGCTAACTGCTGCTGTCGCTGCGCCTCTGCAGCCTGTGCCGCGTACCAGGCGCGCTCAAAGCGGGATCGCACCTCAGCCTGCGCCTGGGCACGCCGGTTGGCCGTCCAGCCGCCCTGTGCCTGGTACTGGTTCGGATCCGGCATGCGCACGGGCCATGCGAGCCGGCCGGGGTCGAACGGCGGAATGTCTTCCACACGCATCAGGGATGACGCCGTGAAGGCCGACGCCTGGCATCCCGCGGTCAAAAGCCCCCGCAAGGTGGCGACCTGCGCATCCAGCTCTTCGGTACGCCGCCTGGCCTCCGCCTGCCGATACTCCCGGTGCCCCTGAGCGGCCCGACGTTGATAGTCCCGTGCCTGCCGGGCTTCCTCTCGGCGTCGCCTTTGCTCGGCTTCGATCTGCCGCTGGTACTGGCGCTGCGCTTCAGCCCAAGTGTTGACGAAACCAGCAGAGCGACGACTCATGCGCCACAAACCGACTTTATCCAGCAATCGCCGTCCTGGATATCAACTTGCCAAGGGCAACTGGAATCAGCAGTGCGCCCAACTTCTTGCCGGTCGGGCCGATTTGGATGTGGGAGTTCATCCATTGCCGAGCCGTCCACCGCTTCAGTAGGTATGAAGACCGGCCGTGTGAGCAGGTGGTCGCCCGCCCGCCGCACATCGATCACGACGCCCAGGGTGTGAGAGCCAGGTACGCCTGCGTCCAACTTGAGGCCCGCGCAGGGCATCCACCACAACACCGGCGAGTCGCTCATGCCGTCTCGCTCGTAGACCGGCCGCGCGTGTGCCGTTGGGGTTCCGCCGTGACGTCGCTCAGAGGAAACCCCTCCCAGGCTCAGACCCGCTCCACCTCTCACGGCCGCTCTGTCTTCCTCACTGCCGTCCGCCAAGGCGGCGACGATGCGTCGCAACGCCTCACTCACGTCAGTGAGCGTGTCCGCTGGTCGCAGCGTCCTTCTTGACCGTCAGCGGTAGCAACTTCTTGCCGCTGTTGCTTACTTGTGGCCACGTGTCCATCTGCGGGCACACGCCGCAGTCGAAGCAAGGGGTCCAGCGGCAGTCTTCTACCTCTGTTTCGTCCAGGGCGTCCTGCCAGTCCTCCCAGAGCCAGTCCTTGTCGAGGCCCGAGTCGAGGTGGTCCCAGGGGAGGACTTCCTCGTAGGTGCGCTCGCGGGTGGTGTACCAGTCGACGTCGACGCCGAACGGGGCCAGGGCCTTGTCGGCGCAGGCCATCCAGCGGTCGTAGGAGAAGTGCTCGCGCCAGCCGTCGAAGCGGCCGCCGTCCTCGTAGACCGCGCGGATCACCGCGCCGATGCGGCGGTCGCCGCGGGAGAGCAGGCCCTCGACGATGCCGGGCTTGCCGTCGTGGTAGCGGAAGCCGATCGAGCGGCCGTACTTCTTGTCGCCGCGGATCTTGTTCCGCAGTTTCTCCAGGCGTGCGTCCGTCTCCTCGGCCGACAGCTGCGGGGCCCACTGGAAGGGCGTGTGCGGCTTGGGGACGAAGCCGCCGATCGAGACCGTGCAGCGGATGTCGTTGGAGCCGGAGACCTCGCGGCCCTTCTGGATGACGTGGGTCGCCATGTCGGCGATCTGGAGGACGTCCTCGTCGGTCTCGGTCGGCAGGCCGCACATGAAGTACAGCTTCACCTGGCGCCAGCCGTTGCCGTAGGCCGTCGCCACCGTACGGATCAGGTCCTCCTCCGAGACCATCTTGTTGATGACCTTGCGGATGCGTTCCGAGCCGCCCTCCGGGGCGAAGGTCAGGCCGGAGCGGCGGCCGTTGCGGGTCAGCTCGTTCGCCAGGTCGATGTTGAACGCGTCCACGCGGGTGGAGGGCAGGGACAGACCGATCTTGTCGTCCGTGTAGCGGTCGGCCAGGCCCTTGGCGATGTCACCGATCTCCGAGTGGTCGGCCGACGACAGCGACAGCAGTCCGACCTCCTCGAAGCCCGTCGCCGTCAGGCCCTTGTCGACCATCTCGCCGATGCCGGTGATGGAGCGCTCGCGCACCGGGCGGGTGATCATGCCGGCCTGGCAGAAGCGGCAGCCGCGCGTGCAGCCGCGGAAGATCTCCACCGACATGCGTTCGTGGACCGTCTCCGCGAGCGGCACCAGCGGCTGCTTGGGGTAGGGCCACTCGTCGAGGTCCATCACCGTGTGCTTGGAGACGCGCCACGGGACGCCCGACTTGTTGGGGACCACTCGGGCGATACGGCCGTCGGGGAGGTATTCGACGTCGTAGAACGCCGGCACGTACACCCCGCCCGTCCTCGCGAGCCGGAACAGGACCTCCTCGCGGCCGCCGGGGCGGCCCTCGGCCTTCCACTCGCGGATGATCCGGGTCATGTCGAGCACGGCCTGTTCGCCGTCGCCGATCACGGCCGCGTCGATGAAGTCGGCGATCGGCTCCGGGTTGAAGGCCGCGTGGCCGCCGGCCAGCACGATCGGGTCGTCGGCCGTGCGCTCGCGTGACTCCAGCGGGATCCCGGCCAGTTCCAGGGCCGTCAGCATGTTCGTGTAGCCCAGCTCCGTGGAGAAGGACAGGCCGAACACGTCGAACGCGCGGACCGGGCGGTGGCTGTCCACCGTGAACTGCGGTACGCCGTGCTCACGCATCAGCGCCTCCAGGTCCGGCCAGACGCTGTAGGTGCGCTCGGCGAGGACGCCGTCCTGCTCGTTGAGGACCTCGTAGAGGATCATGACGCCCTGGTTGGGCAGGCCGACCTCGTACGCGTCCGGGTACATGAGCGCCCAGCGGACGTCACAGGAGTCCCACGGCTTGACCGTGGAGTTGAGCTCCCCGCCGACGTACTGGATCGGCTTCTGCACATGCGGGAGCAGAGCTTCGAGCTGTGGGAAGACGGATTCCGCGGCCTCGGCGGCTTCGGCAGGCATCTCGCGAACCTTCGTGAGCTGACAGGGTGACCACCAAGCCTAACCCGCTCGGGGGCCTCCCCCGTACGCTCAGCCGGGCGCCCGGGACGCGGCCTGCTGCCAGGCTTCGGGCAGGCCGGCCTCCACCGCCGCGGCCCGCTGCTCCTCGCGCCCGTACAGCACCCCGTAGGTGAATGTGTTCTCCCCGGCCGCGTGGGCGACGGCGGACAGCTCACGCAGCGCCTGGCGGGCCATGACGCTGTCCTGGTGGTCGCCGAGCAGGGTCTGCAGGGACTTCATGGCCTGGGCGAGGTCGGCGGCCGGGTCGCCGAGCACCGGGGTGGCGGCCTCAGCGGCGTACCGGGTCCGCTTGGACTTCTTGCGGGCCTCGTGGATCGCCACGTCGCGTTCGCGGCTGGACGGGATGTCGATCGCCTGTTCGATCAGCGCCGAGACCTTGCCGAATTCCTTGCGTACGGCCTTGGCGATCACCTTTTTCGGCTTCCCGGCCGCGGCCGGGAGCAGCGGGGGCTCGGCGACCAGGGCGTCGAGGGTGTCGAGCAGGGTCAGATAGCGCCGGGAGTCCAGGACGCCGGCGAGCCGGCGGCGCGATCCGCCGCGGCGGGCCTTCGCCCAGGTGCGCAGCCGGGCGCGGACGGGTCCTGAGACGAGGGTGCGGGGCAGCTCGCCGAGGGCCGCGGTGATGCGTTCGGTGAGGACTTCGCGGTCGCGGTCCACGCCCAGTTCGGCGGCGAGCCACTTCAGCTCGTCGCCGACGGGGTCGGTGACGGTGCGGTCGAGGACCGTGCCGTAGCAGCGGAGGGCGCTGCGCATCCGGCGGGTGGCGACGCGCATGCGGTGCACGGAGTCGTACTCGTCGCGCCGTACGGCCGGGTCGAGTTCGATGATCGCGTCGCGCTGGGCGCGGACGTAGGCGAGGACGTGGTCGCCCGCGGTGACGGGTTCGGCGGGTGTCTTGGGGCGTTCGGGGTGGCCCGTGCCGTCCGGCGGGGCGGTGTCGGCGAGGGCACGGGCCAGCTTGGACGGGGACGCGGAGGGCCGTACGCCCGCCTTGCGCAGCCGCTTGTCCACCTTGTCGAGGAAGCCGGGGGCGGTTCCTTCGGCGAGTTCCACCTCGATCTCGGTCCACTGGGCGGTGCCGCCGTGGCCGGTGAGCCGTTCGGCGGTGACGGCGTCCACGCTGACCTCGGCGAGGAGTGTGCCGTCGGCGTCGACGAGGTGGCGCAGGTCGCGGGCGGAGCGCAGCCGGACGACGGGGATCAGTGCGGCGTCGCGGGTCCGGGAGCGGGTGAGGGCGGCGAGGGTGCCGGGGAGGCGGTCGGAGAGCGGGGCCTGGATCTCGTCGCGGACGCCGGGGGCGACCGGGAGCTTGAGGTGCCAGCCGGCGTCGGTGCCGCCGGTGCGGCGGCGCAGGGTGACGGCGTGCGCGGCCAGGCGCTCGTCGGCGGTGTCGTAGTAGGTGGCGTCGAGCTGGACGACGCCCCTGTCCAGGATGTCCGCCACCCCGGCGACGCCGGTCAGGTCGGGCAGGCCGCTCTCGTCGGCTTCGTACTTGCGCTCGATCTCACGCTTCGCATCCGCCATGGACCGAATCTAGTGGCAGCCGGGCCGGGACGGCAGGGTCAGACCCGGGTGAAGGGCGGGAAGACTCCCGCCGTCACCCGGGTGAACCCCGTCGGCCGGCCTCAGGCGGACATCGGGCGTTGCACCCGGATCGACTGCAACAGCCCCACCGCCACCCACACCGCGAACATCGATGTGCCGCCGTAGGAGACGAACGGCAGGGGCAGTCCGGTGACCGGCATGATGCCGAGGGTCATGCCGATGTTCTCGAAGGCCTGGAAGGCGAACCAGGCGACGATCCCGGCGGCGACGATGGTGCCGTACAGCTCGGTCGTCTCGCGGGCGATCCGGCAGGCCCGCCACAGGACCACGCCGAGCAGGAGGATGATCAGGCCCGCGCCGACGAATCCCAGTTCCTCGCCGGCGACCGTGAAGACGAAGTCCGTCTGCTGTTCCGGGACGAACTGGCCGGTGGTCTGCGAGCCGTGGAACAGCCCGGCGCCGGTCAGTCCGCCCGAACCGATGGCGATCCGGGCCTGGTTGGTGTTGTAGCCGACGCCGGACGGGTCGAGGCTCGGGTTGGCGAAGGCGGCGAACCGGTTGATCTGGTAGTCGTCCAGGATGTGCAGCTGCCACACGGCGATCGCGCCGAAGGCGCCCGCCGCGATCAGGCCGAAGATCCAGCGGTTGGACGCGCCGGAGGCGAGCAGCACGCCAAGGACGATGATGACCATGACCATGACCGAGCCGAGGTCGGGCATGAGCAGCACGACCAGGATCGGTACGGCGGCCAGCCCCAGGGCCTGTAGGACCGTGCGGTGGTCGGGGTGCTTCTTGTCGCCCGCGTCGACCCGGGTGGCGAGCAGCATGGCCATGCCCAGGATGATCGTGACCTTCACGAACTCGGACGGCTGGAGGGAGAAGCCGCCGCCGAGCACGATCCACGAGTGGGCGCCGTTGACCGTGGAGCCGAGCGGGGTGAGCACCAGCAGCACGCCGAGGAGCGAGAGGCCGTACAGGATCGGTACGGCGTTGCGCAGGGCGCGGTGGCCGAGCCAGACGGTGCCGATCATCAGGCCGAACCCGATGCCGGTGTTCATGAGGTGGCGGATGAGGAAGTAGTACGGGTCGCCCTGGTTGATCTCGGTGCGGTTGCGGGTCGCGGAGTAGACCAGCAGGGAGCCCAGCAGGGACAGGGCGAGGGCGGCGAGCAGTATCGGCCAGTCGAGGCGGCGGGCCAGTGAGTCGCGGGCGAAGAGGCGGGTCCAGCCGGCCCGCTCGGGGCCGTACCCGGAGACGGAGAAACTGTTCGCGCCGGTCATGTGAGCATCCTCCGGCTGCCCCGGCGGTGTGGCCGCCGTCTGCGGGTGTTGCTGTTGCCCGTGCCGGGCGAGGTGGTCGCCGCGGGCGGTGTGCCGTCCGCGGACGTCGACGGCGACGGGGAGGTCAGCACGTCCTTGACCGGGTCGTCGGAGATCTTCGGGGAGGTGATCGTGCCGTCCGTGCGGACCTTCGGCAGGCCCTTCTGCGGGGCGGGCAGCAGCGCCTTCTTGTTGTCGATGGAGCCGTCCGCCTGGACGCCGTACATCGCGTTGTAGATGTTGCGCACGGCCTCACCGGAGGCCCCGGAACCGGTACCGGCCTGGGCGATGGTCATGATGACCGTGTAGTCCTTGGAGTACGTGGCGAGCCAGGACGTGGTCTGTTTGCCGTAGACCTCGGCGGTGCCGGTCTTGGCGTGCAGCGGGATCTTGTTCTGCGGCCAGCCGCCGAACTTCCAGGCGGCGGTGCCGCGGGTGACCACGCCGGCGAGGGCGTCGTCCATGCCCTTGAGCGCGGCCTGGTTGATGGGCAGCTTGCCGTGCGCCTTGGGCTTGATCTCCTGGACGGTCTTGCCGTCGGCGCTGATGACCGCCTTGCCCAGGGTCGGCGTGTACATGGTGCCGCCGTTGGCGAGGGCGCCGTAGATCACGGCCTCCTGGATCGGGGTGACGAGGGTGTCGCCCTGCCCGATGGAGTAGTTGATCTCGTCACCGGCGCGCATCTGGTTGCCTTCGAGGCAGTTCTCGTAGGCGATCTTCTCGACGTAGGAGCCGTCCTTCTTGCCGCTCTTGCACCAGGCGTCCTTGTTGGCCTCCCAGTACGCCTGCTTCCACTGGCGGTCGGGGACGCGGCCGGTGACCTCGTTGGGCAGGTCGATGCCGGTCTCCTTGCCGAGGCCGAACTGGTGGGCGGCCTTGAAGAAGTAGTCCTTGGGCTGGCCCTTCTTCGGGTTGATGCCGCCGTCCTTCTTCCACTCGTTGTGGGCGAGGCCGTAGAAGACGGTGTCGCAGGAAACCTCAAGGGCCCGGCCGAGCGAGATGGGTCCGAAGTTCTCGCCCTCGAAGTTCTTGAAGACCTGGTTGCCGACCGCGTAGGAGCTGGTGCAGGGGTACCCGCCGTCCCAGACGTAGCCGGCCTCGACCGCGGCGGCCGTGGAGACCACCTTGAACGTCGAACCGGGCGCGGACTGACCCTGTATGGCCCTGTTGAGCAGCGGGTAGTCGGAGTTCTTCCCGGTGAGGGCCTGGTAGTCCTTGGCGGAGATGCCGCCGACCCACGCGTTCGGGTCGTACGTCGGCGCGGAGGCCATGGCGACGACCCGGCCGGTCTTGGCCTCCATGACGACGACGGCACCGGAGTCCGCCTTGTAGTTCGTCCCGGTGATCTTGTCGAACTGCTGACGGGCCGTCTTCATCGCCTTGTCCAGTTCGAACTCGGCGACGCGCTGCACCCGGGAGTCGATGCTGGTGACCAGGTTGGCACCGGGTTCGGCGGCGTCGGACTCGGCCTGGCCGATGACACGGCCGAGGTTGTCGACCTCGTAGCGGGTGACGCCGGCCTTGCCGCGCAACTCCTTGTCGTACTGGCGCTCCAGACCGCTGCGGCCGACCATGTCGGAGCGCAGATACGGCGAGTCGCTGTCCTTGGCCTGCTGGATCTCGTCGTCGGTGACCGGCGAGAGGTAGCCGAGCACCTGGGCGGTGTTGGCCTTGCCGGGGCCCGGGTAGCGGCGCACGGCCTCCGGTTCGGCGGTGATGCCGGGGAAGTCCTCGGAGCGCTCGCGGATCTGCAGGGCCTGCTTGGGGGTGGCCTCGTCGGTGATCGGGATCGGCTGGTACGGCGAGCCGTTCCAGCACGGCTGCGGGGTCTTGGCGTCGCACAGCCGGACCTTCAGCATGACCTCCTCGGGGGACATGCCGAGGACACCGGCCAGCTTGGTGAGGACCGCTTTGCCGTCGTCCTTCTGCTTGAGCAGTTCGGTACGGGAGGCGGAGACGACCAGCCGGGTCTCGTTGTCGGCGAGCGGCACGCCGCGCGCGTCCAGGATCGCGCCGCGTACGGCGGGCGCCACGACCTGCTGGACGTGGTTGCCGGACGCCTCCTTCTGGTAGGCGGCGCCCTCGCGGATCTGCAGGTACCACAGCCGGCCACCGAGGGTGCCGAGCAGGGAGAGGACGAGGATCTGGATGACGACGAGCCGGATCTGAACCCGTGGGGTCCGCCCGGTCTCGGGGATGTTGGTCACTGTGCTTGCTGCCCCCTCTCAGTGTGTGTCTGTGTCATATCCGATGAAGCTGTGTGCGCCCGTGGTGAACTGCCGTGGTCTCACAGCCTCTTGACCCCCTTGATGCGGCCGACGCGCGTGCCGCGGATGCGGGCCTTGGCCTTCAGACCGCCGAGGCCGCCGCGCTGGCCGCCGATGCGCAGCCCCGTGCCGGAGGAGAGCCAGCCGGAGGAGATGTCCGTGCCCTTGGCCGCCGAACCGCTCTCGGCGAGCGGGTCGTTCTCGGCGCGGCGGGCCAGGGCCATGATCCCGGGCACCACGAACGGCGCCAGCAGCAGGTCGTACAGGGCGGCGGTGAACAGCAGTCCGCCGAGGCCGACATGGCGGGCGGCGGTGTCGCCGACGAGGGCGCCGACGCCCGCGTACAGCAGGGTCGAGCCGATCGCGGCGGCGACCACCACGAGCATGGAACCGGTGGCCGACTTGAGCCGGCCGTAGTCGGGTTTGGCGAGCCCGGCGAGGTAGCCGATGACGCACAGCACCAGGGCGTAGCGGCCGGCGGCGTGGTCGGCGGGCGGCGCGAGGTCGGCGAGCAGGCCCGCGCCGAAGCCGACGAGGGCGCCGCCGACATGGCCGTACACCAGGGCCAGGCCGAGGACGGTGAGCAGCAGCAGATCGGGGACGGCGCCCGGCAGATGCAGGCGGGAGAGGACGCTCACCTGGAGGACCAGGGCGACCACGACCAGGGTGGTGGAGAGCAGGATCCGGTTGACGCGCATGGGGGATTCAGCTCCTACTGCTGCTGATCGGTCGTGTCGGTCTGCGGCTGATCGGTGCTGCCGTCCTGCTGCCGGCCGGTGCTGTCGTTCTGCTGCTGGTCGCTGCTGTCGTTCTGCTGCTGGTCGCCGGCGCCGGCCACGTTCGCGGACGGGGTCACCGTGACGGTCACCGTCGGGGTCGGGGTCGGCTTGGGCTTGGCCGGGAGCACCGCGTCACGCGGGTCCTTCTTCGGGGCCTGGACGACGACGCCGACGATGTCGAGCTTGGTGAAGCCGACGTACGGCGTGACGTACAGGGTCCGGGTCAGACCGCCGCCCGAGGGATCGACACGGGAGACGACGCCGACGGGCACGCCGGGCACGAAGGGCCGGTCGGCCTGCGAGCCGAAGGTGACGAGCCGGTCCCCCTTCTTCACCTCCGCCTTGCCGTTGAGGAGTTCGACGCGCAGCGGGCGGTCGCCCTGCCCGGAGGCGAAGCCGAGTTCGTCGCTGCCCTCCAGACGGGTGCCGACGGTGAAGTCGGGATCGCTGGCGAGCAGCACCGTGGCGGTGTCGGGTCCGACGGTGGTGACCCGCCCCACGAGTCCATCGCCGTTGAGGACGGTCATGTCGCGCTTGATGCCGTCGTTGGCGCCGACGTCGACGGTGATGGTCCAGGAGAAGCCCTGGGCCGCTCCTATCGCGATGACCTGGGCGCCCTTGATGCCGTACTGGCCCTCACCCGCGATCTTCAGCATCTTGTCGAGCTGATGAAGGCGGCTGCGGTTGCGGTCGTCGCTGCCGAGCTTCGCCTTGAGGGCCGCGTTCTCCTTCTCCAGCCGGGCGAGCCGGTCATGGCGTTCGCCGGAGTCGCGGATGGCGGAGACCGCGTTGCCGACGGGATCGACCGCCGAGGACACCCCGTTCTCGATCGGACCGAAGACCGCGGCCGCGGCCTGCCGGGCACCGTCGACCGGGGAGTTCTGGCCACCGCGGATGTCCACCGTGATCAGCGCGAACGCGATGGCGATCAGCAGCACCAGGACCAGCCGGCTCTCTTTCGTGTCCCTCACGTGCGGCGGCCGTGCCCTTCCTATAGGAATTCGGGTGGCCCCCTCGGAGCGCGAACCCTAAGCGCACACCCTGGGGGCCCATTTGCGGGAGCTTATGCCTCTATATCAACGATCCGCCGTACGAGAGGGGATCATCTCGTACGGCGGAATCGAAGAGTTGTGTCATCTGCGCGGCTGGGCGTCCAGAACCTGCTGGAGCGCCTCGAACTCCTCGACACACTTGCCGGAGCCCAACGCCACGCTGTCCAGCGGGTCCTCGGCGATGTGGATCGGCATGCCGGTCTCCCGGCGCAGCCGCTCGTCGAGGCCGCGCAGCAGGGCGCCGCCGCCGGTCAGGACGATGCCACGGTCCATGATGTCGCCGGACAGCTCCGGCGGACACTTGTCGAGGGTCGTCTTGACGGCGTCGACGATCGCGTTGACGGGCTCCTCGATGGCCCTGCGCACCTCGGCGGCGGAGATGACGACCGTCTTGGGCAGCCCGGACACGAGGTCCCGGCCGCGGATTTCGGTGTGCTCGTCGGCGTCCAGGTCGTACGCCGAACCGATCGTGATCTTGATCTGCTCGGCCGTCCGCTCACCGAGGAGGAGGGAGTACTCCTTCTTGATGTGCTGGATGATCGCGTTGTCCAGTTCGTCGCCCGCGACGCGGATGGACTGGGCGGTGACGATGCCGCCGAGCGAGATGACCGCGACCTCCGTGGTGCCGCCGCCGATGTCCACCACCATGTTGCCCGTGGCCTCGTGGACCGGCAGCCCGGAGCCGATGGCGGCGGCCATGGGCTCCTCGATGATGTGCACCTGGCGGGCGCCGGCCTGGGACGACGCCTCGATGACGGCGCGGCGCTCGACGCCGGTGATACCGGAGGGCACGCAGACGACGACGCGCGGCCGGGCGAGATACCGCCGCTTGTGGATCTTCAGGATGAAGTAGCGGAGCATCCGCTCGGTGATCTCGAAGTCGGCGATGACGCCGTCCTTCAGCGGGCGCACGGCCACGATGTTGCCCGGCGTCCGCCCGATCATCTTCTTCGCTTCGGCGCCGACCGCGAGGATGCCACCGGTGTTGGTGTTGATCGCGACCACGGACGGCTCGTTGAGTACGATCCCGCGACCCCTGACGTACACCAGCGTGTTGGCGGTCCCGAGGTCGACAGCCATGTCACGGCCGATGAACGACATTGAGTTCCCCATCAGGATTCGTCTGGCCTTCCTGGGAGCTTTGAGGGCTTTTCAGGTCGGCGAAGTGGGTGCGGTGACGTGAAGGCTTCCATCGTAGACGCGCCTGCACGAACACTGCGCGAGGGTCTTCGCCATTGTCATCATGCGCGGAGCCGCCTCGCTTGTGGAGACGGGCCAACGGGGGCACTCGTTCCCCCGATCGCCACGCATATGCCGAGCGGCGGCCGATAAGGTACGCCAGCCGCAGCTCTGCCGCCCGCTCCCACTGACGCGTCCTCAGAAATTTCCGCAGAACTTCCCCGAACGACGGACACGACAACCCGTCTGACCGAACCCAGACGTCCCGCCTACGGCGGCAGCGGGGCGGTGGGGGGCGTGATTCGGGTGCGGCGCCGTCTTGGCTGAGCGCGCTGTTCCCCGCGCCCCCTGCGGGGCAGTGGGGGGCCTGAATCGAGTGCGGCACCGTCGTGGCTGAGCACGCCGTTCCCCGCGCCCCCTGCGGGGCAGTGGGAGGCGTGAATCGAGTGCGGCACCGTCTTGGCTGAGCACGCCGTTCCCCGCGCCCCCTGCGGGGCAGTGGGAGGCGTGATTCCAGTGCGGCACCGTCTTGGCTGAGCACGCCGTTCCCCGCGCCCCCTGCGGGGCGCCGACCCCGCCCGGAGTCGATCGGGCAGCGATGCCGCGGGGGGCAGGTGCGGCACCGTCGTGGCTGAGCGCGCCGTTCCCCGCGCCCCTTGCGGGGCGCCGTGGGTGGGGTCAGGCGTGGTGGGGGAAGAAGATCTTGATCTCGCGGCCGGCCGACTCCTCGGAGTCCGACGCGTGGATCAGGTTCTCGCGGACGATCACACCGTAGTCCCCGCGGATCGAACCGGGCGCCGCAGCGATCGGGTCGGTCGGACCCGCCAGGGCGCGCAGCCCCTCGATCACCCGCTCGCCCTCGACGATCAGCGCCACCACGGGACCGGACGCCATGAACTCGACCAGCGGCTCGTAGAAGGGCTTGCCCTTGTGCTCGCCGTAGTGCTGCTCCAGCGTGTCCTGGTCCAGCGTGCGCAGCTCCAGCGCGGTGATCCGCCAGCCGGCCTTCCGTTCGATACGGCTGATGATCTCGCCGGTCAGGCCACGTCGGACGGCGTCGGGCTTGAGGAGGACGAGGGTGCGCTGAGTCACGGGAGGGCTCCTTCGTGCGGACATGTGCGGTGGGATGAGGTTACAGGGCGTGTCCGGCCCCTCCTTACGCAGCGTCAGCTCCCGAGGCCCCGGCCTGCGCGGTCTGCGCCGCGAACCTCGCCTTCGCCTCGTCGATCTTCCGCCCGAAGTGCACGGACGCCCACCACAGCGCCGCGAACATCACGCCGAGGAAGAACATCGTCGGCACGACGAACCCGGAGGCGATCAGCGCGATCTGCAACGCCCAGCCGAGCGCCACGCCCCCACGCCGGGTCACCACACCGCACAGCAGCACGCACAGGAACATCGCGATCCCGCTGACCGTCCACACCGTCGACGTCGTCAGGTCCGGGTCCTTCATCGCGACGAGCCCGGCGAACCCGATGATGAAGACCTCGCCGATCAAGGTCGAGGAGCACAGCGTACGCATCGGTCTCTCAGCCCTTTCCGAGCAGCAGTCGGGCCTCGCCCACGGTGATGACCGAGCCCGTGACCAGCACACCGCCGCCCGCGAACTCGCCCTCCTCCTCGGCCAGGGTGATCGCGGCCTCCAGGGCGTCCGGCAGCCGCGGCTCCACCTGGACCCGCTCCTCCCCGAACACCTCCACGGCGATCGCCGCCAACTCGTCCGCGTCCATCGCACGGTGGCTGGAGTTCTGGGTGACGACGACCTCGGCGAAGATCGGCTCGAAGGCCTCCAGCAGCCCGCGGACGTTCTTGTCGCCACTCGCGCCCACCACGCCGATCAGCCGGCTGAAGTCGAAAGCCTCCGCGACCGCCTCGGCCGTGGCCCGCGCGCCCGCCGGGTTGTGCGCCGCGTCCAGGACGACGGTCGGCGAGCGCCGTACCACCTCCAGGCGGCCCGGCGAGGACACGGCCGCGAAGGCCCTGCGGACGGTGTCGATCTCCAGCGGCACGGCGCGCTGTGCGCCGACGCCGAAGAACGCCTCCACCGCGGCCAGCGCCACGGCCGCGTTGTGCGCCTGGTAAGGGCCGTGCAGCGGGAGGTACACCTCCGGGTACTCGCCGCCGAGCCCGCGCAGCGTCAGCAGCTGGCCGCCGACCGCGACCTGCCGCGCCAGAACGCCGAACTCCAGGCCCTCACGGGCCACCGTCGCGTCGACCTCCACGGCCTTCTTCAGCAGCACCTGCGCCGCGTCCACGGGCTGCTGCGCCATGATCACGGTCGCGTCCTGCTTGATGATCCCGGCCTTCTCGGCGGCGATCTCCGCGTGGGTGAGGCCGAGCCGGTCGGTGTGGTCCAGGTCGATGGGCGTGACCACGGCGACATCCCCGTCGATCACGTTCGTCGCGTCCCAGCTGCCGCCCATGCCCACCTCGACGACGGCCACGTCGACGGGCGCGTCCGCGAAGGCGGCGTACGCCATGCCGGTCAGCACCTCGAAGAAGGAGAGCCGGTACTCCTGCTGGGCGTCGACCATCTCGATGTACGGCTTGATGTCCCGGTACGTCTCGATGAACCGCTCGGCGGAGATCGGGGCGCCGTCAAGGCTGATCCGCTCGGTGATCGACTGGACGTGCGGCGAGGTGTAGCGGCCGGTACGCAGCTCGAAGGCGCCGAGCAGCGCCTCGATCATGCGGGCCGTGGACGTCTTGCCGTTGGTGCCCGTGATGTGGATCGACGGGTACGCCCGCTGCGGCTCCCCCAGCACGTCGACGAGCGCCGCGATGCGGGTGACGGAGGGTTCCAGCTTGGTCTCGCCCCAGCGGGTGGCCAGCTCCGCCTCGACCTCGCGCAGGGCCTTGTCGACCTCGGGGTCCGTCGGCCGGGCGGGTGCGTCGGACTGGGCCGGGCCGCCCTGTGTGCGCAGGGTGCGGCTGCCGGCCTCGATCACCGCGAGGTCGGGGTCGCGGGAGGTCTCGGCTTCGATGATCTCGTCGAAGCCGTCGAGGGGGTCGGGCCGGTCGTTCTCGTGCGGGGCGTTGCTCACGGCTCAAGTCTACGGACGCGCTGCGCTGGCTTTGGCGGTTGGGGGTGGTTGGGGCTGGCTTGTGTGTGCGGGTGCGTTGTGGCGCGGTCTGGTTTGTGGGTGCGGGTGCGTTGTGGCGCGGTCTGGCTTGTGGGTGCGGGTGTGTTGTGGCTGGTCGCGCAGTTCCTCGCGCCCCTTTGGGGGCGCTGGGCATCGTCTTCGGGTGCCGGTGCGTTGTGGCTGGTCGCGCAGTTCCCCGCGCCCCTTTGGGGGCGCGGGGGGAATGGTCAGGGCTGGGGGAGGTTGCTCAGTTGGGACTGGATTCGGGTGATGTCCTCGTCCGCCTTGGCCAGGCGGGTGCGGATCTTTTCGATCACGTGGTCCGGGGCCTTGGCCAGGAACGCCTCGTTGCCCAGCTTGGCCTGCGCCTGCTGGCGTTCCTTCTCCGCGGCGGCCAGGTCCTTGGCGAGCCGCTTGCGCTCGGCGGCCACGTCGATCGTGCCGGACAGGTCCAGCGCGACCTCGGCGCCAGAGACCGGCAGGGTCGCCGTGGCCGTGAAGGAGTCGCCCTCCGGCTGGAGGCGCAGGAGCTGGCGGATGGCCGCCTCGTGCGGCGCCAGCGCCGTGCCGTCCAGGGTGAGCCGGGCCGGGACCCGCTGGCCCGGCTGGAGGCCCTGGTCGGCGCGGAACCGGCGGACCTCGGTGATCACGGACTGCAGGGTCTCGATCTCCCGCTCGGCGCCCGCGTCCCGGAAGCCGCCCGGTGCGTCGGCACCGGGAACGGACACGGCCGTGGGCCAGTCGGCGATGACGACCGACTCACCGCCGGTGAGGGTCGTCCACAGGGTCTCGGTGACGAAGGGGACGACCGGGTGCAGCAGCCTGAGGGTGACGTCCAGGACCTCGCCGAGGACGCGCTTGCTGACCTCGGCCGCATCACCGCCCGCCTGGAAGGTGGTCTTGGACAGCTCGACGTACCAGTCGAAGACCTCGTCCCAGGCGAAGTGGAACAGCGCGTCGGAGAGCTTCGCGAACTGGAAGTCGTCGTAGTACGCGTCGACTTCGGCGACGACCGAGTTCAGGCGGGAGAGGATCCAGCGGTCCGTCGCGGACATCCGCGACGCGTCCGGCAGCGGGCCCTCGACCGTGGCGCCGTTCATCAGCGCGAACCGGGTCGCGTTCCAGATCTTGTTGGCGAAGTTGCGCGAGCCCTGGACCCAGTCCTCGCCGATCGGCACGTCGACGCCGGGGTTGGCGCCGCGCGCGAGGGTGAAGCGGAGCGCGTCGGAGCCGTACTTGTCCATCCAGTCCAGCGGGTTGACCGCGTTGCCGAAGGACTTCGACATCTTCTTGCCGAACTGGTCGCGGACCATGCCGTGCAGGGCGATGGTGTGGAACGGCGGGGTGCCGTCCATCGCGTACAGGCCGAACATCATCATCCGGGCGACCCAGAAGAAGAGGATGTCGTAGCCGGTGACCAGGACGGAGTTCGGGTAGAACTTCGCGAGCGATTCGGTCTGTTCGGGCCAGCCCAGCGTGGAGAACGGCCACAGGCCGGAGGAGAACCAGGTGTCGAGGACGTCGGTGTCCTGCGTCCAGCCCTCGCCGGTGGGCGGCTGCTCGTCGGGGCCGACGCAGACGACCTCGCCGTCCGGGCCGTACCAGACCGGGATGCGGTGACCCCACCACAGCTGCCGCGAGATGCACCAGTCGTGGAGGTTGTCGACCCAGTCGAAGTACCGCTTCTCCATCTCCTGCGGGTGGATGGTGACCTTGCCCTCGCGGACGGCGTCACCGGCGGCCTTCGCCAGCGGGCCGACCTTGACCCACCACTGCATGGACAGGCGCGGCTCGATGGTGGTCTTGCAGCGCGAACAGTGGCCGACGCTGTGGACGTACGGCCGCTTCTCGGCGACGATCCGGCCGTCGGCGCGCAGAGCACCAACAATGGCGGAGCGGGCCTCAAGGCGGTCCAGGCCCTGGAAGGGGCCGGGGGCCGTGATGACGGCATGCTCGTCCATGACCGTGATGGCGGGCAGGTCGTGCCGCTGGCCGATCTCGAAGTCGTTCGGGTCGTGGGCCGGGGTGACCTTGACGGCGCCGGTGCCGAACTCGGGGTCGACGTGCTCGTCGGCGACGACCGGGATGGAGCGGTCGGTGAGCGGCAGCTTGATGAGCTTGCCGACCAGGTGGCGGTAGCGCTCGTCGTCGGGGTGGACGGCGACCGCGGTGTCGCCGAGCATGGTCTCGGCCCGGGTCGTGGCGACGACGATGGTGTCGTCCCCGTCGCCGTACTTCATGGAGACCAGTTCGCCGTCGTCGTCCTGGTACTCGACCTCGATGTCGGAGATCGCGGTCAGGCACCGGGGACACCAGTTGATGATGCGCTCGGCGCGGTAGATCAGCTCGTCGTCGTAGAGTCGCTTGAAGATGGTCTGGACGGCCTGCGAAAGGCCCTCGTCCATCGTGAAGCGCTCACGGGTCCAGGCGACGCCGTCGCCCAGGCGCCGCATCTGGCCGCTGATCTGCCCGCCGGACTCGGCCTTCCACTGCCAGACACGCTCGACGAAGGTCTCGCGGCCCAGGTCGTGCCGTGACTTGCCCTCCTTCGCCAGCTCCCGCTCGACGACGTTCTGGGTGGCGATGCCGGCGTGGTCCATGCCGGGCTGCCACAGCGTCTCGTAGCCCTGCATGCGCTTGCGGCGCGTGAGGGCGTCGATGAGGGTGTGCTCGAAGGCGTGCCCGAGGTGCAGGCTGCCGGTGACGTTCGGCGGCGGGATGACGACGGTGTACGGAGGCTTGTCGCTCTTCGCGTCGGCCTCGAAGTAACCCCGCTCTACCCAGCGCTCGTACAGCGGCCCCTCTACGTCGGCCGGCGCGTACTGGGTCGGCAGTTCGGTGTCGGGCGCTGGTGGCTGCTGCTGAGCGTTCTCGGTCACGGGGGTCAGTTTAGAGGTGTCACGACCCAGTCCCGAAACGCCTTTGTTCCGTAACGGTGCAACCCCCGATGCGGTGTGCTTCGTGTGACTGAGCGAGGATGTCAGGAACACATAAGCATCTGGAGGGGAACCCAGAGATGAGTCACAACCAGCCGGGCCCGTACGGCGGGCAGCCCCAGCAGCCTGGACCGTACGGCCAGCCGGGCCCCTACGGCCAGCCGCCGCAGGCACCCCAGCCCGGCTATGGCTACCCCCAGCAGCCGCCCGGGCCGCAGCAGCAGCCGCCGGTGCCGCCGCAGCACCCGCAGCCCGGTTACGGCCACCCCCAGCAGCCCCCTCCGGCCCAGCCCGGCTACGGCTATCCGCAGCAGGGCGGGGTTCCCCCGCAGCAGAACCCGTACGGACAGCAGCCCTACGGACAGCAGCCGTACGGCGCCCCGCAGCCCCCGGCCGCCGGCGGCGGCAAGAAGACGGGCCTGATCATCGGCGCGGTGGCGGTGGTGGCGGCCATCGCGGTCGGCGCCTACTTCGTGATCGGCGGGGGCGGCGGCAGCGGCTCGGACATCGCCGACGACGGCCCGCACAAGCTGACCACGCCGGAGACGGTGATTAACGCGACTTACAAGAAATCAGGTAGCGCTGATTCGACGGAATCCATGTCGGACTCGGATCGCTCGGACTTCGAGAAATGGGGCGTGAAGAACCCCACGGATGTGAGCGCAGGGTACGAGAACGGAACTGGCCTGTCCGCGAAGAGTATCTCCTTCGCCGGCGTGTACGGCACGATCGACAACCCGGAGGCCGTCGTCGATGCCATGTTCGCGAAGATCAAGGCAGAGTCGGAGGACGGCAAAAGCAGCCCCGACAGCAAGGGTAAACTCATCGGCAACCCTGAGAAGGTTAGTCCCTCGGGCTTCTCGAATGGTGTCATGAAATGTCAGATTGCCGAGTTCGAGAATACGGGTTCCTCGGCATCGAGCGCAGGTGCCGCTGCGACCGCGAAAATGCCCTTCTGTATCTGGGGTGACCACAGCACCGTCGCCTACGTGACGGCGTTCAGCCTCGCTGGCCTAGCTGCAGGCGACGGCGGCACAGTCAACGACACCGCAGACCTAGCCGCCAAACTCCGCAACGACGTGCGCGTCAAGATTTGACATCCGCGTTCGGCGTGCACCCAAAGAGGGCTCGGTCAGTAACCGAGCCCTCTCACCTTGCTGCAATTCAAGCAGACAACCCTACGTCAACGCGTCATCACGCGTACTGGCAAGCTGTTGTTGCGTCTTTCGATTTGACCCCAGCTTCCACAAGCGGGAAGTAACATGCGGGGTTCACCGCAGGAGGCCCAATGGGTGTGGGTATGGACCGGTTCGAACAGGCAGCCTTTACCTTGGGACCGACATCGTATCCCGCCCATGCCAGATAAGATCGGCACTCTGCGGCAGTGGCCGATGCGGGCGTAGCCGCAATGAGGGGAACAACCCCCGCCACAGCCATCACGCTCAATGATGCGAAAACGCGCGTCAACTTCACTTTCCGCTCCCTTCATTTCCAGCAGTTCGTCCCTGCATATATCGATCCGACGATGTGAAGCGCCCATGACACAACCGAGTTGAAGGAAGTTGGCTTGATCCTCATAGCTTGACAGTTCGTCCAACCAGCGGCATGACTCCAGGTTCCTGGCCGGCAGTTCCTGTCGCAGTAGCGGCAGATTTGGCTCAACGATCCGGGCTAACGAGGTGCGCGATCGGCCACGTGTGCAGCACAGGTGCCGCCTTGTGAGCGGAAAAGTTGTCACAGATGACGGAGACCGCCAGGCTGGGGTTGGTCTGCGGTTGGTCTCGTCGAGGAGTCACGGAAGCCGACCACCCGGTGCCGTACCGGACGTAGTCAAAGCTACGCCGCTCAGACACCCCTGGGGACCATTGGCAGCGCTGGAGCGGCCTCGTCAAGGGCCTTGGGCCTGCTGTCTCCCGTCCACTGCGAGACAGCGGTGTGCTCCAACGGCACCTGATGCAACCCGACCCCGACAAGGATCTTGTCGGTCAGCAGTAGGCCCGGGGAGATCCTGAAGTTCTTCGCGCGCCAGGACTGAAGCCCGAAGGCCCGCCAGATCCGCAGCACGCACGCTCGTGGGGCGAGATCGCCACCCGTCAGGGCACCACCCATTGGCCGAGGCGGGTGCCGACCCCAGCCGCTCAGCCTCGGACTAAATCACTGGTTCGAGCCCGGATCGCCCACGCCCACAGCGCAGCGTGCAACGACGAGCCATGTCCGACAAGTTCCAAGCTCTGAAACGAAACGCCACTCCCGAGGCGTCCCGAGACATCAAGACCTGGACACCAGGTATGCCGTCGCAAGTCAAGATAGGACTCGGCCACGCGTTTAGACCGACGCCATAACAAGGCGGGCTCAACTCAGGACCGTTCGTTCTTCGCCATCGCCCTACTACGCAGCTCAACATCTCTCCTCGCGGACCCTGGCTGCGCGCACTGGGCGATGTTTCTGGCCCGGCTACGCCGTCTTCTGTTCGCCGGGGCCACGGCCGCGGGCGTCGCGGGGGATCAGGGTCGGGTTGACGTTCGACAGGACGACGTCGGCCGTGATGACGACGCGGGCCACGTCCTTGCGGGACGGCACCTCGTACATCACCGCCTGGAGGACCTCCTCCATGATGGCGCGCAGGCCACGGGCGCCGGTCTGCCGCAGGATCGCCTGGTCGGCGATGGCCTCCAGCGCCTCACGCTCGAAGTCCAGTTCCACACCGTCGAGTTCGAACAGCCGCTGGTACTGCTTCACCAGGGCGTTACGCGGCTCGACGAGGATCTGCAGCAGCGCCTTGCGGTCGAGGTTGTGGACCGAGGTGATCACCGGGAGACGGCCGATGAACTCGGGGATCATGCCGAACTTGACCAGGTCCTCCGGCATGACGTCCTCGAAGACGTCCTTGGACTCCAGCTCGCGCTTGGAGCGGATCGTCGCGCCGAAGCCGATGCCCTTGGCGCCGGCCCGGGACTCGATGATCTTCTCCAGGCCGGCGAAGGCACCGCCCACGATGAACAGCACGTTCGTCGTGTCGATCTGGATGAACTCCTGGTGCGGATGCTTGCGGCCGCCCTGCGGCGGCACCGAGGCGGTGGTGCCCTCCAGGATCTTCAGCAGGGCCTGCTGGACTCCCTCGCCCGAGACGTCACGGGTGATCGAGGGGTTTTCACTCTTCCGCGCGACCTTGTCGATCTCGTCGATGTAGATGATCCCGGTCTCGGCCTTCTTGACGTCGTAGTCCGCCGCCTGGATCAGCTTGAGCAGGATGTTCTCGACGTCCTCGCCGACGTAGCCCGCCTCCGTCAGCGCCGTGGCGTCGGCGATCGCGAAGGGGACGTTCAGCATGCGCGCGAGGGTCTGCGCGAGCAGGGTCTTGCCGGAGCCCGTGGGGCCCAGCAGGAGGATGTTGGACTTCGCCAACTCGATGGCGTCGTCACGGCCTTGGGCGCCGCCGTTCTCGCCCGCCTGGACCCGTTTGTAGTGGTTGTACACCGCGACGGACAGGGCCTTCTTCGCGGCCTCCTGGCCGACCACATAGCCCTCAAGGAACTCATAGATCTCGCGGGGCTTCGGCAGTTCCTCCCAGCGCACCTCGCTGGTCTCCGCCAGCTCCTCCTCGATGATCTCGTTGCAGAGGTCGATGCACTCGTCGCAGATGTACACACCGGGCCCTGCGATGAGCTTCTTGACCTGCTTCTGGCTCTTGCCGCAGAACGAGCACTTGAGCAGATCGCCGCCGTCACCGATGCGTGCCACGGTGTGCTTCCCCTTCGCCTGGGAGCCGCCTGGACGTCACTGGCCCAACGACTCCTGGTGCTGCCTTATGTCCGACGGTACCTTGCCGAGCCCCCCGTTCGGGCCCCCCTTGGCACGGTTCACTTTGACGTGCACCGTGCCAAGGGCGGCGAAGGAGGTCCCCTTCACGCTCATCTTCGCGCTCATCGCACGGGGGAGACCCGCAGTCCGTGTCAGCGGACGCTCTCGTTGTTCATCTTGCGGGTGGAGATGATCTGGTCCACCAGGCCGTACTGGAGTGCTTCCTCCGCCGTGAGGATCTTGTCGCGCTCGATGTCCTCGCGCACCTTCTCGATCGGCTGGTTGGAGTGCTTGGCCAGCATCTCCTCCAGCTGCGTACGCATCCGCGTGAACTCGTTCGCGATGATCTCCAGGTCGGAGAGCTGACCGCGGCCGGTGCTGCCGGCGGGCTGGTGGATCAGCACGCGCGAGTTCGGCAGCGCCATGCGCTTGCCCGGCGTACCCGCGGCGAGCAGGATGGCGGCCGCGGAGGCGGCCTGGCCCATGCACACCGTCTGGATGTCCGGCTTCACGAACTGCATCGTGTCGTAGATCGCCGTCAGGGCGGTCATGTCGCCACCGGGGCTGTTGATGTAGATCGAGATGTCCCGGTCCGGGTCCATCGACTCCAGGCACAGCAGCTGCGCCATGACGTCGTTGGCGGAGGCGTCGTCGATCTGGACGCCGAGGAAGATCACGCGCTCCTCGAAGAGCTTAGCGTACGGGTCGTACTCGCGGATGCCCTGGGAGGTGCGCTCCACGAAGCGCGGAATGACATAGCGGCTGTCGGGCCGGGGCCCGTCGTACTGGCCGCTGGCGGCGCCGGGGAAGTTGTTCATGAGGTTCACCGTCCTGGTGGCGTTCTGGGGGCTGGAGACTCGGCGGTGCGGGGCGTGGCCGGGCCGGTCAGGCACCGGTGCCGCCGCCTCCCGGAACACCGGAGGCATGCGTGATGATCTCGTCGATGAGACCGTACTCCTTGGCCTCCTCCGGGGTGAACCAGCGGTCGCGGTCACCGTCGCGGATGATCGTCTCCACGGTCTGGCCGGAGTGCAGCGCGGTCAGCTCGGACATGCGCTTCTTGGTACGCATCAGATACTCGGCCTGGATCTTGATGTCCGAGACCGTGCCGCCGAGGCCCGCGGAGCCCTGGTGCATCATGATGTCGGCGTGGGGCAGCGCGAAGCGCTTGCCGGCGGCACCGCCGGTCAGCAGGAACTGGCCCATCGACGCCGCCATGCCCATGGCGATCGTGACCACGTCGTTCGGGATGTACTGCATGGTGTCGTAGATCGCCATGCCGGCCGTCACCGAACCGCCGGGGCTGTTGATGTAGAGGTAGACGTCCTTCGTCGGATCGGCGGCGAGGAGCAGCAGCTGCGCGGTGATCTTGTTCGCGATGTCGTCGTCGACCTGCTGGCCGAGGAAGATGATCCGCTCGCCGAGCAGCCGGTTGTAGACCTGGTCGCCGAGGCCGCCACCGATGGAAGGCTCGCCGGCGGCGGAGGGCATCAGATTCGTCACGTATCCACCTGCTCGTCTTACGACGGCGCCGGGCCGTCTCACGTGTTCCTGCGTAATCCTGCGTAATCCTGCCGGGGGCTTCGGGAGACTCCCCTGCCCTCGTATTCATGGACCCTAACGCGCGGGTCCCTTCGGGGAATCCCGTGGACGGGGGTGTTCGCCTCGGGCGTAGCGGGTGGCTCCGCCGGTTGGGCCGTGGGTCTGTGCGCCGGGGCTGTTCGGTGGGGGGGTGCGGTGCGGGTGAGTGGGGGCTGGGGGCGGGTGCGCCGTTGGGGATCGGTGGGGGCGCCCGTGCGGGTGCGTGGGGGTCGGGCGCGCAGTTCCCCGCGCCCCTGGGTGGGGGGCCGCCGGGGGTGGCTACAAGGATGCCGGGGACTGGGGGCGTGGGCGCCGTTGGAGAGCGGTGGGGGCGCCGGTGCGGGTGGGTGGGGCTGGGCGCGCAGTTCCCCGCGCCCCTGGGTGGGGAGCCCTCAGGGGGCTTCAAGGTTGCCGGGGGTCTGGGGGGCGTGGGCGCCGTTGGGGATCGGTGGGGGCGCCCGTGCGGGTGCGTGGGGGTCGGGCGCGCAGTTCCCCGCGCCCCTGGGTGGGGGGCCGCTGGAGGGGGCTTCGAGGTTGCCGGGGGCGCCGGTGCGGGTGGGTGGGGGTCGGGCGGGCAGTTCCCTGCGTCCCTGGGTGGGGGGCCGCTGGGGGATGGGAAGGGCCCCTGGGGGTCGTCCAGGGGCCCTTGGGTGGGGGTGGGTCAGGACTCGGGCTTTTCCTCGGTGGCCTGCGTCGGGGCCGTGGTGGGCTCGGTCTCAGCCTCAGCCTCAGCCCCGTCCTCGGCCTCGTCCTCGTCGTCCAGGTCGATGATCTCGCCGTTGGTGTCCTTCACCGTGGCGGCCTCGACCACGACGGCCAGTGCCTTGCCGCGGGCGACCTCGCCGACCAGCAGCGGCACCTGGCCGCCCTCGACGACGGCCTGGGCGAACTGGTCGGGGGACATGCCGGAGGACGCCGCACGCCGCATGAGGTGCTCGGTCAGCTCCTCCTGGTTGACGTTGAGCTTCTCCAGCTTGACCAGCTCATCGAGGACAAACTGGGTCTTGATGCCCTTGATCGCGGCCTCATGGGTCTCGGTCTCGAACTCCTCGGCGGTCTTGCCCTGAAGCTCCAGGTACTTGTCGAGGCTGAGGCCCATCTGGCCGAGCTGGTGGTGCTCCAGGTTGTGCTTGCGGGTGTTGATCTCGTCTTCGAGCAGCTTCTCGGGGACCGGGACCTCGACCAGCTCAAGCAGCTTGTCCAGCACCCGCTCCTGGGCCTGCGTGGCCTGGTCGTACTGCTTCATGTTCGCGAGGCGCTTGCGGCTGTCGGCCCGCAGCTCCTCCAGCGTGTCGAACTCGGAGGCGAGCTGCGCGAAGTCGTCGTCCAGCGCCGGCAGTTCGCGGGCGGCGACCTGGGTGACCTTGACGGTGACCTCGGCCGACTGACCCGCCGCGGAGCCGCCCTTCAGTTCGGAGGTGAAGGTGGCCTCGCCACCGGCCTCCAGGCCCGTGACGGCCTCGTCGATGCCGTCCAGCAGCTCGCCGGAGCCGATCGTGTAGGACACGCCCTGCGCGACGCCGTCCTCCAGGATCTCGCCGTCGACCTTGGCCTCCAGGTCGACGGTGACGACGTCGCCGTCCCCGGCGGCGCGCTCGACCGGCGTGTTGGAGGCGAAGCGCTCACGGAGCTGCTCGACCGACTTGTCGATGTCCTCGTCGGTGACCTCGATGGCGTCGACCTCGACCTCGATGCCGGAGTAGTCCGGGATCTCCAGGGCCGGGCGGATGTCGACCTCGGCGGTGAAGTTCAGCGTCTCGCCGTCCTTCAGCTCCGTGATGTCGACCTCGGGCTGGCCCAGCGGGTTCAGCTCGGCCTCGTTGACCGCGTCCGTGTAGAACTTGGGGAGCGCGTCGTTGACGGCCTCCTCCAGCACGGCGCCACGGCCGAACCGCTGGTCGATGATGCGGGCCGGGATCTTGCCCTTGCGGAAGCCCTTCACCGTGACCTGCTGGTTGATCTTCTTGTACGCCGCGTCGAGGCTGTCCTTGAGCTCCTCGAAGGGCACCTCGACAGTGAGCCGAACCCGAGTCGGGTTCAGGGTCTCCACGGCGCTCTTCACGGTTCGGTCTCCTTGTGGCTGACTTCTTGGGTTCTGCCGGAGCCAGACAGGTCCGGCGGATTTCGCCGCCCGGAGGAGTTCGTAGGCCGAGTGGGCCGGGACACACGGGCGCGCAGCTTGCATAGTAACCGCAGCCGGTGAGCGCCCCAAAAGGCGATCACGAGGAAACACTCGGTCGGTGGTCGGGGTGGCGGGATTTGAACCCACGGCCTTCCGCTCCCAAAGCGGACGCGCTACCAAGCTGCGCCACACCCCGTCTGGTGTGCGACACGTAGGGTACATGCCCGGACCGGATGCGTCCGCAGGTTTACCGGCCGTCTCCGCCCGGCCTGCCCGCAGCCCGACACGTTGGCCTACGAGGTCCGCGACCCGCTACGATGCCTCCTGTGCCGCGGTCGCCCGACCAGCGGCACACCAGCTGCGGGCGTAGCTCAATGGTAGAGCCCTAGTCTTCCAAACTAGCTACGCGGGTTCGATTCCCGTCGCCCGCTCTGTTCGGCTGAGGCCCAGGTGAGAGGTGGTTTCCCTCTCCCTGGGCCTCAGGTCGTTCCGGGGCCCGATCAGGTGGGGAGACAGATGCGCGGGGCGGGGACGGCTGCGGCCGTGATCGTCGCGGCCGTGGTGTCGCCGAGGTCGTCGCCGGGCTGAAGAACCGCGGCCGGCGCGAGGCGAGGCGGCGCTCGTTCGCCGTCAGCAACGCTTGGGGGCTGGAGAAGAAGGGGTGGATGCCGAGCTTCGTCGCCGAAAGGGTCTCGGAGAAGGCCGTCTCCTTCGGACCGGCGGCCGAACGGCAGGGCCGAGCCCGAACCGTTCGAGGGGCTGGCGTTCCGAGGAGCGGGCCCGTGCAGCGCCCCTTCCGCCACCGCGTCGCCCTGATCTTCGGCAGGGCGCTGCGAGGTTCGCTTCCCGTCGCCCGCTCTGTGGGGCTCGGTCCTGCACAACCGAAGAGCACCGGAGGGCGCCGATCCGCCCGCACCCCTGAGCCAGGGCGAACCGCCGCCCGGTTCACGCCCGGAAAGAGTGAATGGCCGGGCGCAGGGCCACCCCTCGGCCGCCGCGGGGTGCTCCGACGGAGAACGTCCCCCGATCAGAAACTGATCGAGTTGATCGTCTCGGCTATCGAGTTGAGGAAGCGCTGGATGGACGGGGCCATGCCGGTCGAGGCCAGGAAGAAGCCGAACAGTATGGCGACGATGGCGGGACCGGCCTTGATGTTCCCCCCTCGGATCAACACCACAAGGACGATCGCCAACATCAGCACCACGGACAGTGAAATGGCCACACTGATCACACCCTCGGTCGGTCCGCTCTCCCGGCCCGGGGATGCTGCCCCGCACCCCCGCCAGAACCATCGTGCCACCAACGAGGCCTGGCTATGCGACGCGTGACGCATCGTCGGCCACACCCCCGCCCCGGAACGCGGCCCGCACAGCAATTCGAGGGTGCACCCGCACGGACCTCAACCGGTAATTACAGAAGCCGGTTTCACGGCCCACACATCACGTTCGCAGGTAATTCGAATTGCCGCCGCCCATCGGCACGGAGACGGCCCTATGCACCAATGAGTCCGGATGAATCGGTACATTGAGGGCGATCTACTGCCGTCGATGTGCTCATCATCACGCGTCCTAGAGAGGCGAGTTCGGCAAATCCGCGGGTACCCGAAGTCATTAAGCAGGAAACATCAGGGGAGTTTTACGAAAACCCAAGGAGAACGCTAGGGTGCCTCAGATGTTTGATGCCGCCTCGTCCCCCGGCCAGAACCGAAGGTCACTCCCGCCGGCGCAGTCGCCGCGGGACGCAGTACCCGACGCACGCACCCCGCAGGCGAGACCGGGCAAGCAGCGCGACGCGTTCTTCGACAACGCCAAGTACCTGGCGATCGTCCTCGTCGCCGTCGGGCACGCCTGGGAGCCGCTGAAGGGCGACAGCCGCGTGCTCCAGGGCGCGTACATGGTCGTGTACGCCTTCCACATGCCGGCGTTCATCATCATCTCCGGCTTCTTCTCGCGCAGTTTCGACATGCGGCCGGACCGGCTCAAGCGGCTGTTGACCGGCGTCGCCCTGCCGTACATCGTCTTCGAGACGGCGTACCCGCTCTTCAAGCGGTACGTCGACCACTCCCCCGACCAGGAGATCAGCCTGCTGGATCCCTGGTACCTCACCTGGTTCCTGTGCGCGCTGTTCATCTGGCGGCTGACGACGCCGATCTGGAAGGCGATCCGCCTGCCGCTGCCCGTGGCGTTCGCCATCGCGATGCTGGCAACCGTCTCGCCGAGCATCGGCGACGACCTCGATCTGCAGCGCGTTCTGCAGTTCCTGCCGTACTTCGTGCTCGGGTTGTGCATGAAGCCGGAGCACTTCCAGTTGGTGCGCCGCCGTTCGGTACGGATCGCCGCGGTGCCGGTGTTCGCGGCGGCGCTCGCCTTCGGCTGGTGGGCGGTGCCGCGGATGAACGCCGCGTGGTTCTACCACCGGGACTCGGCGCAGGAACTGGGCATGCCGTGGTGGTACGGGCCGCTGATGGTGCTCGCCATGTTCGGCTGCTCGCTGCTGCTGACCGCCTGCTTCTTCGCGTTGGTGCCGCGCCGCAAGACGTGGTTCACCGCGCTCGGTGCGGGCACGCTGTACGGCTATCTGCTGCACGGCTTCGTGGTGAAGTTCGCCGACTACCAGGGCTGGTTGGACCATGGCTGGCTGCATCGGCCGGTCGGCGAGGTTCTGGTGAGCGTGCTTGCGGGGGGCGCCGTCACGTTGTTGTGCACCCGGCCTGTGCAGCGGGTGTTCCGATGCGTGGTGGAGCCGAGGATGGACTGGGCGTTCCGGGCGGAGCCGGTGTCGGCCACGCGGGAGGGTGGGGCGCGGGAGCGGGGGCGGGACAAGGTCCCTGTGTAGGTAATGCGCGGTTGTGCTTCGCGGCGTCGTCGGGGGGGCTGCGGGTGCCTTGCAGGTGCGGGTGCATCGTGGTTGATCGCGCCCGCGCGGCGGAGCCGCAAATCGATACAGCCCCGCGCCCCTATCGGGGCGTTGCAGCTCGGCCAGCCACTGGAGTGCCGTTGGGGCGGGTGCGCGGCAGCGGCGGGGGCTGCGGGGTGCCGTGCGGGTGCGGGTGTGTTGTGGTTGATCGCGCAGTTCCCCGCGCCCCTATCTGGGCGTTGCAGCTCGGCCAGCCATTGGGGGCCGTGGGGCGATACAGCCTCGCGCAGCTCGGTCAGTTAGTGGGGTAGGGGGTTGAGGGGCCCTCTCGGGAGATTAGGAGTAGGGCTCGGTCGTCGTTGACGTCCTTGGCCACCGCTTCGATGAGGTGCCAGGCCGCGCCGTGGAAGCCGCCGGCCACATAGCGGTCGGCCTCGCCGGTGAGCCGGTCCATGCCCTCGACGATGTCCCGGTCCGAGGTCTCCACCAGACCGTCTGTGAACAGCATCAACACATCCCCCGGGCGGAGCGAACCCTTCACGGGGTCGAACTGGGCGCCGTCGTACACACCGAGCAGCGGGCCCTCGGCGGCCTTCTCCTCCCAGCGCCCGCTGCCCGCACAGAGTTGCAGGCCCGGCGGATGACCTGCCGAATACAGCTCGTAGTCACCGGAGTCGAGGTCCAGGACCAGATGGATCGAGGTGGCGAAGCCCTCGTCCCAGTCCTGACGGAGCAGATAGCCGTTGGCGGCCGGGAGGAAGGCGTGCGGGGGCAGCGAGCCCAGCAGGCCGCCGAACGCGCCGGACAGCAGCAGCGCCCGCGACCCCGCGTCCATGCCCTTGCCGGACACGTCCGTGAGGACGACCTCCAGCGTGCGCCCGCCGTTCGTGCGGGCCGCGACGACGAAGTCGCCGGAGAAGGACTGGCCGCCGGCGGGCCGCAGCGCCATCTCCCGGTGCCAGCCCTGCGGCAGCTTCGGCAGCTTGCTCTGCACGCGGATCCGCTCACGCAGGTCGAACAGCATCGTGCCGCCGCGCCGCCAGGGCACCCCCACCCGGCTGCGGAACTGGGCGGTGAGCAGCCCGAAGAAGCCGCAGGCCGCGACGACGAGGACCACGCCGGGGGTGACCCGGGACGGTCCTTCGGTGTACGGGCCGAGCCGGACCGACTCCACGATCAGCGCCGTGGCCGCCGCCGCGTACAGCCCGAGCAGGCTCGCCGGGCGCAGCAGCAGCCCGCCCGCGACGATCGGGAGCACCAGGGCGCCCGGGGAGAACCACACCGAGTTGGCGAGCGTCATGGCCGCGAGCACCGGGACGGTCAGCAGCAGGCCGGCCAGCGCGATCCAGTCGGAGCCGTCGCCGCGGAAGTAGTCCACGGCGCTTCGGCGCAGCCCGACGCGGGCCCGGTGCCACTGGATCCGCCACCGGGCCGTGAAGGTCTCGGCCTTCCCGCGCCGCTCTCGTCCTGCTGCCATCAGTTCGGGACCCTATCCATCGGACCGGCCCCATGGCACGGGAGGTCCCACTTGTCCCCCGTCCGAGGCCCAACTTCACAGTGAACTTCATGGAACGCCGTCCCGCTGCCGCCTGGGGGAAATTCATTCGCTCGTCCCGCAATGCACTGATACGCATGGTGCATGGCGACTGACCTTGTACGGGACGACCGCGGGATCGAGCTGCGGGCGGCGCGGCGCGACGAGCTGGACGAGTGGTACGACAACCTGATCCGGGCCTTCGGTGGCGTGCCCGAAGCGGCCGAGGAGCGTCAGCTGTACCTGGAGCTGATCGAGCCGGAACGCACCATCGGTGCCTGGGACGGTGACGCGTGGGTGGGGACGGCCGGGGCGTTCGACTTCCGGCTGACCGTGCCCGGCGGGGCGCCGGTGCGGGCCGCGGGCGTCACCATGGTCAGCGTGGCCGCCACCCACCGGCGGCGCGGGGTGCTCACGTCGATGATGCGGCGCCAACTTGACGACGTACGGTCCTGGGGCTGGCCGCTGGCGGTGCTGACGGCGTCGGAGCCGGACATCTACGGACGGTTCGGGTACGGCGCGGCGACGTTCCAGGCCCACGCGGAGATCGACACCGGCCGGGTGCGGCTCGCGGTGCCGCCCGGCACCGACGACGTACGGCTGAGGTACGCCGCGCCGGCCGATGTGCTCGACGCGTGCGAGGCGCTGTACGCCCGGCAGGTGCCGCTGCGCCCCGGGATGGTGGCGCGGCTGCCGGGGTGGGAGCGGGTCGCGCTGCTCGACCCGGAGAGCGAACGCAACGGTGCGTCGCCGTTGCAGTGCGTCGTGGCCGAGCGGGACGGGGAACCGGTCGGTTACGCGCGGTTCCGGGTCAGGCCGGACTGGGACCATGCCGGAGCCAAGGGCACGGTGGTGCTGCAGGACCTGGAGGCGGTGGACCCGGCGGCGCAGGCGGCCGTGTGGCGGTTCCTGTTCGACATCGACCTGACCTCGACGCTCCTGGCGCGGGGACGCCCGGTGGACGAGGCCTGGCAGTACCTGGTGTCGGACATCCGGCGCTGTCAGGTGCGGCTGCGGGACTCGCTGTATGTGCGGCTGGTGGACGTGGGGGCGGCGCTGGAGGCGCGGACGTACCAGGCGCCGGTGGACGTGGTGTTCGCGGTCGAGGACGCCTTCTGCCCCTGGAACGCGGGGCGTTGGCGGCTGACCGGGGACGCGAAGGGCGCGTCGTGCTCGCGCACCGAGGAGCCGGCCGAGCTGGCGCTGTCGGTGCGGGAGTTGGGAGCCGCGTATCTGGGTGGTGTGCCGCTGACGTCGCTGGCGGCGGCAGGGCGGGTGCGGGAGCTGCGGCAGGGCGCGCTGACGGAGGCATCGGTGGCCTTCGGCTCACCGACCGCCCCCTGGCTGCCCCACGGCTTCTGAAAACCCCACCCCGGCCGGGGTGGGGTCAGGTGGGTTGGCAGGTGGGGCACCAGAAGAGGTTGCGGGCGGCGAGGCCGGCGGTGCGGATTCCGGTGCCGCAGATGTGGCACGGCTGGTCGGTCCGGCGGTAGACGTACACCTCGCCGCCGTGGTCGTCGACGCGCGGCGGGCGGCCCATCGCCTCGGGGGTGTGCTCGGGGCGCACGGTGTCGATGCGGTTGTGCCGGACGCCCTCGCGCATCAGGGCGACGAGATCGGCCCAGATCGCGTCCCACTCGGCGGGGGTGAGGTCCCGTCCCGCGCGGTACGGGTCGATGCCGTGCCGGAACAGGACCTCGGCACGGTAGACGTTGCCGACGCCCGCGATGACCTTCTGGTCCATGAGGAGGGCGGCGATCGCCGTACGGCTGCGCCGGATGCGGGCGTAGGCGGCGGCCGGGTCGGCGCCGTCGCGCAGCGGGTCCGGGCCGAGGCGCGCGTGGATCGCCCGCTTCTCGGCGTCGGTGATCAGGGCGCAGGTGGTGGGGCCGCGCAGATCGACGTACGAGGTGGCGTCGGCGAGGCGCAGCCGGACCGTGTCGGTGGGTGGCGGCGCGGGGGCGTCGCCGAAGGTCACCTTGCCGAAGAGGCCCAGATGGATGTGGACCCAGTCGGCGCCGCGGAAGCCCAGGAAGAGGTGTTTTCCATGGGCTTCCGTGCGGGTCAGCTCCGCCCCGTCGAGCAGGGCGGCGGCGTCCGAGAACTTGCCCTGGGGGCTGCTCACACGCGCGGGCAGGCCCTGGAAGCAGCCGGCGTAGTCCTGCGCCAGCCGGTGGATCGTGTGCCCCTCCGGCACGGTGCGGCGTCCTCTCCCTCGCCCCGGGCCGCGCCCGGGGTGGCTCAGTCCTGCTGGGGGTGGTGGGCCGGGATGGGAGGCAGGGCGCCCGTCGTCTCGTAGTCCGACAGCATGTCGATGCGGCGGATGTGCCGCTCGTCACCGGAGAACGGGGTGGTGAGGAAGGTCTCGACGAACTTCGTCGCGTCCTCCGTCGAGTGCATGCGCGCGCCGACGGCCACGACGTTGGCGTTGTTGTGCTGCCGGCCCAGGGAGGCGGTCTCCTCGCTCCAGGCGAGGGCCGCGCGCACGCCCTTGACCTTGTTCGCGGCGATCTGCTCGCCGTTCCCGGAGCCGCCGATCACGATGCCGAGGGCGTCGGGGTCCGCGGCCGTCCGCTGCGCGGCGCGGAGGCAGAAGGGCGGGTAGTCGTCCTGGGCGTCGTAGATGTGGGGGCCGCAGTCGACGGGGTCGTGGCCCGCCTTCTTGAGCCATTCGACGAGGTGGTTCTTGAGTTCGAAGCCCGCATGGTCCGAGCCGAGATACACGCGCATGGCAAGCAGTGTGGCATGGGGGCGGACGGGCGGCAGCTTCGGGTTCCGCCGGGCGAGCGCGGAGCAGCGGCCGGACGACCGTACTGCTGTCGCTGACGGTCGCGGCGGTCGTCGCGGTGGTGCGGCGGCCGGACCGCGGACCGCCGCCGCGCCGCGACCGCCGAAACGGTCAGCGCTTGTCGACCAACTTCCAGGTGGTGGGGAGGACGCCCATGGCCAGGGCCGCCTTCAGGGCGTCGCCGAGCAGGAACGGGGTGAGCCCGGCGGCGACGGCGGCCGAGGCGGACATGCCGGTGGCGAGGGCCAGGTAGGGGACGCCGATGGCGTAGATGATCGCCTCGCCCAGGATCATCGTGCCCGCGGTGCGCAGCACCGAGCGGTCGGCGCCGCGGCGGGCCAGCGCGCCCACGGCGGCGGCGGCCAGCAGCATGCCGAAGACGTACCCGAGGGACGGGGCGGCCGTGCCCGAGGCGCCCTCCGCGAACCACGGCACGCCGGCGATGCCTGCGAGCGCGTACAGGGCGAGGGCGAGGAAGCCGCGGCCGGCGCCGAGCGTGGTGCCGACGAGCAGGGCGGCGAAGGTCTGGCCGGTCACCGGGACCGGGGAGCCCGGCACGGGCACCGAGAGCTGGGCCGCGAGGCCGGTGAGCGCGGCTCCGCCGAGCACGAGGGCGACGTCCCGCACACGGGACGAGGGCAGGAGGTCGGCGAGGACGGCGCCGGAACGGGTGCCGGCGGTGGCGGTGCTCATGGGGACTCCACAGGTGTGGGCAGCCGGGGACACCGCGACGCTATACCGCCTGGTCGGGCCGTTCACCGTCAGCGCTCGACAAAGGCGGGTCCCGCACGCTGGTCGGCTCCATACAAAGCGTGCGGGTTACACCCGGGACGGCGTGACAACGGTCACTGAGGGTGCGATGCCTGGCTCACGCCGGCACCTACCGCCGGCGCACGGCCCCGTCCGTCGGCCCCGTTCTACACCCGCAGGGCCCTTTTGTTGCTAGCGTGTAGTTGCAAGCTCTTCGCAATAAGGGCTTCGGGGGGGGCGGCGGCGCACCCCCGGGTCGTCCTGCCTCGTGATCGTCTTCTCACCCTTCACGTGGCGGGCGGAAAGAGGGACCGGCCCCGCGCGGACGTGACGCGCGGGGCCGGTCCTGTTCGCGTACCGGATCGGGGGATTGACGGTCGCCCGGCGCCGTCGGACCCTCGGGAGACACCTCACGGGCCCCGGGGAGGGTGGGGAGCAGACATGGAGTTCAAGCGGTGCCCGAGCTGCGGCGGGCCGCTCCAGGCGTTCCGTCCGCTCACCGAGGAGGAGAAGGCGTTCGTGCGGAAGGAGAAACCGGACTTCGCGCCCGGGGCCTACGTCCGCTGCACCCGGGAGGGCTGCCGTCGCTACCAGCGCAGCCTCAACTGGCACGACGGCGGCTACTTCCCCGCTCCGGAGCCGGACTGACTCAGAGGTTGCTGAAGTCGGGGCCCTTGGTGCGGGTCCGCTTGATCTCGTAGAAGCCGGGCACGGAGGCGACGGCGAGGGTGCCGTCCCACAGCCGAAGCGCCTCCTCGCCCTTGGGGGCGGGGGTCACCACGGGGCCGAAGAAGGCGATCTCCTCGCCGTCGGGACCGGGTACGGCGATGACCGGGGTGCCCACCTCCTGGCCGACCTTGTCGATGCCCTCCTTGTGGGAGGCGCGCAGCTCGGTGTCGTAGGTGTCCTTGTCGGCGTACTCGATCAGGTCGGCGGGCAGGTCCGCGTCTGCGAGGGCGGCGACGATGCTGTCGCGGTCGGCCCCCAGGCCCTCGTTGTGGAAGCGGGTGCCGAGGGCGGTGTACAGCCTGCCGACGGCCTCGTCGCCGTGCAGCTGCTGTGCGGCGACGGCCACCCGCACCGGGCCCCACGCCTTGCCGCCGGGGCGCATGTTCTCGACGTATTCCTCGGGCAGTTCGTCCAGCCTGTTCTCGTTCAGCACGGCCAGGCTCATCACATGCCAACGGACCTCGATCTCCCGGGCCTTCGCCACCTCCAGCACCCAGCGGGAGGTCATCCAGGCCCAGGGGCACAGCGGGTCGAACCAGAAGTCGACGGGGGTCTTCTCTGCCATGTCACTCCTCGGGAGAACGCCTTTAGCGGGGCAACGCGTCGGTCCGTCGCGTCATTCCCCTGCTGACCCCTGTCAGCAGCTCATGGCAGGATCGGTCCTGTTCGGCACCGGCCGGACCCTGCCCCACCGCACCAACGAGGGAGTGCCGCCCGTGCCCGGTGAGAATCTGTCCCGCGACGAGGCCCGGGAGCGGGCCGCCCTGCTGTCCGTCGACGGGTACGAGGTGTCCCTGGACGTACGGTCGGCCGTCGGCGACGGGGCCGGGGACGGTGCGCCGCGCACCTTCCGCTCAGTCACCACGATCCGCTTCCGCTGCAACGAGCCCGGGGCGTCCAGCTTCGCGGACCTGATCGCGCCGAGCGTGACCGCGCTCTCGCTCAACGGCAGGGACCTCGACCCCAGCGAGGTCTTCGACGGCTCCCGGATCGTGCTGGAGGAGCTGGCCGCCGAGAACGAGCTGGTGGTGGACGCGCAGTGCGCCTACTCCCGTACCGGCGAGGGCCTGCACCGCTTCGTCGACCCGGAGGACGGCGAGGTGTACCTGTACACCCAGTACGAGCCGGCCGACTCCCGCCGCGTCTTCGCGAACTTCGAGCAGCCCGACCTCAAGGCCCCGTTCCGCTTCGAGGTGCGGGCGCCGGAAGACTGGACGGTGTGGAGCAACGGGGCCGGTGAACGCGCCGACGGTGTCTGGCGGTTCGCCGAGACCAAGCCCATCTCGACGTACATCACCTGTGTGGTGGCGGGCCCCTACCACTATGTGACCGACTCCTACGAGCGGACCTTCGGGGACGGTACGCGGCTGGAGATCCCGCTGGGCGCGATGTGCCGCAAGGGCCTCGCCCCGCACTTCGACGCGGACGACGTCTTCCTGGTGACCAAGCAGGGTCTGGACTTCTTCCACGACCACTTCGACTGCCCGTACCCGTTCGGGAAGTACGACCAGGCGTTCGTGCCCGAGTACAACCTGGGCGCGATGGAGAACCCGGGTCTGGTGACCTTCCGCGAGGAGTACATCTTCCGCGGCAAGGTGACACAGGCGTCCTACGAGGCGCGGGCCAACGTCATCCTGCACGAGATGGCGCACATGTGGTTCGGCGATCTGGTCACCATGGAGTGGTGGGACGACCTGTGGCTCAAGGAGTCGTTCGCGGACTTCATGGGTACGTACGCGAACGTGGGCGCGACCCGTTTCACCAACGCCTGGATCACCTTCGCCAACCGCCGCAAGGCCTGGGCGTACCGAGCCGACCAGCTGCCCTCCACGCATCCGGTCACGGCGGACATCCGCGACCTCCAGGACGCCAAGCTCAACTTCGACGGCATCACGTACGCGAAGGGCGCCTCGGTGCTCAAGCAGCTCGTCGCGTACGTCGGCGAGGACGCCTTCCTTGAGGGGGCCCGGCGCTACTTCAAGCGGAACGCGTACGGCAACACCCGGCTCGGTGACCTGCTGTCGGTGCTGGAGGAGACCAGCGGCCGGGACATGGCGGCCTGGGCCCGGTCCTGGCTCCAGACGGCCGGGGTGAACACACTGACCCCGCAGGTGCTGCTGGACGCCGAGGGCCGGGTCGGCGAACTGGCCGTGCTCCAGGAGGCGCCCGAGTCGCATCCCCGGCTGCGTCCGCACCGGGTGGCGGTGGGCCTGTACCGCCGCACCCCGGCCGGGGACCTGGAGCGGTACGCGCGCGTGGAGACGGACGTCGACGGCCCGCGCACCGTCGTGGCCGAGCTGGCCGGCGCCGCCGCCCCGGAGCTGGTGCTGGTCAACGACGACGATCTGACGTACTGCAAGACGCGGCTCGACGCCACCTCGCTGGCCACGCTCCGGGACCGGCTGGGCGCCCTGACGGACCCGCTGGCCCGCGCCCAGTGCTGGTCGGCGCTGTGGAACCTGACCCGGGACGCGCTGCTGCCGGCCCGGGACTTCGTCGAGCTGGTGCTGCGCTTCGCGGGCCGCGAGAGCGAGATCGGCGTGGTGCAGATGCTGCACGCGTGGACGAACTCGGCGCTGGTCCACTACGCGGCGCCGCAGTGGCGGGCGACGGGCGAGCGGCTGGTCGCCGACGGCGCCCTCGACGAGCTGCGGCGGGCCGTGCCGGGCAGCGAGCACCAGCTGGCCTGGGCGCGGTTCTTCGCGTCGGTGGCGTCGAGCGAGGCGGACCTCGGGCTGCTGCGTGAGCTGCTGGAGGGCACCACGAAGATCGACGGCCTGGAGGTGGACCAGGAGCTGCGCTGGGCGTTCCTGGAGCCGCTCGCCGCCCACGGGGCCGCCGACGAGGCCGTGCTCGCGGCGGAGCTGGCCCGCGACGACACGGCGTCCGGCAAGCGGCACCAGGTCCGCTGTCTGGCCGCCCGGCCCTCGGCCGCGGTCAAGGCGCAGGCGTGGGCGCAGGTGGTGGAGTCGGAGGCGCTGTCCAACGCGCTGGTCGAGGCGACCATCGCGGGGTTCGCGCAGCCCTCGCAGCGGGAGCTGACGGCGCCGTACGCTCAGAAGTACTTCGCGGCGATCGAGCGGGTGTGGCGGGAGCGGTCGATCCAGATCGGCATGGACGTGGTCAGGGGCCTGTTCCCGGCCTACCAGGACTCGCCGGGGACGCTGGCGGCGGCGGACGGGTGGCTGGAGTCCCACCGGGAGGCGGCTCCCGCGCTGCGCAGGCTGGTGCTGGAGGCGCGGGACGACCTGGCGCGGGCGCTGCGCGGGCAGGCCCGCGACGCCGGCACCTTTGGCCAATGATCGGTCCGTCCGTGACCGTTACGGAATTCGGTCAATAGCAGCCGTAACCCCTGGACCGCACCCGAACGGACCAGGGGTTTTCGGTGTCTACTCGGCATCCGAACAACCGTCCTTTAGTGCCGTCTTGTCCGTATTTGTCGACGAGCGTGTAACAGCGGTTACAGGGCCGTCCAGTGGCGGGAATCTGGAGATCATGACCCACAACACCCCGCTCTCCCCCCGCCCCCTCCACCACCTCAGCGACATCCACCGCCGGGTGCTGACCGCGGCACAGCTGCGCAAGCACGGCGTCCCGGCGGCCGAGCTGACCGAGCGGTGCCGCCCCGGCGGCCCCTGGCAGCAGCTGCTGCCGGGCGTGGTGCTGCTGCGCTCCGGGCCGCCCACGAGCGAGGAGCGCCTGCACGCGACGCTGCTGTACGCGGCCCGCGTCCCGGGTACGGGCGTGCCGCCGCAGCCCAGCCCCGAAGGGCCGCACGGCCCCGTGTACGCCGAGGCGATGATCACCGGGCTGGCCGCGCTGGCCCTGCACGGCTTCGCCTCGACGCCCCCGCTGCCGGGCCTGGACCGCATCGACGTGCTGGTCCCGCGCGCGCGGCGGCTGCGCTCCACGGACGCGGTGCGCATCGTCCGCACGCCGGTCATGCCCACCCCGCAGCAGGTGACCGGCCTGCCGGTGGCGCCGGTGCCGCGGGCCGTGGCGGACGCGGTCGCGGACCTCGCGGAGGCGCACGAGGTGCGTCCGCTGCTGTCCGAGGCGGTCCGCGCCGGCCACTGCGAGCCCACCGCCGTGGTCCGCGAGCTGCACCAGGCCAGGCTGCTGGGCCGGCCGCACGTGGTGGACGCGGTGGACTCGCTGCTGGCCGAGGGCAGGGCCCTCGCCGAGGACCGCCTGTACCGGATGGTGCGGGAGCACGGCCTGCCGGACCCCGTGTGGAACGTGGACCTGCGGCTGCCCGGCGGCCCGCACCTCGGCGGCCTGGACGCCTACTGGCCCGACGAGGCGGTGGCGGTGGAGCTGGACACCCGGGCCGCGCGCCAGGACGAGGACGCGCTCTGGTCGGAGTACGCGCGCAAGCGTGAGCATCTGGAGCGCCTCGGCATCACGGTCGTGCACATCTCCCCGAGGAAGCTCCGGGAGTCGCTGGACCAGCAGGCGGCGGTGGTCCGCACCGCACTGATGGCGGCCGGCGACCGGCCCCCGGCCGCCCACGTCCTGGTCCTGCCCCGGTGATCGGGCCGAGCGAGACCGGCTGCGGTTGGACCAGCCCCGCTGCCGCCGCAGCCGGCCGACGGCCCGTCACGACACCGTTGAAACGGTGGCTAACAGAATTCCCCCTCCAGCACGGCGTCCATGTTCCCGGCCCAGTCCCCGTTGAAGTTGACCGCCAGCGCGTGCCGGCCGTCGGCCGTCGTCACCGCCGAGGAGCCGGAGCCGTGGATGCCCCCGTCGTGCCCCCAGACGTGGACGCCGCAGGACAGGGTGCGGTCCATGAGGCCGAGGCCGTAGCCCGTGTTCGGCGTGCCGCCGGCCTCGACCGTGGTCTTCATCTCCTTCAGCTGCCGCACGGGCAGCAAATCGCCGCGGAGCAGGGCCCGGTAGAACCGGATCAGGTCGGCCGAGTCGGAGATCATCTCGCCCGCGGAGGACGCGATGGACGGGTTCAGCCGCGTGACGTCGTACGAGGGGCCCGTCGTGGTCTGCGCGAGCTTCGAGTAGGCGCGGCTGCTCGGCCGCGGGAGGGTGACCCGGGTGCCCGGCACCGAGGTGCCCTTGAGCTTCAGCGGGCGGATGATCCGCCGGTCGATCTCCTCGGCGTAGGGGCGGCCCGTCACCCGCTCGATCACCATGCCCGCCAGGACGTAGTTGGTGTTCGAGTAGTTCCAGGACGTGCCCGGCGCGAAGTCCGGCCGGTGGCGCATGGCGATCCCCACCAGCTCGCCCGGGGTCAGGGTGTCGTAACGGTGCCGGAAGAAGCCGTCCTTGAGGAAGTAGGTGCGGCCGAAGGTGTCGTCGGCCGTGTAGTTGTAGATGCCGCTGGTGTGGTTCAGGAGCATGCGCAGGGTGATCCCGCGGCCGTCGTGGCCGTGGCCGCGCACCACCCCGGGCAGCCAGGTGTCCACCGGGTCGTCCAGCGACACCCGGCCCTCGGCGTCCAGTTGGAGCAGAACGGTGGCGACGAAGGTCTTGGTGATGCTGCCGACGCGGTAGCGGTCGGCGGCGGAGCGCGGTGCGCCGGTGCGGGTGTCGCCGACGCCCGCCGTCGCCGACCAGGCGCCGTGGGCGTCCCGGACCCCCGCGGTGACGCCGGGCACGCCGTCGGCGACCGCGGCCTCGATGGCCCGGCGGGTGGCCGCGTGGCCGTCGGCTCCCCCGGCGGGCCCGGCCGCCAGCGCCGGTCCCGCGAGCGCCGACGACAGCACCACGACCGTCGCTCCCACCACTGCCGTACGTACGGACATGTCGTTCCCCCTACCTGCTGGGCTCGTTGAGCTGGATCGCGGGGAGGGACACCGAGGCGGTGGCGGAGGTTGCCTCGCCGTGGACCGGTTGAGCGCGTTCCGGCCCTTGTGGCTCAGCCCTTCTTCAGCACCAGCTCCGTGTTGCGGTCGGCCGCGGAGCCCGCGAGCGTCCTGTTGGCGCCGGGGGCGTTGAAGGACAGTTCACGATAGAGGGTGGCCAGGCCGGTCTGGGACAGGTCCGCATAGTCGGACCGGTGCGGTGCGGCGGACTCGACGAGCGTGGTGAACAGCGACAGGGTGCCGTCCTTGTTGTCCACCAGCTCCATCACGCGGGCGAGTTGGGGATGGTCGACGTGCGAGGCGGTGGAGATCTCCCAGAAGGAGCGGCGGCCGGCGGCGGCGTGCGGGGTGATGGCGTTGCGGTGGATGTGCCCGTTCACCCAGGCCAGCACGTTGGCGTGGCGCGTGAGGACGGAGACGACCGCGGCGCCGTCGTGCCGGCGCTCGCCGGGGCGGTCCGGATCGGGGCGGGCGTTGTCCATCGACCCGCTGGTGTGGTGGCTGAAGACGATCGCGTACGCGTCCTCGTTGTCCCGCAGGGTCTTGTCCAGCCAGTTCAACTGGGCGGTGCCGATGGAGCCTTCGTAGTGGCCGCCCGGGTCGGTGGTGTCCAGGCTGATGCCGATCACGTCGTCGGTGATGCGGAACGTGTAGTACTGGGTGCCGGCGTCCACGTTGGCCGACGAGTAACCGTGGCCGACCGGCCCGGATCCGGTGTGCGCCGGGTCGAGATGGGCCTTGAGGTACTCGGCCGGGGTGTACGGGGCGCGCTTCTCGTCGGGTGTGATGGACCGCAGGTCCCGCGCGTGTGCCTTGAGCAGGTCCCGGAAGCCCGCGCCGTGCGGGTCGGTGGCGTTCTTGATGGTGTCCTGGAGCTTCTTCGCCTCGGCCGCGTCCAGGCTCATCAGCTTCCTGCCGCCGACCGCGTACTCGGTGAGATAGGGGTCGCCGTGGGAGCCGTAGCAGCCGAGCGGCAGGGAGTCGTGGTTGCCGACCGTGGAGTACCAGGGCAGCTTCAGGCCGGGGCTGCGCACCGCACGGACCGCGGCCGCCAGATAGCCCTCCAGCCGCGGGAATCCGAACGCCTTGTCCCGGTCGCGGAGCGCCGAGTCGGGCTGCCAGAACATCTTGAGGCCGCTGTTCTGGACGCCTTCGTAGTGCCGCGGATCACCGGAGTTGGGGGTGATGGTGCCGCCGCTCATCACCTTCATGAACCACTCCAGTTCGGAGTGGGCGTTGTTGTCGGTGTTGTCGCCGGTGGTCATGACGCAGTGCAGCGGCGACCCGGTGACCGGCGCGCCGCGCAGCGCGTTGACCCGCTCGACCAGCGAGACGGCGCCCGGCACGGTCAGCGCCTCGTGCGGGCGCCAGGCGTGCGGGTCGGTGGAGCGCAGGAACTCCAGCCGCAGCGGGTGCTGGACGTCCATCAGATGCAGATCGGTGAGCTGCACGAACGCGGCGAGCGGGGTACGGCGGTCCGCGCGGCCGGACTTGGGCGCGGCCAGTTCGTCGCGCACCACCCGCGGCCAGCCGGGCCCGTCGCCGAGGCGCCGGTAGCCGGAGCCGCCCCGCGGGGCGGCGACGGTGTCCACGGTGGTGCCTCTGGTGTAGGGGGCGAGGGGCGGCGCGGGCGCCTTCCGGGAGGAGGCGGGGGGCGCCTCGGAGCCGGTGGCGGCCTGGCTGTCGGTGGGGCGCAGGGCGTAACCGACGCCCGCGGACAGGGACACCGCTCCGACGGCGGCGAGGACGGTACGGCGGTTGACCCCCAGAGCGGAGGTGACGACAGAGCGTGTGCGCGACATGGCGCGATCTCCCCGAGTGCGAACGCGTCGGCAGTGGTCGCGGGCGATCGCCATTGCGAACATCCCGCTCTCTCTGGATCGTTGGCACCGGGGGTGACCTGCGCGTGAACGAGGCGGCAACGTGCGGCGCCGATCACCGTACGTGGATCACCGCGTACGGTGCGCGGTCATGTGACGGACCGCGGGCGGCCCGCGGCCGGTCACTCCGGGTTCATCTGCGGGGGTAGGGGACGGCCGCCGGGCGCCGCCTGGGGCCGTCCCACGGCCGGGCGTTCGCGCCACAGCCGCAGCGCGGCGTCGACGAGCGGCACCCGATTCAGGCCGGCCACCGCGGACAGCTCCTGCCAGGCGGCCAGGTCCGTGGAGCCGTTGACCTCGTTGCGCAGTTCGCCGCCGGTGATCCGGCCCTCGTAGACGAGCCGTACGCCGTGGTGGTCGACGGTGCGGCCGAAGCGGTGCGGCACAGTCCGGCGCAGCGAGTCCACGCCGAGCAGTGCGGTCACCTCGATGCGGTAGCCGGTCTCCTCGCGCACCTCGCGGCGCACCGTGTCGTAGGGGTCCTCGCCGTGCTCCATGCCGCCGCCGGGCAGCACCCACTCGGGCGGACCCGCGGGGGCGGGCGAGCGGGCGAGCAGGATCTGTCCGTCGCGGACGCACACGGCGTAGGCCGCCACCCGAAGTCTGTTGCGCACGGGCCGACGTTAGCCGTGGCACCCCCGGTCCGGGAACGGGGCGGCGGGCCGGGCGACGGGGCGACGGCATTCCGCCGGTGCACGCGTTAACGATCTCGAAACAATCGGCGAAAGATCGCCCTTTGGACACCTAAGTCCCCCATGGCGTATGGCGGATGTACGCCATACCTCCCTCACGCCACGGTCAACTCTCCCCAAAGTTCTCACCTTTGGGTAAAGCTGAGCGATCGTCCGGCACCGAAATCCGGACTGCCGTGCTCAACGTTCCTTTACCTACAAGGGATGCCGATGACCCTCTCCCCCAAGAGCGACCCGATACCGGGCGCGAGACGCGTGGCCCGCATCGCCGTGGCCGCGGGTCTGGTGGCCGCGCTCTCCGCGGCCGGCCCGATACCCCTGGCCTTCGCCGCGACCACCACCGCGGCGACGGCCGACCCCGGCGTCAAACCCGCCCACGACAAGCTGGGTTCGGACGACGCCGACCTGCTCGCCGAGGCCAGGGCGGCCGGCGAGAAGAACGTCACGATGATGATCGCCACCGCGCCCGGCCGGACCGCGCAGGTCGCCGAGCAGTTGGACGCGGTCAAGGGCGGCTCCGTCGGCCGCACCTACGACGAGCTGGGCTACGTCCGTGCCACCGTCCCGACCGGTAAGGCGGACGCGGCCATCGCCGCCGCCGCCGAACTCTCCTCGGTGCACGCCATCGACCTGCGCCAGGAGATCCCGCTCGACGACCCGACGCCCGCCGGGGACACCGCAGGCAAGGCCGGGTCCGCCACGACGGCGAAGACCTATCCGGCACCGGGCAGGAAAACCCCCGCCGAGAACCCGTACAACCCGTCCTTCGAGACGGGCGCCGTCGACTTCGTGAAGAAGAACCCGAAGGCGGACGGCCGCGGCGTCACCATCGGCATCCTCGACTCCGGCGTCGACCTCGGCCACCCGGCGCTGCAGAAGACCACCACCGGCGAGCGGAAGATCGTCGACTGGGTGACGGCCACCGACCCGATCGTGGACAGCGACCAGACCTGGCGGCCGATGGTCAGCGCCGTCTCCGGGCCGTCGTTCGGCTACGACGGCCAGAACTGGACGGCCCCGGCGGGTTCCTACCAGATCAACCTCTTCCGGGAGTCCGCCACCACGGGCGGCGACGCGAAGGGCGACGCCAACCGGGACGGCGACACCACCGACTCCTGGGGCGTGCTCTACGACCCCGCGGCGGGCACGGTCCGGGTCGACCTGAACAACAACAACGACTTCGGCGACGACACGCCGATGAAGCCGTACAAGGACGGCCACCAGGTCGGCTACTTCGGCACCGACGACCCGAAGACCGACGTGGTCGAGCGGCAGCCGTTCGTCGTGCAGATCCGCAAGGACGTGCCGATGGATCCCTACGGCGGGTCCTGGGTCGGCAAGAAGGCCGACTTCGTCAACATCGGCGTCATCGAGTCGGAGCACGGCACGCACGTCGCCGGCATCACCTCCGCCAACGGACTGTTCGGCGGGAAGATGAACGGCGCCGCACCCGGCGCGAAGATCGTCTCCTCCCGCGCCTGCACCTGGAGCGGCGGCTGCACCAACGTCGCGCTCACCGAGGGCATGATCGACCTCGTGGCCAACCGCGGCGTCGACATCGTCAACATGTCGATCGGCGGCCTGCCGGCCCTCAACGACGGCAACAACGCGCGCACCGAGCTGTACACGCGGCTCATCGACACCTACGGCGTGCAGCTCATCATCTCCGCGGGCAACTCGGGCCCCGGCGCCAACACGATCGGCGACCCGGGCCTGGCCGACAAGGTGATCTCGGTCGGCGCCAGCATCTCCAAGGCGACCTGGGCCGCCAACTACGGCTCCCAGGTGGAGAAGAAGTACGCGATGATGCCCTTCTCCTCCCGCGGACCGCGCGAGGACGGCGGCTTCACCCCGACCCTGACCGCGCCCGGCGCCGCGATCAACACCACCCAGACCTGGCTGCCCGGCGGCCCCGTAGCCGAGGCAGGCTACTCCCTGCCGGCCGGATACTCGATGCTCCAGGGCACCTCGATGGCCTCCCCGCAGGCGGCCGGCGCGAGCGCCCTGCTGCTGAGCGCCGCGAAACAGCGGCACATCGACCTCACCCCGGCGACGCTGCGCACCGCCCTCACCTCGACCGCCGACCACATCAAGGGTGCGCAGGCGTACGAGGAGGGCGCGGGCCTGATCAACATCGTCGACGCGTGGAAGGCCGTCCGGAAGGGCGCGAGCGCCCATGACTACACGGTCAAGGCGCCGGTCGACACCGCGATCGACTTCGCGCTGAAGACGCCGGGCTTCGGCACCGGCCTGTACGACCGCGAGGGCGGGCTGAAGGCCGGGCAGAAGAAGACGTACGACGTCACGATCACCCGTACCTCCGGCGCGGACAAGGCGATCCGGCACGAGCTGCACATCGAGAACAACGCCGGTGACACCTTCCGGATCGTCGGCTCGGACCGGGTGAGGCTGCCGCTGAACCAGCCGGTGACCGTCAAGGTCCAGGCCGCCCCGAGGTCCGCGGGCCTCAAGAGCGCGATCCTGGAGGTCGACGACCCGAAGACGCAGGGCGTCGACAAGCAGATCCTCACCACGGTCGTGGTCGCGGCGCCGGTCGACTACACCTACTCCGCGTCGGGTTCGGTGCAGCGCAACAGCACGCAGTCGTACTTCCTGACGGTCCCCGAGGGCGCCAAGTCCCTGGAGGTCGCGATCGGCGGGCTGAAGGACAAGAGCCAGACCCGGTTCATCTCCGTCCACCCGTACGGCGTTCCGGTCGACGAGACCTCGACGCCGTACTGCTACAACAACTATCTGAACGGCAACGGCTGCCGGCCCGACGTACGCTCGTACGCCGACCCGCAGGCCGGGGTCTGGGAGGTCGAGGTCGAGTCGCGCCGCACCTCACCGCTGCTCGACAACCCGTACAAGCTGGACGTCACCGTCCTCGGCGCGGCCTTCGACCCGGCGACCGTGACCGTGCCCGAGGCTAAGGTCGGCGTCCCGGCCACCGCCTCCTGGAAGGTCACCAACCGGTTCGCCGCCCTGGACGGCAAGCTGGTCGGCGGTCCGCTCGGCTCCGCGAAGTCCGACCGGCCCGCCATCGAGGAGGGCGAGAGCGCGATCACCGAGGTGACCGTGCCGGAGGGCGCCCAGTCCCTGGACGTCGCCATCGGCAATGTCTCCGACACCGCCGCCGACCTGGACCTGACCGTGTACGACGCCGACGGCAACCAGGTCGCCCAGTCCGCGGAAGGCGACTCGGAGGAGGCGGTCTCCATCGCCGAACCGGCCGCGGGCACCTACACCGTCGAGGTCTACGGCTACTCGGTGCCTGCGGGCTCCGCCGACTACGACTACCGGGACGTGTTCTTCGCCGCCACGCTCGGCACCGTCACGGTCGACACGACGACGCCGGTCAAGCTCGGCACGGGCGCATCGGCCACGGTGACCGGACAGGTCACGGCCGCCGCGCCGCCCCCGGAGGGGCGCGACTTCTTCGGCCGGGTGCAGCTGGTGAACGCGCGCGGCACGGTCGCGGGCGCCGGCAGCGTGCAGATCGGGAAGGTCACGCCGTGACGTCATGACGTCGTGGGCACCGTGTCACGGTGCCGCGGTGGGCAGGGGGCGGGCGGCCCGGCGGGCGCCCGCCCCTTCGCCGTGTCTCACGGGCACCCGGCGGCGGGCGTGACCGCCAGGCCCCGTTCGACGCTCGTGCGTTGCTCCGCGATCTCCCGCCCGTCCGTCACCCACAGGTCGGGCGCGTCGGCGCCGCGCGGGACGGCCAGCAGGACGTGCTCGCCCGGACGCGGCGCGACGGCCCCGTCCGTCACCACGGTGACCTCGGCCTCGCCTCGCTCGGGCCGGTAGTAGCGGGTCACGCGCAGGGTGACCCGCTCCGAGGCGGTGCCGGGCACCGCCTCGACGTCGACCACATCGCCCTCGACCACGAGCCGGGCGCACACCGCCGGGTAGGCCGAGCCGCTGTCGGACTGACTGTCGGAACGGCTGTCGGAACGGCTCTCGGCCTTGGCCGCGCTGTCGTCGGCGCCCGCCGAGAGGCCGGTGCCGGGCCGGGCCAGCAGCCAGCCCAGGCCGGCCAGGACGGTCACCGCGCAGGCCACGGCCAGGGCGCCGAAGACGAGGGCAGGGAGGCGGCGCCGGGTGCGCTGAGGCCGCGGCGTGCGCGGCGGCGCGGGGCTCTCGGCCGGGGCGGGCGCCGCGAGCGCGTCCCCGATGATCCTCAGCTGCTCCCGCAGCAGCGCGACATCGGCCTGTGCGGAGCGGTGCTCGGCCACGGCCCGGGGGTCCGTGCCGGCCGTCTCCGGGCCCGCCTCGCCGGTGATCGCGGCCAGCAGCGCGTCGGTGCCGTCGTGCGGATCGTGCTCGGCGGTCATGTCACACCACCTCGTCCTCGTGCAGGCGGGCGCGCAGGGCCCGGACCGCCGTGTGCAGCCTGCTCTTGACCGTGCCCTCGGGGATGCCGAGTTCCCGGGCGATCCCGCGCACCGGAAGATCGGCGTAGAACCGCAGGACGAGGACCTGACGCTGGGCGTCGGGCAGGTCGTCCAGGCCCTGGGCGACGGCGAGGGAGAGCAGGCTGGTCTCCTCGCCGGAGGGGTGGTCCGCCTGCCGGAGCGAGGCCAGCCGTTCGCCGAGCCGTTCCTGGCGCCGCTTGGCCCGGTGCCAGTCCATGGCCAGGTTGGAGGCCACGACCGCCGCCCACGCGGACACATCGCGCGGCGCCTCCTCGCCCTTCGCGGCCCGCTCCAGCAGCCGCAGGCGGACCTGCTGCACCCCGTCCGGCAGGTCCGCCTGCGGTACGCCGCCCAGTGCCAGCACCGCCCGCACCCGGCGTTCCTGGGCCGCGTCCAGCGGATCGTCGCCCCGGCCGGCGATCGGCTCCGGGCCGCGCCGGGCCCTTCTGCGCAGCACAAGCCACCCCCCTCACCACGTTTCTCCTACGACGCCGCGGGCGGCCGGAACGTTCGGGGAATTCTCCGGGCGGGTGGAGGCGTACGTCACACCGCCGTGTGGCGGCGTCGGCGGTGGGCAGCGGGGAGGCAGCACAGCTTGCGGCGCAACGGCATCCGCGGGGGAATTTCTCCAGTTCAACGGGGGTGTGAACGGAACACACCGGGTCGGCCGCCGGGCGCGGGCGGCCCGGTCGTCGGCCGTGCCCGGCAAAGAATTGGACATGCGGACCGGGCCGGGCCGCATGATGGAAAGGCCTCCGCCGGGCCGTACCTGCGGGCAGCGCCCGCAGCACACAGGCGGAACACAGCGGAACACAACGGAACACGCGGACAGCACAACGTAGAGGGAGTCGCCGTGAGGGTCGGAATCGTCGGAGCCACCGGACAGGTCGGCACGGTCATGCGCAGGATCCTCACCGAACGGAACTTCCCGGTGGACGAACTGCGCCTGTTCGCCTCCGCCCGTTCCGCCGGGACGGTCCTCGACGGCGTGCCCGTGGAGGACGCGGCGACCGCCGACTACACCGGCCTGGACATCGTCCTGTTCTCCGCGGGCGGCGCCACCTCCCGGGCGCTGGCCGAGAAGGTCGCCGCCCAGGGCGCCGTCGTGATCGACAACTCCTCGGCCTGGCGGCGGGATGCGGACGTGCCCCTGGTGGTCTCCGAGGTGAACCCGCACGCGGTCGCGGACCGGCCCAAGGGCATCATCGCCAACCCGAACTGCACGACGATGGCCGCGATGCCGGTCCTCAAGCCGCTGCACCGGGAGGCGGGCCTGGAGGCGCTGGTCGTCGCCACCTACCAGGCGGTCTCCGGCTCGGGCCTCGCGGGCGTGGCGGAGCTGCACGGGCAGGCCCAGAAGGTGGTGGCCGAGGCGGACCGGCTCACCCACGACGGCTCGGCCGTCGTCTTCCCGGAACCGCAGGTCTACAAGCGCCCCATCGCCTTCAACGTGCTGCCCTTCGCGGGCAACCTCGTCGACGACGGCCTGAACGAGACCGACGAGGAGCAGAAGCTGCGCAACGAGTCCCGCAAGATCCTGGAGATCCCCGGCCTGAAGGTCTCCGGCACCTGTGTCCGCGTCCCGGTCTTCTCCGGCCACTCCCTCCAGGTCAACGCGCGCTTCGCGCGTCCGCTGTCCCCGGAGCGGGCCACGGAGCTGCTCGCCGAGGCGCCGGGCGTGGCCCTCACCGACATCCCGACCCCGCTCCAGGCGGCCGGCCAGGACCCGTCGTACGTCGGCCGCATCCGCCGCGACGAGACGGTGGACAACGGCCTGGCCCTGTTCGTGTCCAACGACAACCTGCGCAAGGGCGCGGCCCTGAACGCCGTCCAGATCGCGGAACTGGTCGCCGCCGAGCTGACGGCCTGACCCCACACGAGGGTGCGCCCACCGCGTGGGCGCACCCTCGTGTGGTTCACAGGGCGAGGTGCCTGCGCAGGGCCACGTCGATCTCCGCCATGTGCTGCCGGGGCACCGATCCGATCGGCCGCAGCAGCCGTTCCAGGGCGAGCGCACGCACCTGCTCGCACTGCACCTTGGAGTCCTTGGGAAGACCGCATTCGTCGGCGGGAAGCAGCACCTGGAACGGATGGACGCGAGCCGTGTTCGACGTCAGAGGAACCAGCGTGACGACGCCACGGCCCGTTCGTTCGACCGCCGCGTTGGCGCCGTCGTTCGAGACGATCACGGCCGGACGCGCCTTGTTCGCCCCGCTGCCCCGTGCCGGCTCGTAGTCGACCAGGTAGATGTCACCGCGCTTCATCGCTCAGCCCGTCCCCCGAGAACCGGTCCCAGAACTCCGCGTCCTCGCTGCCGTCCCACTCGGCGAACGCCTCCGCGTACTCCTCAACCTCCGGGTCACGTCGTCATGCCCCCAGTCCGGCGCGCGTCCGTCCCGGTCACCGGCGGGATCCGGACATCGCGTTCCGTGGACGACCCGTGGAAGGATGGTGCAACGCACACATAACGAGGAGATGACCGCGTGCCTGGCACAAACCTGACTCGCGAAGAGGCTCAGCAGCGGGCGAAGCTGCTCACCGTTGACTCGTACGAGGTCGATCTCGACCTCTCCGGGGCGCAGAGTGGGGGAGGTACCTACCGGTCCGTGACCACGGTGCGCTTCGACGTCGCCGAACAGGGCGCCGAGTCCTTCATCGACCTGGTGGCCCCCACGGTCCACGAGGTGACACTGAACGGCGACCCGCTCGACCCGGCCGAGGTCTTCGCCGACTCCCGGATCGCCCTACCCGGCCTGCTGACGGGCCGCAACGTGCTGCGGGTCGTGGCCGACTGCGCGTACACGAACACCGGCGAGGGACTGCACCGCTTCGTCGACCCGGTCGACGAGCAGGCGTACCTGTACACCCAGTTCGAGGTGCCGGACGCCCGCCGGGTCTTCGCCTCGTTCGAGCAGCCGGACCTGAAGGCGACCTTCCAGTTCACCGTGAAGGCGCCGACGGGCTGGACCGTCATCTCCAACTCGCCGACGCCCGAGCCCAAGGACGACGTCTGGGTCTTCGCGCCGACGCCGCGCATCTCGACGTACATCACCGCGCTGATCGCCGGCCCGTACCACTCCGTGCACAGCATGTACGAGAAGGACGGCCGGAGCGTGCCCCTCGGCATCTACTGCCGTCCCTCGCTCGCCGAGTTCCTGGACTCGGACGCGATCTTCGAGGTGACCCGGCAGGGCTTCGAGTGGTTCCAGGAGAAGTTCGACTACGCGTACCCGTTCGAGAAGTACGACCAGCTCTTCGTGCCGGAGTTCAACGCGGGCGCGATGGAGAACGCGGGCGCGGTCACCATCCGGGACCAGTACGTCTTCCGGTCCAAGGTGACCGACGCGGCCTACGAGATGCGGGCCGAGACCATCCTGCACGAGCTGGCCCACATGTGGTTCGGCGACCTGGTCACCATGGAGTGGTGGAACGACCTGTGGCTGAACGAGTCGTTCGCCACCTACACCTCCATCGCCTGCCAGGCCCACGCACCGGACTCCCGGTGGCCGCACGCGTGGACCACCTTCGCCAACTCCATGAAGACATGGGCCTACCGGCAGGACCAGCTGCCCTCCACGCATCCGATCATGGCCGAGATCCGCGACCTGGACGACGTGCTCGTCAACTTCGACGGCATCACGTACGCCAAGGGCGCCAGCGTGCTCAAGCAGCTCGTCGCATACGTCGGCATGGACGAGTTCTTCACGGGCGTGCAGGCCTATTTCAAGCGCCACGCGTACGGCAACACGCGCCTGTCCGACCTGCTGGGCGCCCTGGAGGAGACCTCCGGCCGCGATCTGAAGACCTGGTCGAAGAAGTGGCTGGAGACGGCCGGCATCAACATCCTGCGGCCGGAGATCGAGACGGACGCCGACGGCGTCATCACGTCGTTCGCGATCCGCCAGGAGGCCCCTGCGCTGCCCGCCGGCGCCAAGGGCGAGCCTACGCTGCGCCCGCACCGCATCGCGGTCGGCCTGTACGAACTCGACGAGGCGAGCGGCAAGCTGGTGCGGGACGACCGGATCGAGCTGGACGTGGACGGCGCGCTGACGGCCGTACCGCAGCTGACCGGGCGGCGCCGCCCGGCCGTGATCCTGCTCAACGACGACGACCTGTCGTACGCGAAGGTCCGGCTGGACGAGGCGTCCCTCGCCTTCGTCACCGACCGCCTCGGCGACTTCGCGTCCTCGCTGCCCCGCGCCCTGTGCTGGGCATCGGCCTGGGACATGACCCGGGACGCGGAGCTGGCCACCCGCGACTACCTGTCCCTGGTGCTGTCCGGCATCGGCAAGGAGTCCGACATCGGCGTGGTGCAGTCGCTCCAGCGGCAGGTGAAGCTGGCGATCGAGCAGTACGCCGACCCCGCCGCCCGGGAGGCGCTGCTCACCCGCTGGACGGACGCCACGCTGGCGCATCTGCGCTCCGCCGCGCCGGGCAGTGACCACCAGCTGGCCTGGGCCCGGGCGTTCGCGGCGACCGCGCGGACGCCGGAGCAGCTGGACCTGCTGGAGAGCCTGCTGGACGGCACGCACACCGTCGAGGGGCTGGCCGTGGACACGGACCTGCGCTGGGCGTTCGTGGAACGGCTTGCGGCGGTGGGGCGGTTCGACGAGGCGGAGATCGCGGGCGAGTACGAGCGGGACAGGACCGCGGCCGGCGAGCGACACGCGGCCACCGCGCGCGCGGCCCGTCCGACGCCGGAGGCCAAGGCGGAGGCGTGGGAGTCGGTCATCGGATCCGACAAGCTCCCGAACGCCGTCCAGGAGGCGGTGATCGGCGGCTTCGTGCAGAGCGATCAGCGTGAGCTGCTGGCGCCCTACACGGAGCGGTACTTCGAGGTCGTCAAGGACATCTGGGCGTCCCGCTCGCACGAGATGGCCCAGCAGATCGCGGTCGGTTTCTACCCGTCGATCCAGGTGTCCGAGGAGACCCTGCGCAGGACGGACGCCTGGCTCGCCTCGGCCGAGCCCAACGCGGCCCTGCGGCGCCTCGTCTCGGAGTCCCGCGCGGGCGTGCAACGGGCCCTGAACGCCCAGGCGGCGGACGCGGCAGCGACAACCGCGTAACCGCCGGCGGGCCGGGGGGTCGAGAGGCGCCGTGTGCGGCGCCCCTCGCCCCCCGGCCCGGCGCGTTCTCGCTCCTTCGGCGCGCGGCTCGCCGCTTCCGCGCTCCCGGCCCGGCGCGCTCTCGGGTCCTTCGGTGCGCGCTCCCGGCCCGGCGGTCGGGGCCGCCGACGGTTCTGACCGTGTACGTGCTCCTGCGAGGGGAGCCGGAGAAGGACACTCCGCGCGGCTCTCTCGGCCCCCGGCCGGCGCGTTCTCGGCGCTTCAGAGCCGCCCCGGCCGCGACCCGAAGGGGCCGTCCCGGGGCACCCTCCCGGGCCATGCGCGACCCGCTCCCGGCTCGCCGCCCTCCCGCTCCCGGCCCGGCGCGGCACGTCCTCGGCTGTTCTGCGGCGGTGGTTCGGGCGGGCTCGGCTGTTGAGGGAGGCCGCTCGCTCGACGGCGCCGGCCGGTCCTACCGTTGCGGTCTCGAAGCCGCCGCGTCCAGCGGGTCCCTCCGGCCGCTGCCTTCGGTGGATGCGAACGGTCGACGCCTCGGTGGGCGTGTGCCCGTCTGGCCGGCCACCGTTGCCGTGAACGCCAGGGCCATTCCCGCCAGTTGGACCGGGGTCAGGGCCTCGTCCAGGGCCGCCCAGCCGATGACCGCCGCGGTGAGGGGGGACAGCGGGCCGAGGAAGGTGACCTGGGTGGCGGTGAGCCGACCGATGCCGCGGAACCACAGCCAGTAGGCGACCGCCGTGTTGGCCAGGGCGAGGTAGACGTAGCCGCCGACCGCCGGGCCGTCGAGCGCGGGCGGCGCGCCCTCGACGAGGAGCGCGACGGGCGCGATGAGCAGTCCGCCCGCGGTGAGCTGCCAGCCGGTGAGGGCGAGCGAGCCGACGCCCTCGGGGCGGCCCCAGCGCTTGGTCAGGACGGTGCCGGTGGACATCGAGGCGGCGGAGGCGAGCGCCGCGAGCACGCCGACGGGGTCGAGGGCGCCGACCGCCCGCAGCACGACCAGGCTGACACCGACGGCGGCGGCGACCCCGGTGAGCAGCGTGCGCATGGTGGGCCGCTGCCCCAGCAGGGGTGCGGACAGGGCGACGACGAACAGCGGGCCCACGGAGCCGACGACGGCGGCAAGGCCCCCCGGCAGCCGGTAAGCCGACAGGAACAGCAGCGGGAAGAACGCGCCGATGTTGAGGGCCCCGAGTACGGCCGCCTTCCACCACCACGCGCCATGGGGTCGCACCCGGGCGAGCGCGAGCAGGAGGAGACCCGCGGGCAGCGCCCGCATCAGGCCGGTGAACAGCGGCCGGTCGGGCGGCAGGAACTCCGTGGTGACGACGTAGGTGGTACCCCAGGAGACGGGGGCGAGGGCGGTGAGCGCTATGAGCGCCGGGCGGCTGGCGGGCATGGGGTGGCACCCTTCGGGCGAGGACGGACGGCTGACGACGACACGAGTGGCTTGGCGCTAAGTAGCTTAGCTCTAAGCCACTTAGCGTCAAGCCACCTTGCGGTCGACCGGGGCCCGGCCGATAATCCCGTAATGACTGCGCAGCGCAATGACCCCGTCGACGCGATCATCGACCAGTGGGCGCGGGTGCGGCCCGACCTCGACACCGCGGGGATGGAGGTCTTCGGCCGGATCTTCCGCCTCTCCCGCGCCATGGGCGACCGGATGGAGAAGGCGTACGCGCGGTTCGGGATCTCGCGCGGCGAGTTCGACGTGCTGGCCACCCTGCGCCGCACCGGCGAGCCCTACACCCTCTCGCCCCGCCGGCTCTCGGCCACCCTCATGCTCACCACCGGCGGGATGACCGGCCGGCTGGACAAACTGGAGCGGGCCGGGCTGCTGCGCCGCTCCCCCGACCCGCACGACCGGCGTGGCCTACAGGTGACGCTCACGGACAAGGGGCTGCGGCTGATCGACGAGGCGGTCGGCGCGGGCCTGGCGGAACAGACGAACGCCCTGTCCGCCCTCGACCCCGAACGGGCCGGTCAACTGGCCGACCTACTACGCGAACTGAGCGCTCCGCTGGGAGGGCCGTGATGGTACGTCGTCAGCCGCGGCGCCGTCGTGGCTGGGCGCGCACGCGCGGCGGAGGTGCGTCGTCAGCCGCGGCGCCGTCGTGGCTGGGCGCGTCGTTCCCCGCGCCCCTTTGGGGCGCACATCAGCTGATCGCGCCTGCGTAGAGCACCCCGCTGAAAGGGCCGTGATGGTACGTCGTCGGCTGCGGCGCCGTCGTGGCTGGGCGCGCCGTTCCCCGCGCCCCTTTGGGGCGCACTTCAGCTGATCGTGCCTGCGCAGAGCGCCCCGCGGGGAGGGCCGTGATGGTGCGGCGCCGTCGTGGCTGGGCGCGCCGGTCCCCGCGCCCCTTCGGGGGCGCGGGGTGGGGTGGGTCAGGCCTTTGCCTTGGTTTTTGTTACTCGGTGCTTCGACTTGTCCAGGACCATGACCAGCCCTGCGATGACCGCGAACAGCACGAGCGGGGCCAGCACGTAGAGGCCCAGCGTCTCGATGACGCTCAGGCCCGTGCCGGGGTCATCGCCGTCGTCGCGGGCGAGCGCGAGCGCGGGGGACGACATGAGCAGCATCATCAGCGTCGTACCGGCGGCCAGGGCGCCGGCGCGCAGGGCGTTCTTCTTGTCCACGGTGTCCACGGTGCAAAAGTAGCGAACGCCCGAACATGACCCGCGCCCGGGGTGCCGTAGCCGGTTCATGCGCCGGTGCGCAGGGTCTCCAGCAGGGCGTGCAGCCGGGGTGAGGCGGTCAGTTCCTCCAGGGTCACCGGGCGGCCGTCCGCGTCCGCGATGGGTAACCGCCAGTTCGGGTACTGGTCCCAGGTGCCCGGGACGTTCTGCGGGCGGCGGTCGCCGATGCCGTCCGGGAGCCAGACGCCGACCAGGCGGGCCGGGGTGCGCAGCAGGAAGCGGTGGACCGCCTGGATCCGTGCCTCCTCGGCGGCCGGCGAGCGGTCGCCCGACGTCCCCTGGAGCAGCCCGAGGCGGGCGAGCAGGTCCAGCCACTCCCCCGTGTCCGCGGCGGCGGCCGCCCGTTCCTGCGCCGCCGGGCGGGTCAGCAGGCCGAGGCGGTCGCGGAGTGCGACGTGCTCGCCGGTGAGCCGGGCGGCCGTGGGCGGCAGATCGTGGGTGGTGGCGGTGGCCAGGCAGTCGGCGCGCCAGCGGTCGGGCGGAAGGGGACGTCCGTCGCCCGTCCAGTCCCGTTCGAACCACAGCACCGACGTGCCGAGCAGGCCGTGCCGCTGAAGCGTCTCGCGCACGCCGGGCTCCACGGTGCCCAGGTCCTCGCCGATCACCACGGCCCCGGCCCGGGACGCCTCCAGGGCGAGCAGCGCAAGCATCGCCTCGGCGTCGTGACGAACGTAGGTGCCCTGCGTCGGCGGCTCGCCCTGCGGCACCCACCACAGCCGGAACAGGCCCATCACATGGTCGATGCGGACCGCGCCCGCGTAACGGAACAGGGCGCGCAGCAGCTGACGGTAGGGGGCGTGGCCGGAGCGGGCAAGGCGGTCCGGGCGCCAGGGCGGCAGGCCCCAGTCCTGGCCGAGGGCGTTGAAGGCGTCCGGCGGGGCGCCCACCGACATCCCGTCGGCGAAGTACTCCTGCTGGGCCCAGGCGTCGGCGCCCCGGGGGTGCACGCCGACCGCGAGGTCGTGCACGATCCCGACCGGCATGCCCGCCTCGCGGGCGGCGCGCTGGGCGGCGCCGAGCTGGGTGTCGGTGAGCCAGGCCAGCCAGCAGTGGAGGTCGACGCGGTCCATCAGGTCGGTGCGGGCCCGGGCGGTGCCGGACGAACGGGGGTCGCGCAGTTCGGGCGGCCAGGTGTGCCAGTCGGAGCCGTGCACCTCGGCGAGCGCGCACCAGGTGGCGTGGTCCTCCAGGGCGCGGCCCTCCCGGGCGAGGAAGTCGGCGTAGGCGGCCCGCCGGCCCGGCGCCAGGGGCACCTCCCGGACCAGTTCCAGTGCCTCGCGTTTGAGCTGCCGGACCGCGTCCCGGTCGATGAGCGCGCCCTGGTGCAGCACGGCGGCGCGCAGCCGGGCGGCCCGGTCGAGGAGTCCGCGGACGCGGTCGCGGTCCTCGACGTACGCGAACTCGGGTACGTCCTCCACCCGCAGGTGTACCGGGTCCGGGAAGCGACGGGAGGACGGCCGGTACGGGGAGGGGTCGGTCGGGCTGCCGGGTACGGCCGCGTGCAACGGGTTGACCTGCACGAATCCTGCGCCGGCCGTGCGTCCTGCCCAGCCGGCCAGCTCGCCCAGGTCCCCGAGGTCGCCCATGCCCCAGGACCGCCGGGACAGCAGCGAGTACAGCTGGACGAGGAGTCCGTAGGACCGTCCTGCGGGGGTGGGCAGCCGGACGGGGGCGACGATCAGATGGGCCTCGGTGGTACGGCCGTCGGGGGCGGCGGCGGTCACCCGGTGGACGCCGGCCGGCAGCCGGCCGGCGGTGGTGCCGGTCTCGCCCTGCTCGGTGTCGACGCGCAGCCGGGTGCCGGGCGGCAGGGCGTCCAGGGGACTCGGCGTGCCGGCCCAGTGCACGACCGTCGGCGGCAGCAGCCGGGTGCGCAGCTCGCGCTCACGGTCGGCGAGGGCGGCCCGGACCGCCCGCCCGGTGCCGGCATCGACGTCGAGCGCGGCCAGGGCGGCGACCACGGCGGAGGCGGAGGCGGCGACCGTACGGTCCGGGGCGGGGCGGTAGGAGGTGGCGACTCCATGCAGCTCGGCGAGCCGGCACAGCTCCTCGTCGAAAGCGGCGGCCGGCCCGGGCTCGGCCATCTACCGCACCGGGCCGATCGGGTCGGCGACCGCGTCGGACTCGCTGGTCAGCGCGGCCCCGTCGGTCAGGGGCGGCTCGCTGGTCAGGGGCTCGGCGTCGGGCAGCGGTGGCTCGCTGGTCAGCGGGGTCTCGGCGTGCGCGCCCTCCGCGCTGAACACGCAGGACTGGACGGCGTCGGGCTCGGCGGACGGCCCGGGCACGGGTTTGCAGGGGGCCGGGAGCGAGAGGTGAGCCGGTGCGGGCACGGCGTTCTCCTTGTCGGCTACGACGGTTTCGGCGGACAACGCCAGCCCTACCCAGCCGACGGGACGGCACTCTCCACGGCGGGTGGAGCAGGTGCCCCGGGGGAGCCGAGGGCACGCCCGGGGCCCCGTGGCCGGTGGTCGGCCACGGGGGTATGCGAAGGCCCGGATCCTCAGGCGGAAATGCCGTCGATCCGGGCCAAGGCGTCGTCCGCGCCGTACGGCTGCAAGTAGGGCAGCCAGCGCGGGTCCCTATGGCCGGTGCCGATGATGCGCCAGGCCAGGCCGGAGGGCGGAGCCGGTTTGTGGCGCAGCCGCCAGCCGATCTCGACCAGGTGACGGTCGGCCTTCACGTGGTTGCAGCGGCGGCAGGAGGCCACCACGTTGTCCCAGACGTGCTTGCCCCCGCGGCTGCGCGGGATGACGTGGTCGACGCTGGTTGCGACGCCACCGCAGTACATGCACCGGCCCCCGTCCCGGGCGAACAGCGCCCGACGGGTCAGAGGAACGGGCCCCCGGTAGGGAACCCGCACGAATCGCTTGAGCCGGACCACGCTGGGTGCGGGGACTGTGACGGTTGCGCTGTGCATGAAGGCGCCGGACTCCTCCAGGCAGACTGCCTTGTTTTCGAGGACGAGCACGAGCGCGCGGCGGAGCGGTACGACGCCGAGCGGCTCGTACGACGCGTTGAGGACCAGGACATGCGGCACGGATGCCTCCTTGTACGCCGGCGACGCGTGGCTCGCGCCGGGACGATCTGCAGCCAGTCTCCCCTCATGCCTGGTGAAAGCGCCACCATGTGCCGGTAACGGGCTGGGAGTGTTTTCGACCACACCTGGATTCATCCCCCGGATCACGGCCTGTTCAAGCCCGCGTGAGCCCGGTCTCTCCCGCGTACGCCGCACGGCGCACACACGATGCCCCGTTAGTGTGTTGGTTCTGCCCGTCCGGTGAGCATCCCGTGATCTCGGCGGTCTCGGCGACCCGCACCGCCCGGACCGCCCCGGACCGCCGGGCCGGGGGCAGACCGCTGCACCTGGAGGTACCCGCCGTGTCCTTGTCCGCCGCCCTGACGGCCGCCGCCCCGTCGCCGTCGCCGTCTCCCTCGGAGTCGACGGCCCCGACGGTGCCCACGCTCCAGGACGCCCAGGAGAGCGCGACCAACGCCGCCAGCTGGATCGAGCAGAACTGGTCGACGTGGCTCGCCATCGGGCTCAGGGTGCTGCTGATCCTGGTGGTGGCGGCGGTGCTGCGCGTGGTGGTGCGACGCGCGATCACCAAGCTGATCGACCGCATGAGCCGGACGGTCCAGGCGGTCGACGGGACGGCGCTGAGCGGGCTGCTGGTCAACGCCGAGCGCCGCCGCCAGCGCTCGCAGGCGATCGGCTCGGTGCTCAGGTCGGTGGCGTCGTTCCTGATCCTCGGCACGGCGGCCCTGATGGTCCTTTCCACGTTCCAGATCAATCTGGCCCCGCTGCTCGCCTCGGCCGGTGTCGCGGGTGTGGCGATCGGTTTCGGCGCCCGCAACCTGGTGACGGACTTCCTCTCCGGTGTCTTCATGATCCTGGAGGACCAGTACGGGGTCGGCGACCAGATCGACGCGGGCGTCGCCACCGGTGAGGTCATCGAGGTCGGCCTGCGGGTGACCAAGCTGCGCGGCGCCGACGGCGAGATCTGGTACGTCCGCAACGGCGAGGTCAAGCGCATCGGCAACCTCTCGCAGGGCTGGGCGACGGCCGGGGTGGACGTGACGGTGCGGCCCACCGAGGACCTGGAGCGGCTGAAGGCCACGCTCGCCGAGGTCGCCGAGCGGATGGGTAAGGAGGAGCCCTGGAACGAACTGCTCTGGGGCCCGATCGAGGTGCTCGGCCTGGACAGCGTCCTGGTCGACTCGATGACGATCCGGCTCTCCGCCAAGACGATGCCGGGCAAGTCGCTGGCCGTCGAGCGTGAGCTGCGCTGGCGCATCAAGCGGGCGTTCGACGCGGCGGACATCCGGATCGTGGGCGGGGAGCCCGTGACGGCGGAGCCCGCGGCACCCGACCCGACGGCGTCCGTCGCGGCCCCGTCGGCGTTCGGCAACGCCGGGTCCCCCCAGTCCGAGGCGGCGACCCCGATCGTCCCCCCGCGCGCCCCGACGAAGTAGGCGACCGGAGGCGGATCGGTTCAGCACACTCGTTCGAGTGACGGTGCCCGCCATTCCCGCACCGCACGTCGTGCCGGCCGTGCATTGTCCTGCCGGGGCACCCGGCAGAGGCTTAGCCTGGCACCAGCGCGACAAGGAGAACCAGCGATGAGCGCCGAACCGATGATGGAGCCGGTCATGACGCAGGTGGACCCATCGACCTGTTGAGTGCGATCGAAGAGGCGTCACGGGTGCCGATTCGACCGGAGTACGTCGAGGGGACGGTCATCGTGCCGCCGCAGCCGAACGACAACCACAACCACGGCACCTTCGAGCTGTGCTATCAGCTCCGTGTGGCCGGATTCGACCTCGTGGGCATGGGCAACGGTTCTCGCGCCGCACACAAGGACGGCAGCACGATGGCACTGGTCGTTCCGGACTTCTATGTGCGCCGGCGCAAGGCATCCGAACTCGACGAGTCCTATCGCAAGGCCCACAAGGGCTGGTACCCCATGGACATGCTCGCTCTCGTCGGCGAGGTGACGTCGAGCAACCACTGGGCGGACACCAGTCCGAAGCTGCGCGCCTACGCCGCCGCGGGTGTTCCGGTCTACGTCCTGATCCACCGGGACACCGCCATGGCCCACTGCCTCAGCGGCCCGGTTCTCCCGGGCGAGAACCCGGCCAAGGCGTACTACAGCGAGGAGGACAAGGTCGACCTGGGCTCGCCCCTTCCCCTCCCGGCCCCCTACCCCGCGCTGGACACCACCCCGTTCCTCAAGGACTGACCCTCTCTTGACGCCTCCTTCCCGGGGCGCTTACGTTTCCAGCCGACAGGAAACTTTCCTAACAGTGATCTTGGGTGGACATGACACCGGGGCCGCTGGAAGGCTGGGCAGGGGGAAGGGCAGGTGTCGAGACAGATGGCAGGATCCGCCGGCACGCCGGGCACTCCGCGCGTCCTGCGCGCCATGAACGATCGCACCGCGCTGGACCTGCTGCTGGAGCACGGCCCGCTGTCCCGCACCCGGATCGGCAAGCTCACCGGCCTGTCCAAGCCGACCGCCTCGCAGCTGCTGGCCCGTCTGGAGGCGGCCGGGCTGGTGCGGGCCACCGGCACCAGCGAGGGCCGCCCGGGCCCCAACGCCCAGCTCTACGCGGTCAACCCGACCGCCGCGCACGCCGCCGGACTCGACGTCGCCCCCGGCCGCATCCGCGCCGCCGTCGCCGACATCACCGGACGCACCGTCGGCGCATACGAACTGCCCACCCCCGGCAGACGCCCGGCACAACCCGTCGTACGCCAGGTGACCGACGCGCTGGACGGCGCGGTGAAGGCCGCCGGACTGGCCCGCGCCGATCTGCACCGCCTGGTCATCGGCACGCCGGGCGCCTTCGACCCGGGCACCGGCCGGCTGCGCTACGCCTCCCACCTGCCCGGCTGGCACGCCCCGGCACTGCTGGAGGAACTGGCCGCGGCGCTGCCGATGCCGGTCGAGTACGAGAACGACGTCAACCTCGTCGCCATCGCCGAGCAGCGGCTCGGCGCGGCCCGCGGGCACGGCGACTTCGTACTCCTGTGGAACCAGGAGGGCCTGGGCGCCGCCCTGGTCCTCGGCGGCCGGCTGCACCGCGGCTGGACCGGCGGCGCCGGTGAGGTCGGCTTCCTGCCGGTGCCGGGCACGCCCCTGGTGCGCCAGGTCACCAAGGCCAACAGCGGCGGCTACCAGGAACTCGCCGGCTCCCAGGCCCTGCCCCGGCTGGCCCGGGAGCTGGGCATCACGGATGTGCCGAGCGGGCCGTACGCGGAGGTCGCCGCCCGGCTCGTGGCCCGTGCCGCCGATCACGCCGGCGGCCCCCACCGGGAGCTGCTGCGGACGTACGCCACCCGGCTCGCCACCGGTCTCGCCTCGCTCGTCGCCGTCCTCGACCCCGAACTCGTCGTCCTCAGCGGCACCTCCCTCACCTCCGGCGGCGAGGTGCTGCGCGCCCTCGTGCAGGCCGAGTTGGCGGAGCTGGCCGCGCCCCGCCCGCGCCTCGTCGTCGGCGACGTCCAGGAACACCCCGTGCTGCGCGGCGCGTTGGAGAGCGCCCTCGCCACCACCCGCGACGAGGTCTTCGACACCTCGCGCTGAGCCCCGCACCGCCCTTCCGGCCCACCGCCCTCAGCACCGCACCCGCAGCACCGCACAGCACCGCCCCTTCCCTCACCGCCCGCCCCAGGGAGACCCCGCCATGCCCCGAGCCATACCCGGAGTGGTCCGAAACACGGCTTTCGCCCTCACCGCCTCGCTGGCGCTGCTCGCCACGGCCTGTACCGGCCAGACCGGTTCGGGCGCCGACGACGACGCCTCGAAGGAGACCAGCATCAACTTCTGGCACGCCTGGAGCGCGCCGAGCGAGGTGCGTGCGGTCACCTCCCTGATCGCGGGCTTCGAGAAGGCCCACCCCACCATCCACGTCAACGTCGTCGGCAACATGACCGACGACAAGATCAACCAGGCGCTGCGCACCGGCGGCGACGAGGCGCCCGATGTGATCTCCTCCTTCACCACCAACAACGTCGGCAAGTTCTGCTCGTCCGGCGCGCTGGTCGATCTGAACCCGTTCTTCGAGAAGTCGGGCATCGACCCGGAGACGACGTTCCCGAAGGCGATGAACGAGTACACCCAGTACGACGGCAACCGCTGCACGGTGCCGCTGCTGGGCGACGCGTACGGGCTCTACTACAACAAGACCGCGTTCGAGAAGGCCGGCATCACCAGGCCGCCGAAGACCTGGACCGAGTTCCAGAAGGACGCCGAGAAGCTGACGATCCCCCGGGGCGACGGCTACCGGCAACTCGGTTTCATGCCGAACTACCACGGCTGGGAATCCACCACCGAGCACTACTTCGCGCAGTTCTCGCCGACGTACTTCGACTCCGACGGCAAGTCGAACCTCGCCGAGGACCCCGCCTTCCAGGCCGGGTTCGAGCTGCAGAAGCGGCTCGTCGACGCACTCGGCGGATTCCAGAAGCTGGAGAAGTTCCGCGCCACGCTCGGCGACGAGTGGGGTCCCAAACACCCCTTCCACACCGGCCAGGTGGCCATGCAACTCGACGGCGAGTGGCGGCTCGGCATGGCCGAGGAGGCGGATCCGGACTTCGAGATCGGCGTCGCGCCGCTGCCCGTCCCCGACGACCAGGCGGACCAGTACGGCAAGGGCTACATCACCGGCACCATCGCGGGCATCGCCGCCACCAGCGAGAAGCAGAACGCGGCCTGGGAGTTGGTGAAGTACCTGACCACCGACACGGACGCGGTGGTGGACTTCGCCAACGCCATCCACAACGTGCCCTCCACGCTGGCCGCCCTCAAGTCGCCGAAGCTGACATACGACCCGCGGTTCAAGACGTTCCTGGACATCGCGGCGAACCCGCACTCCACCACGACACCCCCCTCCGTCAACGGCGGCGTGTACCTCGTGACGATCCAGCAGTTCGGGTACGCGTACGAGAGCGGCAGGGTCACCGATCTGAAGGCGGGCCTGAGGAAGACGGCCGCGCAGATCGACACGGACATCGAGCAGGCGAAGTAGCACGGGGTTCCTCGGACATGAGCACCGTGACCCTCGCGTCCAAGCGCCGCCGTGCGGCGCTTCGCACGCTCGCTTTCATGTCGCCGTGGCTGATCGGCTTCGCGGTCTTCTTCGCGTACCCGCTGATCTCGACGGTCTACTTCTCGTTCATGCACTACGACGGTTTCCGACCGCCGACGTGGAGCGGCACGAAGAACTGGACCTATGTCTTCGAGCACTACCCGCTGTTCTGGCCCGCCCTGCGCAACACCCTGTGGCTGGTGGTCGTCATGGTCGGCCTCCGGGTGGTGTTCGGCCTCGGCGTCGGGATGCTCATCACCCGGATCAAGACGGGCACGGGCGTCTTCCGCACCCTGTTCTATCTGCCCTACCTCGCCCCGCCGGTGGCCGCGACGATGGCCTTCGCCTTTCTGCTCAACCCCGGCACCGGACCGGTCGACGCACTGCTGGAGAAGGCCGGTCTCCCGGCCCCGGGCTGGTTCAACGACCCCGCCTGGTCCAAGCCGGCGCTGACCCTGCTGGCCCTGTGGGGGGTCGGCGACCTGATGGTCATCTTCATGGCCGCGCTGCTCGACGTGCCGACGGAGCAGTACGAGGCGGCCGAGCTGGACGGGGCGTCGGCGTGGCAGCGTTTCCGGTACGTCACCCTGCCGAACATCTCCCCGATCGTGATGTTCGCCGTGGTCACGGGCGTGATCCAGACAATGCAGTACTACACGCAGCCGCTGATCGCCGGGAAGGTCGCCTCGGGCGTGATCCAGGGCGCGGGCACCCAGTTCGAACCCGGCTATCCGGAGAAGTCCACGCTCACCCTCCCCCAACTCGTCTACAACCTCGGCTTCCAGCGCTTCGACTACGGCTCCGCGTGTGTGATCGCCCTCGTCCTCTTCGCCCTGTCGATGGCGTTCACCGCGTTGCTGATGCGGCGCCGGGGCGGCCTCATCCAGGCAGGTGACTGACCATGACCCAGGTACCGGCCCCACCGCTGAAGACGCCCGCGCCCCTCTCCCCCGCCCGGCGCGCCGCGCGGCGCCGGGCGCTGCTGGAGTGGATCGGCGTCCACTGCCTCGGCGTGGCCGCCGCGCTGTTCTTCACACTGCCCTTCGTGTTCGTCCTGCTGACGTCCCTGATGAGCGACAGCCAGGCGCTGAGCCGGGACCTGATCCCGCACCCCTGGGAGTGGGGCAACTACCGAACGGTGTTCGCCACGCCCGGCTTCCTGACCTGGTGGAAGAACACGCTGGTCTACGCCGGCCTGGGCACGGTGCTGACGGTCCTCTCCTCACTCCCGGTGGCGTACGCGCTCGCCAAGTTCCGCTTCCGGGGCCGCAATCTGTCACTGATGCTGGTGATCTCGATGATGATGCTGCCACCGCAGGTCATCATCATCCCGATGTATCTGTTCTGGGCGAAGCAGCTCGATCTGTCCGGCACCCTGTGGCCGCTGATCATCCCGATGGCGTTCGGTGACGCGTTCTCCGTCTTCCTGCTGCGCCAGTTCCTGATGACCATTCCCGACGAGTATCTGGACGCGGCGAAGGTGGACGGCTGCGGCGAGCTGCGGACGCTGCTGCGGGTCGTGCTGCCGATGGCGAAGCCGGGCATCGCGGCCGTCGCCCTGTTCCAGTTCTTCTACGCCTGGAACGACTACTTCGGCCCGCAGATCTACGCGTCCGAGAACCCCGGCGCCTGGACCCTGAGCTACGGCCTTGAGTCCTTCAAGGGCGCCCACCACACCGACTGGAACCTCACCATGGCCGCGACCATCCTGGTCATGGCCCCCGTGATCCTCGTGTTCTTCTTCGCCCAGCGGGCGTTCGTCGAGGGCGTCACGCTCACCGGAGTGAAGGGTTGATGGCATGAAACTCACCGTGGTCGGCGGAGGCTCGACCTACACGCCCGAACTGATCGACGGATTCGCACGGTTGAGGGACACCTTGCCCGTCGCGGAGCTGGTCCTGGTCGACCCGGCCGCCGAACGCCTTGAGCTGGTCGGCGGGCTGGCCCGGCGTATCTTCGCCAAGCAGCGGCACCCCGGCCGGATCGTCACCACCGCCGACCTGGACGCGGGCGTCGCGGGCGCCGACGCCGTGCTGCTCCAGCTGCGCGTCGGCGGCCAGGCCGCCCGGCAGCAGGACGAGACCTGGCCCCTTGAGTGCGGCTGCGTCGGCCAGGAGACGACCGGCGCCGGCGGTCTCGCCAAGGCGCTGCGCACCGTGCCGGTCGTCCTCGACATCGCCGAACGCGTCCGCCGCACCAACCCGGACGCCTGGATCATCGACTTCACCAACCCGGTCGGCATCGTCACCCGCGCCCTGCTCCAGGCCGGGCACCGGGCGGTCGGGCTGTGCAACGTGGCGATCGGCCTCCAGCGGAAGTTCGCGGCCCTGCTCGGCACCGCCCCGCAGGACCTGCACCTCGACCATGTGGGCCTCAACCACCTCACCTGGGAGACCGGAGTACGGCTCGGCGGACCCGAGGGCGAGGACGTGCTGCCGCAGCTGCTCGCGCGGCACGGCGCCACCGTCGCCGCCGATCTGCGCCTGCCCCGGCCCCTGCTGGACCGCCTCGGCGTGGTCCCGTCGTACTACCTGCGCTACTACTACGCGCACGACGCGGTGGTACGGGAGCTGCGCACCAAGCCCTCCCGGGCGGCCGAGGTCGCCGCGATGGAACGGCAGTTGCTGGAGATGTACGGCGATCCGGCCCTGGACGAGAAGCCGGCGCTGCTCGCCAAGCGCGGCGGCGCCTACTACTCGGAGGCCGCGGTGGACCTGGCGGCGGCGCTGCTGGGCGGCGCGGGCAGCCCGTACCAGGTGGTGAACACCCACAACCGGGGCACGCTGCCCTTCCTGCCGGACGACGCGGTGATCGAGGTGCAGGCGGCGGTCGGACCGAAGGGGCCCGTGCCGCTGCCGGTGCCGCCGCTCGACCCGCTGTACGCGGGGCTGGTGGCGAACGTGACGGCGTACGAGGAGCTGGCCCTGCGGGCGGCGCTGCACGGCGGCCGTGAGCGGGTGTTCGCGGCGCTGCTGGCGCACCCCCTGATCGGCCAGTACGCGTACGCCGACGACCTCACCGACCGTCTGATCGCGCACAACCGGGAGCATCTCGCGTGGGCCTGAACGCAAGCGTCCTCGCCATCGACGCGGGCAACAGCAAGACCGACGTGGCGGTGGTGGCGGCGGACGGGACCGTCCTCGCCACCGCACGCGGCGGCGGCTTCCGGCCGCCCGCGGTGGGCGTGAGCACGGCCGTCGACACGATCGCCGACGCGGTCGCGCGGGCCTACGCCGCCGCGGGCGTCACCTCCGTCGCGCATGTCTCCGCGTGTCTGGCGAACGCCGATCTGCCCGTGGAGGAGGAGCAGTTGACCGCCGCGCTGCACGCGCGCGCGTGGGGCGGCACGGTGGCGGTGCGCAACGACACCTTCGCGATCCTGCGGGCGGGCGTGGCCGAGCCCCGCGGCGTCGCGGTGGTCTGCGGCGCGGGCATCAACTGCGTCGGCATGCGGCCCGACGGCCGCACCGCCCGCTTCCCGGCGATCGGCCGCATCTCCGGTGACTGGGGCGGTGGTTGGGCGCTCGCCGAGGAGGCGCTGTGGCACGCGGCACGCGCCGAGGACGGGCGCGGCGCGCCGACCCGGCTGGCCCGGACCCTGCCCGCCCACTTCGGCCTGGACTCCATGTACGCGCTCATCGAGGCGCTGCACCTGGAACACGTCGAGTACGGCCGCCGGCACGAGCTGACGCCGGTGATGTTCGCGACGGCGGCGGAGGGGGACACCGTCGCCCGGTCGATCGTGGACCGGCTGGCCGACGAGGTGGTGACCATGGCGACGGTGGCGCTGACCCGGCTGGACCTGCTGGACGAGGAGGTTCCGGTGCTGCTCGGCGGCGGAGTCCTCACCGCCGGCCACGCCCGGCTCGACACCGGCGTCAGGGACCGGCTGGCGGCACGCGCACCGAAGGCGGTGCCCCGGGTGGTGACGGCGAGCCCGGTACTGGGAGCGGCCCTCCTGGGCCTGGACCACCTGAACGCATCTCCCGAGGCCCAGGACCGCACAAAGGCCCACTGGCAACGCCCCCAGCTCCCGACCCCCTGATGCGGCACGCCAAGGCGGACAGCGGGGGTGGCATCCCGCCGTGGCCGACCGCGGCGCCGTCGGGCTGAGCACGCCGTTCCCCGCGCCCCTTCGGGGCGGCTGCCGGGGGCCGGACGAAGCCGCGCCGCACATGCACGGCAAGGGGCGGTGAACAGCCCTCCCTCCGGCGTCGGCGGCCCCCACCGGGAACCCTCGGCGGCTCCGGGCTCGGTGGGTGCGGGGGTGGGGAACCGAACTGGTTCCCGGGGCGTATTCATGGGCAAGGGGTGGTGAAGAACTCGGCGTCATGGCCGGAGGCAACCGCTGGGGTTCGATCAAGATCCAGTGAAGGCCGGTGCGAATGTCGGTCCCTGCGGCGATACTTGGCGGCGACGGATGACCATGGGGGAGGTCGAGGTGACACACCCGCCGGAGAACAGCGCGGCGCCACCGGGAGCGGGCCCGGCCACGGGCCTGCCCACCATGCCCGCCGTGCCACCGCGGCCGGCACCCCCCGCACCGCCCGGGAACCCCTCCGCTCCGGCCCGTCGCACCGCCTTCGCCGAGGGCGTGGACCGGCTGCGCGCCGCCGCGACCACCGAACCGGGCCGGCTGCGCCTCATCGGCGCCCTGATCGCCCTGCTGGTCGTCGCGTTCGGCGCGGTCACCGCCTGGCAGACCTACGACCGCACGGCCGCCGCGGACGACGTGCTGAACCGCAGCCAGCCGCTCAGCTCGGACGCGGCCGACATCTACCGCTCGCTCGCCGACGCCAACACGGCGGCCTCCAGCGGCTTCCTGGCGGGCGGCCAGGAGACCGCCGCCGCCGGCAGCCGGTACGAGAAGGACATCCGGACGGCGGCGGAGAAACTGGTCAAGGCCGCCGCCAACTCGGAGCCGGAGTCCCCCTCCGCGGCGGCCATAGCCAAGCTCAACCGGCTGCTGCCGGAGTACAAGGGCCTGGTCGAGCGGGCCCGCGTCTACAACCGGCAGGGCTACCCGGTGGGCGGCGCCTATCTGCGGCTCGCCAACAGCAGGATGCAGGACCAGATGCTGCCCGCGGCCGAGGAGCTGTACAAGTCGGAGAACGAGCGGCTGAAGGCCGACTACGGGGACGCGACGCCCTACCCGTGGGCGGCGATGGCCCTCGGCGTCGTCGCCCTGGGCGCGCTGGCCTGGGCCCAGCACCGTACGTACCGGCGCACGAACCGCGTCCTCAACCACGGTCTGGTGGCCGCGTCCGGCGCCGCCGTGATCGTCCTGCTCTGGCTGGTCGTGGGTCACTCCGTCGCCCGGTCGGGCCTCAACGGCTCCTACGACCACGGCGTCCGCTCGCTGAACGCGCTGCACGACGCCCGCATCGCCTCCCTGAAGGCCCGCGGCAACGAGAACCTGAGCCTGGTGGCCCGCGGCGCCGACACCGTCAAGGTCGGTGAGAAGACGTACGACAAGTACTACTACGACTTCGACCGGGACATCGCCGACCTCGGCAAGCACCTGGCCGAGGCGCAGCGGCTCGCCGACGACACCGCCGGCGGAAAGCCGGTGGCCGCGGCCGAGGCGGACATGGCGGTGTGGCGGCAGCGCCACGACTCGGTCCGCACCGAGGACGAGAACGGCAACTACCAGCAGGCCCTGGACAAGGTGATCGGCGACAAGGACGCGACCGGCGAGTGCTTCGACAGCGTGGACGACAATCTGCGGACGGCACTTGAGCACGAGCAGAAGGAGTTCAAGCAGTCGGCGCGCGACGGCCTGCACGCGATGGGCTTCCTGCCCGCCGGCGCCGCGGTCCTCGCCGTCCTGGGCGCGTCGGGCGCGGTGCTCGGCATCGGGCGCCGGCTTTCGGAGTACCGGTGAGAGGGGCGCGACGATGAACGCACGCGTGGAGCGCGGTCGCCGGGCCTCGCTGCGGGGCTGGGGCGGGGTCGGCGCGATGGCCGCCGGCTGCGCCCTGGCGCTGGCGTCCGTCCTGCTGCTGCCGCTGGCCCAGGCGCCCGACGACCCGGACGACGCGCGGCGCTCCGGCACGGGGCACGTCGCCGCCGGCAGCCAGGCGCGCGCCGACGCCTGCGAGGACCCGGAGAAGCAGACGCTGTCCCCGTCGGGCGCGGACGGTCCCACCATCGACGCCATCAAGGCCCGCGAGGGCGCCAAGCGGAAGCTGATCGTCGGCGTCGACCAGAACAGCTACCGCTGGGGCTACCGCAACCCGAACACCGAGGGCGCGGAACTGGAGGGCTTCGACATCGACCTGGCGCACCGGATCGCCGAGGACATCCTCGGCGACCGGAACGCCGTCCAGTTCAAGGCCATCCCGACCAACCAGCGCATCCCCGCCATCGAGGACGGCCGGGTCGACATGGTGGTGCGCACCATGACCATCGCCTGCGACCGGCTGTCCGAAGTGGCCTTCTCCGCCCCGTATTTCAAGACCGGCCAGCAGGTGCTGGCCCCCAAGGCGTCGTCGGTCACCGGGTACGACGATTCGCTGGCACACCGGCGGATCTGCACGGCGACCGGTTCGACGGCGTACGCCAAGCTGGCTCAGGACCGGCAGAACGGCCGGCTGCCGTCCTCCGCGGACATCTCCGTCACCGTGCCCAACCAGCTCGACTGCCTGGTACAGCTCCAACTCGGCCAGGTGGACGCCGTGGTCACCGACGGCGCGCTCGCCGCGAGCCAGGCCGCCCAGGACCCCACGGTCGAACTGAAGGGCGCCGCGTTCACCACCGAGTACTACGGCGTGGCGATGAAGAAGGACGCCGACGATCTGGTACGCCGGGTCAACCGGATCCTGGTGGACTACCGCGCGGACGGCTGGCAGAGGTCGTACGACGAGTGGCTGTCGGCGACACTGGGGAAGGACGCGGCGCCCTCGAAGCCGCCCGCGCCGCAGTATCTGCGCGGCAGCTGACCGGGCATCGGCCGGCCGATCTTTGGGCAGACCTTCGACCGAACAACCCCGAACGACCGAATACTTCGAACGACCGAACACTTCGAACAGAGACCAGGACCACACAGCAGCGAGAGGTGATCGATGGGCGTCACGGACCCCGCCGGGCCGGTGATGGACCGGGACGAGGTGGACCGTGCGCTGGCGCGGCTCGGCGCGGAGCACGAGGCAATCGAGACGTCGCTCCTCGCCCTCCAGGACCACGCGGGCCGCAGACTCCTCGAAGGCGCCGAGCTGACCGGCACGACCAGGGAGCGCTGGTCGTCCGCGGAGGCGTCGATCACGCTGCTGTGGGCCTATTTCGACGCGTACACGGCCGCCCTGCGCACCGCCCGGGAGATCCGCGCCCGGCGTCGCTGGTCCAGCCGCGAGGACCTGGTGGAGCTGACCGAACTGCTGCGCGGCGAGTCCGTCACGGTCGCCGGCAGCGCCACGGCGACCGCGAACGCGCCGACCCTGACCGGCCCCGGCCGGCTCAGCCAGAGTTTCAGCCTGGCCGGCCTCGTGGACCGGATGAACGAGCTGTACGCGTCCTCGCTGGACATGGTCGTCGCCGCCGACGCGGTCTGGTCGGCGCTGCCCGCCCGGATCGACCTGCTGGCCGCGGAACTGCAGCGCACCCGCAAGCTGGCGCACTCGGTGGGCGTGCGCCCCGGCGAGCACCCGGCGGGCGACGACCTGGAGCGCATCACCCGCACGCTGACCCGGCTGCGCGAGGAGGTCGTCTCCGACCCGCTCGCCTTCTGGGTTCCCACGCAGGGCAGTTCGGCGCCGGGCGGCGGCCGGCCGGACACCACGGTGTACGACCGGGAGGCGCGCGCCCTGGAGGACGTGCGCCGCGAGATCGACGCCGTACTGACGGTACGTCAGGACGCGGAGGCCCGGCTGATCAAGTTGCGGGATGTGCTGTCCCGCGCGGACCGCACGCTCGCCGAGGCGCGCACCGCGCGCGGCGAGGTCCTGGCGAAGATCGCGGCGACGGAGGTGCCGGTGGTCAGCGGGCCGCCGACCGTGCTTCAGGAGCAGCTGGCGACGGCCGCCGAGTACCGCAGGCAGGCCCAGTGGCACCGGCTGTCCCCGCTGCTTGAGTCGTTGGAACAGAAGGCGGAGGACGAACTGCTGCGCGCCCGCGACTCGCTCACCGCGGTCACCGCGCCGCTCGCGGTCCGCGCGGAGCTGCGCGGCCGGCTCGACGCGTACAAGGCGAAGGTCGCCCGGCACGGACTGGCCGAGGACCCGCTGCTCGTCGAGCGGTACGACGCGGCACGGCGCATGCTGTGGAGCGCGCCGTGCGATCTGCGCGTCGCCGAGGAGGCGGTGCTGCGCTACCAGCGGGCCGCCGCCGAACAGCTCGCCGCGGCGCGGGTGCCGGAGCAGGGCGGTCCGCGGGACCGGAGGGGGAACGGCCAGCCATGAGTCAGCCGGGACAGACGTGCCAACGGCCGTCCTGCGAGGGCACGTACGAGGATGTGGGCGGCGGCGAGCTGTACTGCGACACCTGCGGGCTTGCGCCGGTCGTGTCGGCGACCGGGATGGTCGGCTCGCCGCCCACCGGGATCACCGGCGGGGGCCGCGGCTCGGGCTCCTCGGGCAGCACCGGTTCCGGCGCCGGCAGCCGCAGTTCGCGAACCTCGTCGCAGTCGTCGCAGTCGTCGAAGTCGCGGCGCTCGGTGTCGGGACGGCTCTCGCGCGCCCTGTCGGGCCGGTCGGCCGGCCGCTCGGTGTCGGTGCGCAGCTCCGGCTCCGCCGCCGGTTCGTCCGGGCGCGGCCGGCTGGGCGCGGGTCTGGTGGTGGTGCCTCAGGTGCCGCGGCCCGATCCACGGGCGATGGTGCTGGACGACCCGCAGGTGCCCGAGCGCAAGCGGTTCTGCTCGCGTTCGGACTGCGGGGCGCCGGTGGGGCGGGCCCGCGGCGTGCGGCCGGGCCGCACGGAGGGTTTCTGCACCAAGTGCGGGCATCCGTATTCGTTCGTGCCCAAGCTGCGCGCGGGCGATGTCGTGCACGGCCAGTACGAGGTCGCGGGCTGTCTGGCGCACGGCGGTCTGGGCTGGATCTATCTGGCGGTGGACCGCGCGGTCTCCGACCGCTGGGTCGTCCTCAAGGGCCTGCTCGACACGGGCGACCAGGACGCGATGGAGGCGGCGATCTCCGAGCGGCGCTTCCTCGCGGAGATCGAGCACGCCAACATCGTGCGGATCTACAACTTCGTGGAGCACCTGGACCAGCGCACCGGCTCCCTCGACGGCTACATCGTCATGGAGTACGTCGGCGGCAAGTCGCTCAAGGAGATCGCCAACGCCCGCCGCACCCCGGAGGGCAGACGCGATCCGCTGCCGGTGGAGCAGGCGTGCGCCTACGGCATCGAGGCACTGGAGGCGCTCGACCATCTGCACAGCCGCAACCTGCTGTACTGCGACTTCAAGGTCGACAACGCGATCCAGACCGAGGACCAGCTCAAGCTGATAGACATGGGCGCGGTGCGCCGGGTGGACGACGACGAGTCGGCCATCTACGGCACGGTCGGCTACCAGGCGCCGGAGGTCGCGGAGGTCGGCCCCTCGGTCGCCTCCGACCTGTACACGGTCGGCCGTACGCTGGCCGTGCTGACCTTCGACTTCCAGGGCTACACGAACGTCTTCAGGGACTCCCTGCCGGATCCCGACACCATCGATGTCTTCCGGCGGTACGAGTCCTTCTACCGGCTGCTGGTGCGCGCCACCGACCCGGACCCGGCCCGCCGGTTCGCCTCCGCGCAGGAGATGGCCGAGCAGCTGACGGGCGTGCTGCGTGAGGTGGTGTCCCTCCAGACGGGCCGGGCGCGGCCCGCGCTGTCGACGCTGTTCGGCCCCGAACTGAAGGTCACAGACACGGAGTTGTTCCCGCGGCTGACCGAGGACGTGTCGCGGCTGGGGGCGCGGGTGCCGGCCGGGCGGCGGGGCCGCAGATCCGCGGCGGGCGTCCCGTCCGGCGGCGTCCCCGGGGCGTACCTCCCGTCCGCCGCAGGGACCCCGCAGGCCCTCGGCGCCGGGCCGGCGGCCCTCGGCACCACACCGGCAGCTCTCGGCACCGCCCCGGACGCCGTCGGTGCTGCCCCGGACGCCGTCGGTGCTGCCCCGGACGCCGCCGGGGCGGTCTCGGTTGCCGCCGGCGTCTCAAACGCCGCCTCCGGCATCGTCCGCCCCATCGCCGGCCCCGCCGCCGCCCTCGCCCTGCCCGTGCCGCATGTCGACCCGGCCGACCCCAACGCCGGTTTCCTGGCGGGCCTGCTGGCCTCCGCGCCGGGTGAGCTGATCACCGCGCTGGCCGCGGCGCCGCAGCAGACCGTGGAGACCCGGCTGCGCCAGGTCCGCGCCCGGCTGGAGAACGGCGACTTCGACACGGCGCTGACCGCACTGGGTGAGCTGGCGGGCGAACGGCCCGACGACTGGCGGGTGGTCTGGTACCACGGCGTGACCGCGCTGGCCACCGGCGACTTCGAAGGCGCCGCACTGGCCTTCGACGCGGTCTACGACGCCTTCCCCGGCGAGGCCGCGCCGAAGCTCGCGCTCGGCCTGTGCGCGGAGGTGCTGGGCCAGCTGGACAACGCCGCCGAGTACTACCGCCTGGTCTGGTCGACCGATCCGAGTTATGTGAGCGCCGCGTTCGGCCTGGCCCGTGTCCAGCTCGCGGCCGCGGACCGCACCGGCGCGGTACGGACCCTGGAGTCGGTGCCGGAGTCGTCCATCCACTACACGGCGGCGCGCGTGGCGGCCGTACGCGCTCGGCTGCGGCAGCGCACGGCGGGCGCCGGGGACGTACCCTTCCTGGACGACCTGACCGCAGCCGCGGGCCAGGTGGAGGCCCTGGATGCGTACGGTCTCGACCCGGCGCGCCGCGAGCAGTTGTCGGCGGAAGTACTCGGCTGCGCGCTGGACTGGATACTCTCCGGGGGCCGGGCTTCCGCCGGGCCCGCCGCCGGCGGGCGGGTGCTGCTCGGCAACGACCTGGACGAGCGGGGCCTCCGCTTCGGCCTGGAGCGCTCGTACCGCACGCTGGCCCGGCTCGCGCCCGGCGGCGAGGAGAGGATCGACCTGGTGGAACGGGCCAACCGTTACCGCCCCCGGACGTGGGTGTAGTTGATGTCGCACATGCCCCAGCAGGCCGCGCTGTCGAAGTGCCCGAACTGCGCGGAGCCGGTTGAGCCGGGTGACCGGTTCTGCGGTGCGTGCGGGTACGACCTTTCGGTGGTGCCCGCCCTGCCGCAGGACCACCCGACGCTCACCATGGACGCCTCGGGCCGGTCCGCCCCGGACGGCACGGCCTGGCCCGTCGCCCCCGGCACGGACGCCTCCGGCACGCCCGCGGCGGTCCATCTGCCGACCGATCTGCCGGGCACCGACTCGGGCGGCTCCCCGCTGCGCGCGCCGGCGCCCGCCGACGGTACTCCCGCGCCGGGGGTGCGGTTCGACCGGTCGCAGGAGCCCGAGGAATACCGGCCGCAGGAGCCCGAGGAGTACCGGCTACAGGCGCCGGATCCGCGGACGGCCGTCGAGCCCGCCACGCCCGCGGAGGCCGCACAGGTGTGCGTGGCCTGCCGTGCGGGCCGGGTCGACGACGACGGCTACTGCGAGAACTGCGGGCACGCCCAGCCACGCGAACGCGACCACATGGAACGGGAGTCGGGCCCCATCGCCGCGGTCAGCGACCGCGGACTGCGGCACCACCGCAACGAGGACGCCTTCACCGTCGGCCACACCGCGCTGCCCGACGGCTCGCCGGCGGTGCTCGCCGTCGTCTGCGACGGCGTGTCCTCGGCGACCCGCCCCGACGAGGCGTCGCTGGCCGCCTCGCAGGCGGCCGGCGAGGCGCTGCTGTCCGCCCTGCCGCGGGGCACGCATCCGCAGCAGGCGATGCACGAGGCGATCGTCGCGGCCGCACGGGCCGTCAACGCGCTGGCGGACGAGCCCGCCGGCGCCCGCGAGCACGCCCCGCACCAGAACGCCCCGGCCTGCACGATCGTCGGCGCTGTGGTCACCTCCGGGCTGCTGGTGGTCGGCTGGGTCGGCGACAGCCGCGCCTACTGGGTGCCCGTGGACCGCGGCGCGCCGTCGGCCCGGCTCACCGAGGACGACTCGTGGGCCGCGCAGATGGTCGCGGCCGGTCTGATGACCGAGGCGGAGGCGTACGCCGACGAACGCGCCCACGCGATCACCGGCTGGCTCGGCGCGGACGCCTACGAACTGGAGCCGCACACCGCGTCCTTCAAACCGGACCGGCCGGGCGTCGTGGTGGTGTGCACGGACGGCCTGTGGAACTACGCGGAAACGGCCGAGGAGATGGCCGAGGCGGTGCCCCTGGACGCCGCCGTGCGCCCCCTGCACAGCGCCCGGGTGCTGGTCGGCCACGCCCTGGACGGCGGGGGCCACGACAACGTAACAGTGGCCGTCGTACCGTTCCCCGCCCTGCCGCAGGGGGCAGGATCGGCCTGAGGGGCCGCGGACGGGGAGGCCCCGGCGGACCGTGGGGACGGTCCGCAGTCGAGTCGCCGCCCACGAGCAGCGTGGGTTCAAAGGGGGATCAGAGTAGGCATGGCCAATTTCTCGAAGTCGAACGTGCCGCAGTTCTCGGTGGACGTGTACCAGAACGAGTACCAGCCCGAGGGCGGCCGTGAGGTCAACGCGATCGTGACCGTGACCGCGACCGGCGGAGGCACCGTCGGGAGTGCGGTCACGGCTCCCCACCTGTACTCGCCCGGTCAGGGGCCGTCCGCCGCGGTGGCTTTGATGGTCGACTGCTCGGGTTCGATGGACTACCCGCCGACCAAGATGCGCAACGCCCGCGACGCCACGGCCGCCGCGATCGACACCCTGCGCGACGGCGTGCACTTCGCGGTGATCGGCGGCACGCACGTCGCCAAGGAGGTCTACCCGGGCGACGGCCGGCTCGCCGTCGCCGACGCCACCACCCGCGAGCAGGCCAAGCAGGCGCTGCGCAGGCTGAGCGCGGGCGGCGGCACGGCCATCGGCACCTGGCTGCGGCTCGCCGACCGCCTGCTGTCCTCGGTGGACGTCGCCATCCGGCACGGCATCGTGCTCACCGACGGCCGCAACGAGCACGAGTCGCCGCAGGACCTCAAGGCCGCGCTGGACGCGTGCGCCGGGCGCTTCACCTGTGACGCGCGGGGCGTAGGCACCGACTGGGAAGTGAAAGAAGTCACATCGATCGCCTCGGCCCTGCTCGGCAGCGCCGACATCGTCGCCGATCCGTCGGGCCTGGCCGCCGACTTCACGCGGATGATGGAGACGGCGATGGGCAAGGAGGTCGCGGACGTCGCCCTCAGAGTGTGGACCCCGGTCGGCACGACCATCCGGTTCGTCAAGCAAGTCGCCCCGACGGTCGAGGAGTTGACCGACCGGCGGACCGAGGCGGGCCCACGCGCCGGGGACTACCCCACCGGTTCCTGGGGCGACGAGTCCCGTGACTACCACCTCTGCGTCGAGGTGCCGGCCGCCGCCGTCGGCCAGGAGATGCTGGCCGCCCGGGTCTCCCTGGTCATCCCGCAACCCGAAGGCAGCCCACAGAACTTGGGCGCCCAGGGACTGATACGGGCGGTGTGGACCGACGACATGGCCGCGTCCACCTCGATCAACCCACAAGTCGCCCACTACACCGGCCAAGCAGAGCTGGCACAAGTCATCCAACAGGGGCTCGATCTCCGCAAAACGGGCGATATGGATGGAGCAACGGCCAAACTGGGCAGGGCGGTTCAGCTGGCCAGCGCCTCGGGGAACGCGGATACTGCGAAACTGCTTGCGAAGGTAGTGGACGTGGTCGATGCCGCGACGGGTACTGTGCGACTGAAGGCGAGGGTCGAGGAGGCCGACGAGATGACCCTCGAAACGCGGTCCACAAAGACTGTTCGTGTAAAGAAGTGACGTAACAGGACCTCAGGAAGACCCTGACAGAGAGGGGGACGTGCCGACATGCCGACCTGCCCGAACGGACACCAGTCGGGTTCCGACGACTGGTGCGAGGTCTGCGGTCACCGCATGGCCGGTGCCGTGCCTCCGCCGCCCCCGGCCGGCGGTTACGGGTTTCCGCCGCCCGCACCGGGCGCTCCCGGACGCCCGCATCTGGCCGCCGTGCCGGATCCGGGGCCGGAGCTGTGCCCGCAGTGCCGCACGCCGCGCGAGGGCGGTGCGCCGTTCTGCGAGGAGTGCCGGTGGAACTTCCTCACCAACACGGCCACCTCGTACACCCCGGCCGCCCCGCGCCCGGCCGCGCCGGCCCCCCGATTCCAGCCGCCCGCACAGTCCTACGGCGCCGGCGACTCGTACGAGTACCAGGGCTCGCGCCCGTCCCAGATGAACCGGCCGGCCGAACCGATCCCGCCGGGCCCGCCGTTCGGCGGCGAGCCGTCCGGACCGACGCCGTTCGGCGGCGAGCGGGGCGTCCCGGGTCCCGGCGCTCCGGGCCCCGGCGGTCCGGGCCCCGGCGCTCCGGGCCCCGGCGCTCCGGGGGGCTTCGGCCCCGGCCAGGGTGCCGGCGGCCCCGCGGGCTTCGGCGGCCCTCCCGGACCGCCCCCGCCGCCCGGTGCACCGGGTTTCGGCGCCGACCCCTCGCGGCCGGTCCCGCCGCCCGGCCCGACCCCGCCCGCCACTCACGGCGCCACCGCCGCACCGCAGGCCTTCCAGCAGCCCGCGCCGCCCGCCTTCCCGCAGGAGACCGGCCGCCCGCCGGCCGGCGGGCCCTCCTTCGGCGGCGGGGACGACTGGGTGATCTCCCCGCCGTCATCCACCGGCCCGCCCGGACCGGGCGCCGGCGGTCAGGGCGGCGGCTACGGCTACCCGCAGCCCGGCTCCCCGCAGGCACCGCCCGGCTTCCCGCAGCCACCGCGGCAGCCGGCGACCTGGACGGCGACCATCGGCCCGGACCGTGACTACTTCATGGCGATGATGCAGCGCTCGGGCCCCGAGGCCGCGGGCCTGAACCTGCCCGCGTACTCGCCCGAGCAGCAGCGCACCCTCGCGGGCAACCAGATCACCATCGGCCGCCGCCGCCACTCCACCGGCGACACCCCCGACATCGACCTGTCGGTGCCGCCGGAGGACCCGGGCGTCTCGCACCAGCACGCGGTCCTGGTGCAGCAGCCGGACGGCAACTGGGCGGTGGTCGACCAGAACTCGACGAACGGCACCACGGTCAACGGCTCCGAGGACCCGATCCAGCCCTTCGTACCGGTGCCGCTCCAGGACGGCGACCGGGTGCACGTGGGCGCCTGGACGACCATCACCATCCGGCGAGGCTGACGACCCGGCCCGGCGATGCCGACGGCCCCCTCCAGCGGGAGCATCGGTCAGCCCGGAAGAGGCCAGGCATAGGGCCCTGCCGGGTCGTCGAGCCAGGCCCAGGCGCGGTCACCGCTGACCGTGATGCCGTACCGCTCGCGTCCCGGCATGCCCTCGCGCCGCCACATCGCGTACGCCTCCTCGGGATCGAGGCTGCCGCGGCCGAGCGCCAGCAGGAACCGGAACAGCTCGTCGTCGCGGGCCAGGTGCGGGACCCCGCTCAGGGGCACCGGTGCCGGCTCGGGCCCGCCCGTGCCGCGCAGCGGCACGAAATAGGCGGGGGTGGCCAGGAAATGGCCCTCGGCGTGCCGGGCGTCGCGCACGGCCAACGCGATCAGGCCGCCCGCGAACGGCGTCAGGATCCGCCCGCCGGGACGGCACTGGGCGAGCCAGGCACGCGGGATCGAGGACAGCGCGCAGGTCGCGATGATCCGGTCGAAGGGGGCGCGGGCGGGGACACCGCGCGCGCCGTCGCCGGTGACCACGGCCGGACGGTGCCCGACGGCGGCCAGGTGCCGCCGGGCCGACTCGGTGATCTCCGGTTCCAGGTCGATGGTGGTGACCAGGTCGTCATCGCCGAGCCGGTGGGCGAGCAGCGCCGCGTTGTACCCGGAGCCCGTGCCGACCTCCAGGACCCGGTGGCCGGCCTCGACCCGCAGGGCGACGAGCATCGTCGCCATCAGCGAGGGCTGGCTGCTGGAGGAGATCAGCTGTCCGTCGCGCACCCGCGTGGCGAGCGGGACGTCCTCGTAGGCCCCGCGCAGCCAGCGCTCCCGGTCCCGGGGGTCCGGGCTGCCGCCCCACCGGCGCTCGTAGCCGCCGCGGACCCCGACGTAGTAGTACGGCACGAACAGGTGCCGGGGCACCGCCGCGAACGCCTCCCGCCACACCGGGTCCTCGGCCCAGGCCCCGCTCGCGTCGATCTCGCGCACCAGGTCGGCCAACGCCGCACCGGCAGGCTCGGCGATGTCCCGGTCACCCCACCCGAGTGTGTGCGCGCCCATACGTCCACTGTGCGGCGCGGGGCCGCGGGAGGCGAGGTCTTAGGACCGGAGTCCTCCGTCACCGCGTCTGAGACCATGGGGGGCGTGAATGAGATTCGGCGCGGCACGCTGCAGGAGCAGACCTTCTACGAGCAGGTCGGTGGGGAGGAGACCTTCCGCCGGCTGGTGCACCGTTTCTACGAGGGAGTCGCCGAGGACCCGCTGCTGCGGCCGATGTACCCGGAGGAGGACCTGGGCCCCGCCGAGGAACGGCTGACCCTCTTCCTCATCCAGTACTGGGGCGGCCCGACCACCTACAGCCAGAACCGCGGCCATCCCCGGCTGCGCATGCGGCACGTCCCCTTCACCGTGGACCGGGCGGCGCACGACGCCTGGCTGAGGCACATGCGGGTGGCCGTCGACGACCTGGGCCTCTCCGAGGAGCACGAGCGCACGCTGTGGAACTACCTGACATACGCAGCGGCCTCGATGGTCAACACCCCGGACTGACCACCCACCTCCCCGCGCCCCAAAGGGGCGCGGGGGAACCGCGCGACCAGCCACGACGACACCGCACCCACCCGACGACGCACGCCCGACCACACGAGTTGATCCACAGGGCGCCGTCACGGCTGAGCAGTCCACATGGCTCGGCCGAACCACAGCGGAGCGACCCGCGTGGACCAGTCCACGCGAGCCGATCCGCGTCTCATCTCCGTGAACCGATCTTCACGCGGCCGTCCTTGCCGCGCGATCCGGAGGGGTCCGGACGGGCGACCCGCTCTGTCCGTGTGCACCGGCCCCGCGTGCCGGCGCGGAGGCGCTGACGCGCGGATTCCGGTCAGCCGACACCGGAATCCGATCACAATCCGGTCAAGCCCTGTTCACAACCGCTTACCCGACCGGCTCTCCTCTGACAGCATCGCCGAAGTTGTACCGAAGGAACGGACTACACGGGGGCCGGGTGACGGGGTTCGTCGTTCTGCGTGCGCGGGCGCACCGCCTGCTGCTCGCCGCCGCTCTGCTCACCGTGGTGCTCACCACGGCGGTGCTGGCCACCCTCACCGCTTACTCCGGCGCGATCGGCGACGCCGCCCTGCGCCACTCCCTGGACGACCCGCGCACCGCCGCCGACACCACGCTGATCGTCAAGGCCGACGTGCCCGCGGACCGGCGCACCGCCGCCGACGCGACCGTGCGGAAGGCGGCCGAGAAGACCTTCGACGGGCTGCCGGTCACGGTACGAACGCTGGTCCGCTCGGGGCCGTACGCCCTGCCCCGCTCCGTGCAGTCCCCGGCCGACCGCGCCGGCGACCCGGACCTGACCTACCTCGCGGCGCTCGACCGCACCCAGGTCCGCCTGGTCTCCGGGCGGCTCCCGCGGCGGACCTCCGGTGAGATCGAGGTGGCGCTGCCCCAGTCCTCCGCCCGGCTCCTCGATCTGCGCGCCGGCGACCGGCTCACCCTCGCCGACCGGCTCGGCGGCCCGCCGGCGCACGTCCGCGTCACCGGGCTGTACCGGCCCGCGACGGCCACCGCGCCCTACTGGCAGTTGGACGACCTGCTCGGCCGCGGTGTCAGGACGTCGGCCTTCACCACGTACGGACCGCTGCTCGCCGACCCCGCCGTCCTCGACGGCCAGGCGGTGAGCGCCGGCCCGTCCGCCTGGCAGGCCACGGCCGACTTCAGCTCGCTGACGACGGACCGGATCGACGCGCTGCGCACGGCGGCGCGGGCGGGCAGCGCGGCGCTGCGCGGACCGCACGGGCTGAGCGGGGTGACGTCCTCGACCACCTCGCTCCCGGACACCCTGGACCGCATCGACCGTGCTCTGCTCGTCTCCCGGTCCACCCTGCTGATCGTCGCCCTCCAACTGGTGCTGCTCGCCGGTTACGCGCTGCTGCTCGTGGCCCGGCTGCTGAGCGCCGAACGCGCGGGCGAGACCCGGCTGCTGCGCTCGCGCGGCGGCTCGCGCCTCCGGCTCGCCGGCCTCGCCGCCGCGGAGGCCCTGCTGCTCGCGGTGCCCGCGGCGATCTGCGCACCGCTGCTGGCGGGTCCGCTCACCCGGCTGCTCGCCGGGCAGGGCGCGCTGGCCAGGATCGGGCTGCATCTGGACGCGCCCGCGGGCGGCCGGGCCGGCGTGTGGCTGGTGGCGTGCTGCGTGGCGCTGGGCTGCGCGCTTGCGGTGACGGTACCCGCGCTGACGGACGGCGGCGACGGCGCACGGACCGGCGCGGAACCCGCCGGCCGGGGCTGGGCCCGCGTCCGCCGCGGCGCGCTGCCCGGCCCGGTGCGGGCCGGTGCGGACATCGGCCTGCTGGTGGTGGCCGGGGTGGCGTACTGGCAGTTGAGCCGGCACACCTCCGGTGCCGTCGGCACCGACGCCTCCGGCGGCCTCGGCATCGACCCGCTGCTGGTCGCGGCGCCCGCCCTCGCGCTGCTGGCCGGCACGGTGCTGACGCTGCGGCTGCTGCCGCCGGTGGCCCGGCTCGCGGAACGCCGGGCGACGGCCGGGCGGGGGCTGCCGGCGGCCCTGGCGGGCTGGCAGCTCAGCCGCCGCCCGATGCGCGGCGCGGGCCCGGTGCTGCTGCTGGTCCTCGCCATCGCGCTCGGCATGCTGGCGATCGGGCAGGGCGCCTCCTGGAACCGCTCGCAGGACGACCAGGCCGACTTCCGGGCCGGCGTGCCGGTGCGGGTGCTGGGCGCCGGTGACGGCGGGCTCGGCCGCACCGAGACCTACGCGCACCTCCCCCGTGTGCGCGAGGCCGCCCCCGCCGTACGCACCGAGCAGCCGATGTCCGGCGACCGGACCGCGACCGTGCTCGCGCTGGACACGGCGCACGCGGCCGGCACCGTCCTGATGCGCGACGACCTGGCCCCCGAGCCGGTCCGGCCGCTGCTGGCCGGGCTGACGCCCGAAGGCTCCCCGGCCGGAGCCCGGATCCCCGCGGACACCACCGGACTGCGCCTGCGGGCGACCGTGGCCGGCTCCCCCGGTTCTCAGACCACGATGGATGTGACGGCCACCCTCGTGGACCAGTACGGCGTTCCCTACCGGCTCCCGTTCGGCCGGCTGCCCGCCGACGGCCGCCCGCACACCCTGGCCCTCGAACTCGACGCCGCGCCCGGCCCGATCACGCTCACCGGGCTCCAACTCGACATGGCCCAGCCCGCCGGACAGGCCGAACGGCACCGCCTGACCGTCTCCGGGCTGACCGCCGTCGGCAGTGACGGGCGGACGCGGCCGGTGTCCCTGTCGGCCGCCTGGACCGCCTCGGTGAGCATCGGAGCCACCGCCTCCACCAACGCGGCGACCCGCCCGCCCCGCCCGCGGGTGACCGGCACCGAGCCGCTGACCGTCGACTACGGCACCGGCTACACCCCTGACCGGACCCGCTGGTCGATCGCCACCGTGACGATCGGGCTCCAGGTGGCGCAGCCCAGGGTGCCCGAGGTCACCGCGCTGGCGACCGACCGCTTCCTGACGTCGGCGGGCGCCCGCGAGGGGCAGCGGGTGCAGGTGACGCTCGCCGGGCAGAGCCTGCCGGTGCGGATCGTACGGTCCGTGCGGGCGCTGCCCACCACGGCCGACCCGGCGGATTCCGCCGAGCGTGACGGGGGCGCCCTCCTGCTCGATCTGCGGTCCGTGAACCGGGCGTTGCAGGCGCGGTACGGCGAGAGCGTCACGCCCACCGAGTGGTGGCTGCGGACCGCGCCGGGCGACGCGGCCTCGGTGGCCGCCGCGGTGCGGGCACTGCCGGACGTCGACCCGGGACAGGTCGTGGTGCGCGCCGAGATCGCCGCCGAGCTGCGCGACGATCCGTTCGGGGCCGGGCCGGAGGCCGCCTTCGCGGCGGCGGCCGTGGTGGCTGCCGCGCTGGCCGCGGTCGGGTTCGCGGTGAGCGCGGCCGGGTCGCTGCAGGAGCGGGGAGCCGAGTTCGCGGTGCTGCGCGCCCTGGGGGCCCCGCGCCGGCAACTGGCCCGGACGATCGCCGCCGAGCAGAGCGTCCTGGTGGCCCTGGCCCTGGTCGTGGGCGTCGCCCTGGGCACCGTACTGACCCGGGCCGTCCTCCCGCTGATCGTCCTGACCGCCGAGGCCACCCGGCCGGTGCCGAGCCTGCTGGTCGAACTGCCCCCGGGACGCGTGGCGTTGCTGCTGGCCGCGGTCGCCGCGACGCCGCTGCTCGTCACGGCCGCGCTGGCCCTGCGCCGCGCCGACCCGGCGACCTCGCTGCGTGACCAGGGAGGTGAATGAGATGCACTCCGAACACAACTCCGAGCACGGTGCGGCCTCCGAGCATGGTGTGGCTGCTGAGCACAGTGCGGCTTCCGAGCACAGTGCGGCTGCGGGGGACGATGTGGCTCTGGGGAACAAGGAGCCCTCCGGGAGCGGCAAGGCGTCGTCCGTGGTCGCTCCTTGGGTGCGCACCCGGTTGCGGGCCGCGCCGCTCGCCGCGCTCGCGCTCGCCCTACTGGTCGCGCTGACCGCGTGCCTGGCAGCCGCCTTCCCGCGCGCGGTCGACCGGTACGAGGACGCGGGGCTGCGGCGCTCCTTGCAGCAGGCCCGCCCGGAGAGCACCAGCGTGCAGATCACCTCGCCCCAGATCGCCGGCGCACCGTCCCCCGAGGAACTGGCGGCGCCCCTGCTGCCCGGCGCCCTGCGAGAGCGGTACGAGAAGCTGTTCGACACCGTCCCCGAAGCGCTGGCCCCCGACCGCGCGCAGTCCGCGTACGGCGTGACCCTGAGCAAGAACCCGGAGGTGCCCGACCCCTGGATCCCCCGCCCGAGCGGCGTGCCCGCCCGGGTCGCCCTGGTCGCGCAGCACGGCCTCGCCGACCATGCGACCGTGCGCGAGGGCCGCCTGCCGCGCACGTCCGGCACGGTGGGCACGACAACCCCCGTGGTGGAGGCCGCCGTCACCGCCGCCACGGCCAAGAGCCTGCACATCAAGGTGGGTTCGGTCATCCATGTGCCGGCCGTGGGCCGGGCCCCGCTCGCCGTCCGGGTCACCGGCATCGTCACCCCCCGCGAGGCGGCCGGCGCCTACTGGTCGACCCGCCCCCTGCTGCGCACCCCGAGCCTGGTGGCCCTGCCCACCGGGGGCCCCGACCGCTCCTGGTACTGGCTCGGCGCGCTGCTGCTGGCTCCCGAAGCCGCCCCCGCCCTCCTGGGCACCGACGGGGACCCGCTGCTCTACTGGTCCCTGGCCCCCGACCCGCACCGCCTCCACGCCAGTGACCTCGACCGTCTGAAGTCCGCCGTCGCCACCCTGGAGTCGGGCCCCGGCCTCCAGGAGGCCCGCGCCCTCACCGGCCCCGGCACAAGCGTGACCACCGGCCTCGACGGCGTCCTGATCTCCTTCTCCCAGCTGCGCGCGGGCACCGCGCCCCTGGTCGCCGTCGCCGCCATCGGCACCGCGACGGTCGCCGCCGTGGTCCTCCTCCTGGCGGGCGCGCTCGCCGCCGACCGGCGCCGTGCCGAGGCCGCCCTGCTGCGCGCCCGCGGCGCCTCCCTGACCGGCCTCGCCGGGCGGCTGTGCGCGGAGACGGCGGCGGTCGCCGTACCGGCCGGTGCACTCGGCCTCGCCGCCGCGCTCCTCGTGGTCCCCGAGGGCCGTACCTCGTACGCGGTCGCCGCCGCCCTGGCGGTCACCGTCATCGCCTGCACCGCGCTCCCGGTGCGCGCCGCGCTCGCCCACCGCTCCGTACGCGTCGCCGGACCACGCGAGGACATGGTGACGACGCGCCCGTCCCGGCGGCGCACGGTCGCGGAACTGACGCTGCTCGTCCTGGCCGCGGCGGCGGTGGAGTCGCTGCGCAGGCGCGGGACGTCGAGTTCGTCCGCGGACGGCCCCTCCGGCGATCAACTGGTGTCGGTCGCACCGGTGCTGGTGGGGGTGATCGCGGCGCTGGTGCTGGTCCGGCTCCTGCCGTTCCTGCTGCGCCGGCTGGCCAGCCCGGCCGGACGGCTGCGCGGCGCGGTGGGCTTCCTGTCCCTGGCCCGCGCGGGCCGCACCTCGGTCTCGGCGGTGCTGCCCCTGCTGGCGCTGCTGACCGCGCTCACCACGGCGGCGTTCGGCGGCTCCGTGCTGGCGGGCGTGAACGAGGCCCGCGACCGGGTCGCCCTGCTGGCCGTCGGCGCGGACGCCCGCGTGGAGTCCGAGGGCCCGCTGCCGTCGGACCTCGCCGACCGGGTACGCGACGTGTCCGGAGTACGCGCGGTCACCGAAGCGAGCATCGGCTACCAGGCCAAACCGCACGACGAGCAGACCCCGGTACCGCTGGCAGGGGTGGATCCGACCGAATACGGGGCGCTGGCGGCCCGTACGGGCCTCGGCGCCTTCGATGCCGACCGGCTCAAGCGTCCCTCGGCCGACGGGCCGCTGCCCGCCCTGGCATCGCCGTCCGTCGCGAAGGCGTACGGCACCCGCCGCCCCTTCCCGGTACGGCTGGAGGACGGCAGCACGGTCTCCGTCCGGATCACCGTCGTCCGTAACCGCACCCCGGCCGTGACCGGCGACGGCTTCCTCGTGGTGGACCGCGCCGGGCTCAGCGCCGCCGCGGCCCGCACGACGGCCCTGCTGGTGACGGGCCACCACGTGGACGCGGGGGCACTGAACCGGACGGCGGGCCCCACGGCGGGCGTGCGCGTCCGCGCACAGGAGCGGGCACGCTACGCCGACCCGCCCCTGCAGACCGGTGCCGAGCACGTCTACACGGCGGCGGTGGCGGCCGGCGCCGGCTATGCCGTACTGGCCCTGCTCCTCGCCCTGCTGCGCGCCGCCCCGGAACGCGCCGCGCTCCTCGCACGTCTGCGCACCATGGGCCTGACCCGGGCGCAGGCCCGCCGCCTGCTCGTCCTGGAGTCCCTGCCCCAGGCCCTGCTCGCCGCGGCCGGCGGCGCGCTGACCGGCTGGGCGGCGATCCGGCTGCTGTCCCCCGGGGTCGATCTGACCGCCGTCGCCCTCCCCTCGGCCGGCACATCGGTCGGCAGGACCGAGCTGTACACGGACCCGCTGGCGCTGACCGTGCCCGCGATCATCGTGCTGGTGACGGCGGTCGGGGTGGCCGGCGTGCAGGCCTGGTGGGCCGGGAGACGCGGGTCGGTGCGGGAACTGAGGGCGGGGGATGCGCGATGAGCCGAGCCAGCCTGTCAACCGTGCGGGAGACGCGATGACCACCAACCCCACCCTCACCGAGCTGGCGAACCGGGTCACCGAGGCCCGCAACCGCCCGGCCTACGGCCACGACGCCCTGATCACCTGCGACCGGGTCGTCCGGATCTTCTCCACGGACGGCGTCGAGGTCCAGGCCCTCCAGGGCCTCGACCTGCTGGTCCGCGAGGGGGAGCTGATGGCCCTGGTCGGCGCCTCGGGCAGCGGCAAGTCCACGCTCATGAACATCCTCGCCGGCCTGGACACCCCCACCGCGGGGGCGGCCCGGGTCGCCGGCCGTGACCTGCTCACCATGACCGCCAAGGACCGCCTCGTCTACCGTCGCGACGTCGTCGGCTTCGTCTGGCAGCAGACCTCCCGCAATCTGCTGCCCTATCTGACCGCCGCCCAGAACGTCGCCCTCCCACTGAGCCTGTCCGGCACCCGTCTGCGCCGCCGCGCCCGCACGGAACGCGCCCTGGAACTACTGGAGTTGCTGGAGGTCGCCGACTGCCGCGACCGCCGTCCGCAGCAGATGTCCGGCGGCCAGCAGCAGCGCGTCGCCATCGCGGTGGCACTCGCCAACTCGCCCGCCGTCCTGCTCGCCGACGAACCCACCGGCGAACTCGACTCCCACACCGCCGCGCAGGTCTTCGACGCCTTCCGCACCGCGAACGAACGGCTGGGCACCACCATCGTCATCGTCACGCACGACCAGGCGGTGGCCGCCGAGGTCCGCCGCACGGTCGCCATCCGGGACGGCCGCACCTCCACGGAGGTCCTGCGCCGCAGCGAGATCGACTCGGCCACGGGCCATGAGACGGTGGTCGCCCGGGAGTACGCCATGCTGGACCGCGCCGGCCGCCTCCAGCTCCCCGCCGAGTACACGCAGGCCCTGGGCATGCGCGACCGGGTCGCCCTGGAACTGGAACCGGACCACATCGGCGTGTGGCCCGACGACAGCCAGGACCGCTGAGCGCTGCGCCGGAAGTACCGCGCTGTGCCGTCGCTCGTCCGCGGCACCGTCGTGGCTGGACACGCAGTTCCCCGCGCCCTTTCAGGACGCCGTCGCATCGCAACGGACTTCGCCGGAGAGGTCAGCGCACGCTGACGTCCAGCGCTCCCAGGCCCGTCTGCCGCACGGCGACCGACCCGTACGGCGTACGCAGCCTGAGCCAGGGCCCGGACGAGAACAGCCCGGCCTCCACGGCACCCCGGCGCCGCAGGAACCCGAGGGACTGCGCCGCGTGCACGGCCCGTACCGGGAGCGGGGTCCCGGCGACCGTACGGGACCAGATGTCCCGCCCGATCCGGTCCAGCTCCGCCCGGGTCCGCCGCTGCGGCGCCAGTTCCCCCGAACGGGCACGGAACTCGGCGACGGCCGCGGCGACCAGCGTGCGCAGCGCGTCCGGCGCGGGCAGGCCCGTCTCCGGGCGCCAGCCGCCGCGCGGCGGCAGCACCCCCGCCCACGGGGGTCCGGTCACCGCCGCGGGGACGGGGGCGGTGACCGCCGACTCGTCCACGGACTCCAGCAGCTCACCGGCGGACACGGTCACGTCGAGGGTGACGTCCAGCCCGTTCTCGTAGGGCTTGGCCAGCCGCACCGTGCGGATCGCCAGCACCTCGAAGGACGGCGGACGGCCGAACACGGCGAGGGCCGTCCCCGCCGCCTGCAGCCGCACCGCGGCCCCACGGTCGTAGTGGAGCAGCCGGGACAGGAAGGCCGCGAGATCCGCCGCCTCCCCGTCGTCGGCCAGGTGGAGCACCGTCATGCGGCGACGGCCTCCTCCTCGTTCTTGTCTTCGTTCGTGCCCTTGTCCTTGCCCTCGTCCTCGGCGGCGTCATCCATGTACTCCCGCAGGAACTCTCGTTCCTCGGCGGTGATCCGGCGCGGGCGCTGCGCCTCGAAGTCGTACGGCACGATCACCGTCGAGGCGCGGACGTAGATCTCCTCGCCGTCCTTCACCTCGTAGGCCAGGGTGAAGGACGCCGCCCTGGTCTCCGTGACCCACAGCTCGACGTCCACGGGCTCGTGCCGGTGGACGAGCTGCCGCTTGTAGTCGATCTCATGGCGCGCCACCACGGAACCCTGCTGGAAATCCTTGTCCGGGCGGAACAGGAAGTCGATACGGGCTTCTTCCAGGTAGCGAAGGAAGACCACGTTGTTGACGTGGCCGTACGCGTCCATGTCCGCCCAGCGCAGCGGGCAGCGGTAGATGTGCCGCAAGGTCAGCCCCGGGTCAGCTTCTTGTAGGTGGCGCGGTGCGGACGCGCGGCGTCCGGGCCGAGCCGTTCGATCTTGTTCTTCTCGTACGACTCGAAGTTGCCCTCGAACCAGAACCACTTCGACTCACCCTCGTAGGCGAGGATGTGCGTGGCGACACGGTCCAGGAACCAGCGGTCGTGGGAGACGACGACGGCGCAGCCAGGGAACTCCAGCAGGGCGTTCTCCAGGCTGGAGAGGGTCTCGACGTCGAGGTCGTTGGTGGGCTCGTCGAGGAGCAGCAGGTTGCCGCCCTGCTTGAGGGTCAGCGCCAGGTTGAGCCGGTTGCGCTCGCCGCCGGAGAGGATACCGGCCGGCTTCTGCTGGTCCGGGCCCTTGAAGCCGAACGCGGAGACATAGGCGCGGGACGGCATCTCGACCTGACCGACGTTGATGTAGTCGAGCCCGTCGGACACGACCTCCCAGAGCGACTTCTTCGGGTCGATGTTGGCGCGGCCCTGGTCGACGTAGGAGATCTTGACGGTTTCGCCGACCTTGATGTCACCGGAGTCCGGCGTCTCCAGTCCCTGGATCATCTTGAACAGGGTGGTCTTGCCGGCACCGTTGGGGCCGATGACACCGACGATGCCGTTGCGCGGGAGGGTGAAGGACAGGCCGTCGATCAGGACCTTGTCACCGAAGCCCTTGCCGAGGTCGCTGACCTCGACGACCACGTTGCCCAGGCGGGGGCCCGGCGGGATCTGGATCTCCTCGAAGTCCAGCTTCCGCATCTTCTCGGCCTCGGCGGCCATCTCCTCGTAGCGGGCCAGACGCGCCTTGGACTTGGCCTGCCGGCCCTTGGCGTTGGAGCGCACCCACTCCAGCTCGTCCTTGAGGCGCTTCTGCCGCTTGGCGTCCTTCTGGCCCTCGACCCTGAGGCGGGCGGCCTTGGTCTCCAGGTACTTGGAGTAGTTGCCCTCGTAGCCGTGCAGCCGGCCGCGGTCGACCTCGCAGATCCAGCCGGCGACGTTGTCGAGGAAGTACCGGTCGTGGGTGACGGCCACGACGGTCCCGTCGTACTTGGCCAGGTGCTGCTCCAGCCAGTTCACCGACTCGGCGTCGAGGTGGTTGGTGGGCTCGTCGAGGAGGAGCAGATCGGGGGCCTCCAGGAGGAGCTTGCAGAGCGCGACGCGGCGCTTCTCACCACCGGAGAGGTTGGTGACGGGCCAGTCACCGGGCGGGCAGCCCAGGGCGTCCATGGCCTGCTCCAGCTGGGCGTCGAGGTCCCAGGCATTGGCGTGGTCCAGCTCCTCCTGGAGCTTGCCCATCTCCTCCAGCAGCGCGTCCGAGTAGTCGGTCGCCATCAGCTCGGCGATCTCGTTGAACCGGTCGAGCTTGCCCTTGATCTCGGCGACGCCGTCCTGGACGTTCTCCAGGACCGTCTTGCTCTCGTCCAGCGGGGGTTCCTGGAGCAGGATGCCCACGGTGTATCCGGGCGAGAGGAACGCGTCGCCGTTGGACGGCTGCTCCAGTCCCGCCATGATCTTCAGCACGGTCGACTTACCGGCACCGTTCGGGCCGACGACGCCGATCTTGGCACCCGGCAGGAAGTTCAGGGTGACGTCGTCGAGGATCACCTTGTCGCCGTGCGCTTTGCGCGCCTTGCGCATGGTGTAAATGAACTCAGCCAAGAGAAACCGTCCGGCAGCTTGAAATCTGGCAGTGGGCAGATACAGCCCATCTTGCCGTACGGCCGCCCCTGGGCGGAAACGCGTATAGCCGATCCCCGCTGACCTGGTATTTCGCCGACGGCACCGGCACGGTCCCGGGACACGCGTCCCGGCTGCCCCGACGGTCCGGCCCGGCGGGGCGGGGCCCGCTTGCACAACCCGGTGGCGGTGCCGGGCCGGCGTCCGCGTCCGCGTCGGTCCTCCCAGTCGCTCTCTGTGGAGTTTTCAAGGTGCGGTGCGGCTCGTTGCGGGGCGTCTCGTGCGGGGCGGACTCGGCCCGTGGCGGTCAGTCGGCCGTCGGTGATTCTTTCCTGCGGAGCAGGACCAGGACCGCGCCGCCGATCACCACCAGGCCGATGGCCACGCCCGTGATCACTGGGGTCGCGCTGTAGCCGCCGGTCGCGGCCAGGTTCGTGGTGCCGCCGGAGGTGCCGCCCACCGTGGCCGGGCTGGGCTCGGCCACCGTCTGGGTCGAGATGCCGGCCTCGCTGCCCTGGGTCTTGCAGTCGAGGACGCCGGTGAAACGCTGCGAGAAGCCGTTCGGCCCGGTGATCGTGAAGTCGTAGGGCTGGTCCTCCTGGAGCGGGATGGTCACCGTGCGCGAGGTGCCCGCCGGGATGGTGTGCTCGCCTCCCATCAGCTCGAAGGTGAAGGGCTTGTCACCGGTGTTGGTGGCGCTGATGTCCACACCGCTCGCGGCGCAGTTCTTGCGGGCCGACAGCGCGGGTATCGGACCCTTCTCCGCCCAGGCCGCGCTCGCGGTCGCGGAGACCGTGGACTCGCTGGAGCCGGCCAGGATCTGGGTCTGGCTGCGGCTCTCGGAGGCGAAGGCGCGGCCCACGGGCACCGTGGTCGAGGCCTGGACGGTGAGCGCGGCGGTCCCGCTCGCGCCGCCCGGCGCGGGTGAGGCCGCCCCGTCGGTGGCCGCGGCGGTGTCCTCGGGGACGTCGAAGTACAGTCTGCTGCCGTTCTTCGCCGACGTGACGACCTTGCCGTTCTTGTCGACGATCCGGACGCCGCTGGTGGTGGCGTCCGCCGGCGGGATGACGGTGACGTCCCGCGCGTTGGTGCGCACCGTCACCGGGCCGAGCAGCTCGCCCGGGTGGCCGGAGACCGCGGGCGGGTCCAGGGTCAGCGAGGCCCGTGGCTCCGCCGCGTCACGGGCGCTCTTCTCCAGGTAGTCGGCGAGCTTCTCGGCCCGCACGCCGACGGCGTCGACGTCCGCGCCGTCCGAGTAGCGCCAGATGGCCACCTGGGTACCGGCCGCGGCGTCCTGCTCGGTGAGGCCGCCGACGCCCGCCCGCTTCGCCAGTGCCGCGAGGTCGTTCACCTGCGGATAGGAGTTCTGAAGGATCCAACGGATCTTGCCGGCTTTCTTGTTGGTGCCGAGCGAGGTGCTGCTCCAGGGCGTCTCCTGGTACTTGGCGTCCTTCTGGGTGGGGTTGTGCATGTCGATGCAGTACGTCTGCAGCATGCCGCCGCCCTCGACGGACATCTCGAACAGGCCCGCCGCCACCTTCAGGTCGCCGCCGTCCCCGTGGATGACGGCCTCTCCGTATGTCTTCAGGCCGTCCAGCGTGGCGGTCGCTCCGCCCTGGCCCTGTGCCTCCTCGCCGGCGGCGGCCACCCCGGCGCCCGACAGCGCGCCGGCCGCCATGAGCCCCGTCACCAGTGTCGCGGCGGCGAGCCGTGACGGGCCTCGCCGACGCGCGGGCGTGGAGGTGCCACAGAACCGAGAGAACGCAGCAAGCACAGAATTCCCTTTCGAGCAGGACCCGTTGACGTGGGGGTGTGCGGTCCCACCGGCAGAATCAACAGCCCCCTGGGGCTACGCCCGGCATCCTAGAGATCAGTCACAACCCGGTTCGCCGGTCAGATGGCCGGACGGCTGATCCGACTCGGAATCGTTATCGCCAGGACCCGCCGCGAGCAGGGCTTATCGACAAATCCACCCGGTGGTGGGGGTCTCTTCGTCCCTCGCCGTGGCTGACGTCATGTCACGGTTGCTGTCTGCGAGGGCGGTTGAGCGGGCGGCGCGTCGGACTCCTCCGGGGGTGTCTCCCAGTTGGGCTCCGGTCGCTGCGGCGCCGCCAGTTCTGGTTTGCCGGCCCGTCGGAAGGCCGACGTGCCGCGGGCCAGGTCGTGGCCGATCGCCACCGCGTCGATGTCCGCGGAGACCCGGGTCTGCTGCCCCTCGCGCACCTCCGTGCGCACCTTCAGCCGGCCCTGCACGACGACCGGCTCGCCCACGTTCAGCGAGGCCGCCGCGTTGACCGCGAGCTGGCGGTTGGCCCACACCGTGAAGAAGTTGGTGTGTCCGTCGGCCCAGGCGCTCTTGTCACGGTCCCAGTAGCGCGAGGTGACAGCCAGCCGGAACCGCGCCGACGGACCTGCCGCCGGCTCCCGGTACACCGGCTGCGTCGCCACGTTGCCCACCACGCACACCATCGTCTCGTTCATCTTGAACCCCTCCCCCGCCCGGTCGCTCACGCCCGGCGGATACGCGTACGGGCCCGTCCCGTACGGCAGCGTCCACGGCGTCGGCCGCACGCCTTCCGTGCGTCGCGATCGCCGCGGGACCCACACTGCCTCCGCCGGGCCGAGCCCGCTGGGCGCTGTGGACCACCGGCCGCCTGTGGAAAACCCCCACACCCGAACGAGTGATCAACCCACGAACGGCACCGCGCTGTGGGCTCGCGGGGGTTGGGGGCTCACGGTGCCGGGGCCCGCCGGGGGTCCGGGCCGCGGCCCGGATCCGCGGTAGTTGGGGGCTCACGGGTGCCACACGCTCCGCGGGCTCACGGTGCCCCGGGCCTACAGGCACCGCGGACCCACGGGTGCCGCGCACCCACGGGGCTCCAGGCCCACAGGTGCCCGTGCGCTTCGCGGGGCCCCAGGCATACAGTGCCGCGGGCTCGCGGGGCCCCAGGCCTGCAGGAGGTGCCGCAGGCTCACGGGGCCCCAGGACCACGATGCCGCTGCCCCACGGGTGTGCGGACGCCTGGGCGCCGCGGGCCCGCTGGTGATGCGACGCCGAGTCGGTGGCCTATCGGCGAGGCCCGATCCCCCGCACCGACCCGCGACCGCCGCCTGCCGACGCGCCGCGGCGGTCGACGGCAGGCATCGGGAGGTGTCGGCACGCGGCGGCCGATGTTGAGAGGTGTAGGCAGGCACCTGCGGGCGGCGGTGGGGGGTGACAGGCACCGGCGGCAACAGGCAGCGGCGAGCGGCCACAGGCAGAGCAGGCACCGGCGGCGGCAGGTACCGGTCGGCGGCCACTGGCAGGGGCAGGCACCGGCGCACCGGTATGCAACGGGCAGCCAGCGGGCTCGACGGGGCAGCGGGCTCGGCGGAAGGTGTCAGCAGGCACCGGTAGGCGGCGACAGGCACCGGCGGACGGCCACAGGCAGCGGCAGGCACCGGCGGGCGGCCACAGGCGGCGGCAGGCGTCGGTCGGCGGCCACAGGCCGGGGTGGGTGGTTTGCCGGTGGGGCTAGCCCGCCCCTGCCGAGGCCCGGGTCACTCGCCCGTACTGCTCGCGTACCTCCTGGTACCGCAGCAGTTCCGCGGCCAGCGCGTCCAGCACCCGGGCCCGGCCGCAGCCCGCTGCGGCCTCGCGCAATCGGCGTTCCGCCTCCTGCCCGTACCGCCGTGCGGGCCCGCGCGCCGCCATCCGGCAGCTCCACTCGACGAGCGGCCCGCCCACGATGCCGGCCACCATCAGCAGCACCGGCACCCCCAGATTCGGCGCCATGACCCCGACGATCTGCCCGACCAGCCACAGCCCGCCCACGATCTGGAGCAGGGTCATGGCCGCCTGGACCAGCACGGCCGCCGGCCACCAGCCAGGCCGCGGCGGCCTGCTCGGCGACAGCCCGGTCCGGACCGCCAGTTCGTCCAGCGCCTCGGGCAGCCCCTGGGAGCCCCGTACGGCCGCCTCACGCACCGCCTGCGCCCACGGCGCGGGCAGCCCCGCCGACGCCCGGTCCGACACCGTGCGCACCGCCTGCTCGACGCGCTGCCGCGCCGTGGCCTCCTCGTCCGCCTGGGTACGCACGAGCAGCCGCCCGGTGGGCGCGTCGAGCCGCTTCTGGTACCAGCGCCACATCCGCAGCCAGGGCGTCCCGCAGGCCCGGTTGGCGTTGCGCAGCCAGGCGCGTTCGGCGGCCTCGCCCGCCGCCGTGGCGCCCACGGCGTCCGCGAGCCGGGCGGAGAACTCCTCCCGCGCCTCCTCGGCGAGCCCGGAGCGCCGCCCGAGGGCGTACACGGGCCGCAGCCCCGCCGCGGCGGCGTCCACGTCGGCCGAGATACGACGGGCCGGCGCGCCACGTTCGGTGACGAACCGGCCGAGGACCTCGCGCAGTTCGGCGATGCCCTGGCCGGTGAGCGCGGACAGGCTGAGCACGGTCGCGCCCGGCTCGCCGTGCTCGCCCAGGGCGACCCCGTCCTCGTCCAGCAGCCGGCGCAGATCATCGAGTACCTGGTGGGCGGCCTCACCGGGGAGCCGGTCGATCTGGTTGAGGACGACGAACATGACCTCCGCGTGTCCCGCCAAGGGCCGCAGATAGCGCTCGTGCAGGACGGCGTCCGCGTACTTCTCCGGATCGACGACCCAGATCACCGCGTCCACGAGCTTGAGGATGCGGTCCACCTGCTCACGGTGCTGCACGGCCGCCGAGTCGTGGTCGGGCAGGTCGATCAGGACCAGTCCCCGTAGCTGCGCCTCGGCCTCCGGGCTCTGCAGCGGACGCCTGCGCAGCCGTCCCGGGATGCCCAGCCGGTCGATGAGGGTCGCCGCGCCGTCGCTCCAACTGCATGCGATGGGCGCGGCGGTGGTCGGCCGCCGTACCCCGGTCTCCGAGATGGTCACCCCGGCGAGGGTGTTGAACAACTGGGACTTGCCGCTGCCGGTGGCGCCCGCGATGGCGACGACGGTGTGCTGCCCGGAGAGCTTGCGCCGTGCCGCCGCCTCGTCCAGGACCCGGCCCGCCTCGGCGAGGGTGCCGCTGTCGAGCCGGGTGCGGGAGAGCCCGACCAGTTCCCGCAGGGCGTCCAGACGCGAGCGCAGCGGGCCGTCGTAGGCCAGGGCCGCCGGGGCCTGTGGGGTCGACGCGCGGGGCTCGACCAGGGAGGGCTGCTCGGCGTCGGCGGTCTCGTTCACGCGCCGCGCGATGAGCCCGTCGTCCCAGGCACCCGCGGAGTCCGCGCCCTCCGCCGACTCGGGGGAACCGCCGGGGCCCGTGGAGTCAGCCGGGCCGACGGAGCCCGCGGGGCTCATGGGGTCCGGAGAACGGGTGGCGTCCGCGCCACGGGCCGCACCCCTGACGCCTGCAGAGTCCCTGACGCCTACGGATTCCCCGGCCCCCGAGGCGGCCGTCTCGTCCGTCATGCGCGCGTGGCCCGCAGGTTCGTCGGTCATACGCACGTGCCCCCCAGGATCGTCCCTCACGCGCGCGTGCCCGGCATCGTCGCCGGCCCCGGAGTCGGCGTCCCGTCCCCGGGCCTGCTCCGGTTCGCCGCCCTCTTCGGAGGGAGCGGCCTCGGCCGCGTCCGCTCCAGGGACGGCGTTTTCGGGCTCCGCAGAAGGGGTGTTCTCGGGCTTCTCGGCGCTCGGAGCGGCCTTCCGCGAGGCCGCATCGCCGGTGTGCTCCGTGTGGTCCTGGTCAGTGACGGCGGTCACCGGTCACCTCTCCTTCTGCAGTACGGACAGGGCGGCGATGAGTTCGGCCTGGGGTTCGGGGTGGACATCGAGGACGTCGAGCGGGGCGAGACGGCGCTCGCGTTCGCTGTGCATGACCCGGTCCAGGTACTCGGCCAGCAGGTTTCCGGCGCGCTCGCGCAGCCGCGTCGCGCGGTGGGCGCCCAGGCGGTCGGCAAGGCCCTCACCGGCGGCCCGTGCCCGTCGACCGCCCAGTACGACGGTGGCGGTCAGGGCGGCGACGACCTCCGGGTCGGGCACGACGCTCCGTTCGAGCTCGCGCACCTCCTCCTCGGCGTACTCCTCGACCTCGCGCCGCCATCGCCGTACGGCGAGGCCGATCCGGTGCTCGGCGCTCTCCAGCGACGGATCGCGCTCGGCGAGCCCCGGGGCGGTCGAGGCCGGCTCACGCCGCCAGGCCTCGTCGACGCGCTCGTCGGCGGCGGTGACGGCGCACAGGAGCAGCGCGGCCAGGCTCCCCACCAGGGCGTCGAGCAGTTCAGCGGCGGTGCAGTCGAGAGGGAAGGCGCGCCAGCGTTTCAGCGCGTCCCCGGCCAGCACGGTCCCGGAGTTCAGCCGGCCACGCACGCGCGCGTGCTCGGTCTCGTACGCCCTGTCGACCGCGGTGACCAGCCGCACCGCCGCCGCGTACTGGGCGGCGGCGGCGCCGGCCAGTTCGGGCATCCGCTTCTTCAGCGAGTCGAGGACGCCGTACGCCGTGCGCGCCATGATGTGCTGCCGGGCGCCCGGGTCCTGGGCCTGGTGGGCGAGCCAGTTCCACAGGGGGGCCACCGCGGTGGCGGGCAGCAGGCCGCCGCCCCAGGCGGACTCGGGCAGTTCGGGCACCGTGAAGCGGGGTACCTCGCCGAGGCCGGCCTTGGTGAGCAGGGCGCCGTACTGCCGGGAGACCTCGGAGACGACCTGGTGGGGCACCCGGTCGAGGACGGTCACCAGGGTGGCGTCGTACTCCTTGGCGGTGCGCAGCAGGTGCCAGGGCACGGCGTCGGCGTACCGGGCGGCCGTGGTGACCATGATCCAGATGTCGGCGGCGCAGATCAGCGCGGCGGCGAGGACGCGGTTGTCGGCGACCAGGGAGTCGATGTCGGGGGCGTCGAGGAGGGCGAGCCCGCGCGGCAGGCTCTCGGCCGTCTCGATCCGCAGGACGCGCGCGGGGTCCTCGCCGGGGAGCAGCAGATCGTCCCCCGGGTCCTGCTGGGGCACCCACACGCGCGTGAGGTCGGGCAGCACCCTCATCCCGCTGAACCAGTGATGGTCCTCCGGGTGGCACACCAGGACCGGGGTCCGGGTGGTCGGCCGCAGCACGCCCGCCTCGCTGACCCGCCGCCCCACGAGGGAGTTGACCAGCGTCGACTTGCCCGCCCCGGTGGATCCGCCCACGACGGCCAGCAGGGGCGCTTCGGGGCTTCGCAACCGGGGCACCAGGTAGTCGTCGAGTTGTGCGAGCAGTTCGTCGCGGTTGGCACGCGCGCGTGGGGCCCCCGCCAGGGGCAGCGGAAAGCGTGCGGCGGCGACACGGTCGCGCAGGGCGGAGAGTGCGTCGAGCAGCTGAGGCCGTACGTCCAAGGTCACCACATGCGAAGAATGCCCAATTTTAGGGGAATTCTGAAGCATATGGCGTTGTCTGCGTGCCGACAGGACACAACGGACGGAAGGGATGACTGGGACGCGGGCCCAGCCCAGGCATAACGAGTGCACAACACCCGGTGCGCGATGCGCCAAAAGCGATGCACGATTCGCACCTGCCTGCGATTATCAGGACCGCTTCACCGAACCTCCACATCGAGCCACGGAGGCGAAGCAACAGGGGCCAGGATGCGGGAGCCCTATCCTTGTCCCCGGCAACGTCACGGATCGGGCCCGCATCGGGCACCACGAACGAGGCCACCACACCGGCCCCCGTAGCTCAGTGGATAGAGCAGGCGCCTTCTAAGCGCTTGGCCGCAGGTTCGAGTCCTGCCGGGGGCGCAAACACCTTCTGACCTCACTGTTCGGACAGAGGGTCTTTTCATGTCCAGTCCGCGCAGCGGCATCGCACCAAGCGCCTTGCCGATTCCCCGGATCGGCGTAGCGACCCCGAGCCCCTGGATCTCCCGGTGGCTTCGGCCACCCGGCCCGCTCGACCCGAGACGGCGACAACAGCACACCCGTTCGAATCATGAAAATGCGGCTGAATGTACATGAAAGAGCGGCTGGAAGGACGGGGGAACTTCGTCATGACCCACTTGGCCTCGCGGGCTTCGCTCATCGGATGTGCTCTCACCACGTCGGTTTTCTTTCTCGCCGCTTGCACGGCAGGCAGCGAAGGCGACAAGTCGGCGAGAACGGCGAGAACGGCGAAAATACAGCCCTCAACCGGGCCGAGCGCGTCTCATACGTCCGCCGGTCCGTCCGAGCAGAAGCTCACCGAGCAGGCTCAGGCAGCCCTGGCCGCCTTCCCGGACGGGAAGATGGTCGCAGCCGGCGCGGAGCGCGTCAGTGACGGCATCCACACCGAGCCCGGCCTGAGCGCGGGCAGGACCTACCGGCTCAGCCTGGTCTGCTTCGGCAGCGGCAGCGCGCGCCTCGCCGTGACACCGGAGAGCACACGGACACCGGTCCCCTGCGACCAGTCGGTGATCCAGCGGCGCATCACGGTGAACAAGCGCGTGCGCATCGACGTCAACAGCACCAACGGGTCGAGCGGCGTGATCGCCTGGCGGATCGACGCCATCTGATTCGGCCGAATCCGAGCGCTCCCCGCGCGATGCGCCATGAGCAGAAAGCGCACGGTCGGGGCCCACGCCGCCGTCGCAGCAGGCGCGGCCGGACGAGGGGGCTCGTCACCGCCACCGGGGGTGCCGCAGGAGCCGACGTACGGCCGAGACGGGATGTTCCCACATGCCTGAGGACGGTGCCTCGCTCGGCCAACCCCCGGCGCTGTTGTCCGGGCGCATGGGTATCGACTACGTGTACGGAAAGGCTCCATCCGAGGAATCGGTACTTACCGCGGCTTAGGGGGCAGCAGTGCGGGGCCATGAGCTCTCGGCACGGAACGAGTTGAGCGGCACGGTGCACGGCGCGGCCGTCCAGGCAGGTGCGGTGTACGGCGGCATTCACATCGCCGCCGAGCCGGGCGCCGCCCGGCGGACGCCCTGGCAGTTGCCGCCCTCCGCGCACATGGTCGACCGGTCAGGGGAGTTGGCGGCGCTGGAGCGGCTCCGGGTCCGTGCCGCGCGGGAGGAGCGGCCTGCGCTGACCGCGGTGAGCGGCCTTGGCGGGGTCGGGAAGACCGCCCTCGCGCTGCGCTGGCTGCACACCCTGCGCCCGCACTTTCCGGGCGGCCAGCTGCACGCGGACCTGGGCGCCCAGTCGCCGGGCGGTCCGGCGCTCCCAGAAGAGGTGCTGGGACGCTTTCTGCGGGCCCTCGGGGTCCCCGCGCAGCAGGTGCCCTCGGCGCTCGCCGAACGGACCGCGCTGTACCGGTCGTTGACCGCGGACCTGCGCCTCGTCGTGCTGCTCGACGACGCGGCGACCGCGGCCCAGGTGCGCCCCCTGCTGCCCGGAAACGGCAATGTGACGGCGGTGACCAGCCGCCACCGGCTGCCGGGACTGACCGTCGACGGCTGTTTTCCGGTCCATCTGGAGTCGCTCGCGCCCGAGGCCGCCGTGGAACTGCTCGCGGACACCCTGGCCGACGGGCGGGTGGCCGAACAGCCCGACGACGCACGCACCTTGGTCGAGCTGTGTGCCGGGCTGCCGCTGGCCGTCCGGGTCGCCGGCGCCCGGCTCGCCGCCCGGCCGGGGCGACGGATCACGACGATGGTCAGCGCCCTCACCGAGGAACACGACCGGCTGGAGGCGTTGGCCATCGACGGCGACCACGATGTGCGCGCGGCCCTGGATCTGTCGTACCGGGCCCTGTCGCGCCCGGCCGCCCGGCTGTACCGGCGCTTGGGGCTGCACCCCGCCGCGGAGTTCGGCAGTCCGGTGGCAAAGGCGGTCCTCGCCGGCGAATGGGACGCGGCGGAGCTGCTGGAGACGCTGCACGACGCGAGCCTGCTCTTCGACGCCGGAGAGGGACGCCACCGCTTCCACGATCTCGTACGTCTGCACGCCACCGCGAAAGCGCGGGAAGAGGAGACTTTGCAGGAGAGGGCGCGGATCCTGCGCCGTATCGCCGACCACTATCTGGCGAGCGCCACGCGCGCCGAGGAGATCATCGACCCCCAGCACCGCACGATGGCCCGGGACTACGGCCCCGGGCCGGTGGTCACCGCGGACGTGGGCGACCACGCCGAGGCGGCCCTGGACTGGCTGGAGCGGGAGCTGCCCAGTCTGATGGCGGTGATCCGCCGGTCCCGCTCCGCGGGCTTCCCGACCGTCGGCTGGCAGCTCGCCGACGCGATGTGGCCCCTCTTCCTGCGGCGCAAGTTCTACGACGACTGGCACGCGGCGCACGACGAGGGGCTGGCGGCGGCAGCGGAACTCGGGGACACGGCGGCGGAGTGCCGGATGCTCACCTCGGGTGGGATCGGACAGCTCGGCTCCGGGAACCACGGACGCGCCCTGGAGATGTTCGAACGCGCGGCGCGACTGTTTCTGCGGCGCGGCGACCGGCTCGGCCAGGCCCGCACCCTGAACTACCGGGGTCTCGCGCTCCAGCGGCTGGGCCGTCCTGCCGAGGCCGCCGACCTGTTCCGGCGCGCCGCCGCGGAGCTGCCGGCGTGCGGCGACCGGCGGGCCGGGGCACTGGCGCGGCTGAACCTCGCCGATGTCACGCTGTCCACGGGGCAGCCCGAAGCGGCGGTGCAGCACGCCCGTGCCGCTCACACCGCGCTCCGGGACGCGGGCGATCCGTACAACGCCGCCCGCGCGACCACGCTCCTCGGCCGCGCCCACCTCCGTCTGGACCGACTCGATCAGGCGGACGAGGAGCTGGCCGCCGCGCTGGCGACACTGCGCGGCATGGCCGCGCACTACGAGATGGCCCGTGCGGTCGCGGGGCTGGCCGAGGTCGCCGAGCGACGCGGGCAGACCCGCGCCGCACGGGACCGTTACCGTGAGGCGCTGGACCTCTACTCCTCGGTGGGCCGCGCGCAGTCGGAGGAAGCGGAGTCCGCGAGGCGCCGGCTGCGGCGGTTGGCGGGCGGCGCGTCCGAGACCTGACCACGCAGGAGGCACAGCCGGGCCGACCCGAACTCCGCGGCGGGCAGCCCGGCCACCAGCCAGGCGTGGGCCAGGGAGGCGAGCGTCCCCCATGTCTGCTCCGGCTGCCTGGACCCGGGCCCACGGGCTTCCAGTTCCAGGGCGGCTCCGTCCGGGCCGAGCCGCAGCCAGCAGCGGGGGCCGTGGTGCACCGCCACCACCAGGGCGCCGGGGTGGGACAGCGCGGTCTCGGCGGCGCTCGACGCTCCCGCGCCGGGCCCGACCAGGACGTCGCCCAGCGGCGGCCAGCGCTTGCCCGCCGGAAGGCAGACGCGCACATGCTCGTCCACGGTCATGGTCACGGGCCCGGCCTCGGTCCCGGTCCAGGAGTGCGGATTCAGCAGCACGGTACGGACCCGGAGCGGGCCCCTGCCAGAATCGCGTACCGAACCGGGAGACTCCACGCCCCAGAACACCACCGCCCGGGAGACCCCCACCTCGAACCCCACGGGACGGGAGACCCCCGTCCCGGAGCCCGCGGAACGGGAGACCCCCGTCCGGGACCCCGCCGGGTGGGAGACCCCCGCCTCGGACCCCGCGGGACGAGAGACCCCCGTCCGGGACCCCGCCGGGTGGGAAATCCCCGCCTCGGACCCCGCGGGACGAGAAACCCCCATCTCGGACCCCACCGAACGGGAGACCCCCATCCGGGACCCCGCCGGGTGGGAAACCCCCGCCTCGGACCCCCCGGAACGAGAGACCCCCGTCCGGGACCCCGCCGAACTGGAGATCCCCGTCCGGGATACGGCCGTACGGGAGATCTCGGCCCGGTGCGCCGCCGCCCCCGACGCCCCCGCCCGAGACACCACCACCCGAGACACCACCACCGCCGACACCGACGCCCGGAACACCCCCGCCTGGGACTCCGCCACCCACGACGCCCCTGCCTCGAACACCACACCCACGGGCCGTGTCATGGGGCCGCCACCCGGCCCGGCTCGTCGTAGTGCACCGTCAGCGGCAGACGGGCCGGCTCCGTGGTCGTCCGCGTGCTGGGCGCCCGCAGGCGCAGCTTGCGGTAGAGCAGGGTGCGCATCTTGCGGGAGAACCGGCCCGGTTCCGAGGAGATACGCGCCGCGACCCGCTCGTACCGATGCGAACGACCGGTCACGGCACTCCGCTTGAGCTGCGGGAGCAGCGGGCGGTCCCCGCGCAGCCGGGGCGCGAAGGACATGAGTTCCGCCAACGGCGAGCCCGGATCCACGTCGGCGTCGGGCCGTCCCGCCATGAACACGGGGACACCGGTCATGGCGCCGTAGAGGGACACCGAACCGTGGTCGCCGACGATGTAGTCGGCGGCGACGACCGCCCCGGTCCAGTCCCCGTACGGACTGACCAGGGTCAGCCCCGAGCGCGCCAGTCCGGCGAGCCAGGCACGGACCTGCCAGTCGCCGTGCGCTGTCCAGACGTGCGGATGCAGGAGCGCGGCGATCCGGAACTCCTCCCGGGGCAGCTCCGCGACCAGCCGCTCCAGGACCTCCCATCCCTGACCAAGGAGCGAGTCGGGCCCCCAGGTGGAACAGACGAGGACCAGCCGCTGCCCGGCCGTGGCGCCGAGGGCGTCCCGGTACAGCGCGCGGGAGGGCAGGCTGGCGGCGATGCGGTCGAAGCACGGATCGCCGACCACTTCCGCCACCGGCAGCGCCTCCGGGCATTCGCGGCCGAGCCTGGTCAGCTCCTCGTGATGGGCCAGTACGATCACCTCCGGCACGATCGCGCCGTCCCGTACCAGCCGCTGCCTGCTGAGGCCGTACACACCGCGCCGTGCCACCGGGCGCCCGTGACGCCCGGCCGGAGTGATCTTGTTGTGGCCGGCGCCGTGCGGGAGCACGATCACCGGCGCCTGAAGTTCGTGCAGGCTGCCGTGGCTGGCGGCCAGCGCGAGGTCGAAGCCGGTGTGCACCGCCTGGCTCCAGGGCAGCACCAGGCCCCCCAACTGGTCCAGGAACGCGGCCACTCCGTTGCTGAACACGTCGGGTGCCTGGGTGAAGAAGGTCTGCACCCGGACGTCGCCCTCCAGCACGCGTACGGCGTCGAGCAGCCGATGTCCCGCTATCACCGTGTGCACCACGACCAGGACCCTCCTGCGCGTCCGGCGGGTGGCCCAGCGCTCGACGTCCAGACGCACCGGCACATGCCGCCACTGCGGCTCGGGCACTGTCACGCTCATCGTTGTTTTCCCCCGGTTCCCCGTCATGCCTCCGTGACCGCGGCCATGCTCGGCCCGTGACGGCCGTCCGCGGCCCATGACGAGGGGGTGCCCCGGTGGCTGGACGGCGGGCTTGCAGAAATCCTGCACTCCTGTGGAACCGCCGTACCTCCCGGTCCCCCCTGGGCGAAACCCCGGCGTCCCCGCGCGGCGCAAGCCATGATCAGGGACGGTGTGCGCCTGCCGCGCTCCAGTGCGCCCCTGTCTCCACCCCGGGCAACCGCAGAACAGTGAACGGAGTACCGCACACCTCTGCGGGCACCGCCGAAGCCGGCAGGAAGAAGCACACCCATTGCACACCCACCGGGAGTGATGGTGGAACTTCTTGCTCTGGGACCTCTTGAGCTGTGGCACGGCCGACAGCAGTACCCCCTCGGATCGCTGAAGGAACGCTGCGTACTGGCCGTGCTGGTCCATGCCCGGGGCGAACCGGTCTCCGTGGACACGCTGATGGACCGCGTATGGCACGGAGATCCGCCGCCGACGGCCCTGGACACCCTGCACAGTTACCTCTCCCGGCTGCGGGGGCGGCTGCGCCGGGCGGTGGGCGAGGAGCGGGCGCGTGTGGAGCGGCCCTCGCACCGGCTGTACCAGTTGCGGGCCGATCCGCGCGCCATCGACCTGCTGCGATTCCAGCGCCTGCGGACGGACGCGGCCGCCGCGGCGGCGCGGGGCGAGCGTGCCACGGCCATCGCCCTGCTGCGCACGGCAGAGGCCCTGTGGCGCGGTGAGCCGCTCGCCGAGTTCGCCGACAACTCCTGGGCGCTGTCGACGCGTGCCCGGCTGATCGAGGACCACCGCAGGGTCCGTGAGGAGCGGATCGTCCTGGAAATGGCGGCGGGGCGGCACGCGGACCTCGTCGGCGAACTCCAGGAACTCGCCGCGCAGAATCCTTTCGCGCAGCGGGTGATCGGCACGCTCATGCTGGCCCTGTACCGCTCCGGGCGGCACGACGAAGCGCTCGCCGTCTACCGGGACGCCCGGACGAAGCTCCACGAGAGTCAGGGGATCGAGCCGGCCGCGGAACTCCAGGGACTCCACCTGCGGATGCTCGAACAGGACCACACCCTGCTGCTCCCGCCCGCGGGGCACATCCCCGCCGCTGCGGCCACGGCGACCGCCCCGGAGCCGGAAACCCGTAACTGTCTGCCGCGGGACACCCAGGACTTCACCGGCCGGGCCGCCGAGCTGCGCCTCCTGCTGGCCGCCGCCCCGGCCACCGCGGCCGGCACGGCGAACGCCCTGCCGGTCACCGTCCTGCACGGCATGCCCGGCATCGGCAAGACCGCGCTCGCCGTGCACGCGGCCCACCGGCTGTGCGCGGCCTATCCCGACGGCCAGTTCTACGTCGATCTGCGCGGCTACAGCAGCCGGCAGCCGCTGGACCCGGCCGAGGCCCTGGCCACCCTGCTGCACTCGGCGGGATGGTCGGGTGAACTGCCGGACACCCTGGACGAGCGGGCCGCCCGCTGGCGGGAGTGGACGGCGCGCCGGCGCGCGCTCGTGGTGCTGGACAACGCGCGGGACGCGGCGCAGGTAGGCCCGTTGCTGCCGGGCACCCCCAGCTGCCGGGCCATCGTGACCACCCGGAGCCGGCTGGCCGGGCTGGACAGCGCCGCGTCCCTGCCGGTGGAGGCGCTGTCCAGGGCGGAGGCGGCCACCCTCTTCACCCGGATCGTCGGCGCCTCGCGCACGTCCGCCGAGCCGGAAGCCCTGGAACGGGTCGTGGACGCGTGCGGCTGCCACCCCCTGGCCCTGCAACTGCTGGCGAGCCGTTTCCGGCACCGCGACGCATGGACCCTCCAGGACCTGCTCGACCGGCTGACCCGGGCGACCGACCCGCTCACCGAGTTCGACGAGCTGATCACGGCGGTCTTCCGGCTGTCGTACGCGGAACTGGGCCAACCGGCACGGCAGTTGTTCCGCCGTCTCGCCCTGCATCCCGGCCCCGACATCACCCTGCGGGCGGCAGCGGCACTGGCCGGTCCCGACCTCGGGCGCGAGGCGGGGCTACTGGAGCGGTGCGTCGAGGAACTGCTGGACTCCAGCCTCCTCGAAGAGCCGGTACGCGGGCGCTACCGGCTGCACGACCTGACCCGCGCCTTCGGTCTGCGGACCGGCGCCCGTACGGATCCGGACGCGGCCCGGCACACGGCGGTCGGCCGGCTGATCGCCTACCACCTCACCACCGCCCACCGGGCCGACCGCCGCGCCCGCCCGCACCGCAGGGCGGTTCCGCTGAGCGCGCAGAAGGAGTCCCGCTACGCCCCCGAGTTCTCCGACGCGGACGAGGCCCAGGTGTGGCTCACCGTGGAACACGCCAATCTGCTGGCGGTCGCGCGTACCGCCGCGGACCGGCACCCCGAGTACGCCGCGCTCTTCCCGAGCGTCCTGGCACGCTCCTTGAAACTGTGGGAGACACGGGACGTGGCGGCCGGCCTCTTCGACACGGCGGTGCCGGTGCTGCGCGTCTCGGGCGACCGGTCCGCGCTGGCCCGCACGCTGACGGACCGCGCCGATCTGCTGGCGCAGCGCAACCACGGCGAGGCGTTACGCTGCGCGGCCGAGGCCCTGTCGATCTACGAGGATCTGCACGACGCCCACGGCCGCGCCGACGCGCTCCTCCAGACGGGCCGCGCCCAACTCGCCGCCGGCCACGGCGGCACGGCCATGCGCGTCCTCGAACGGTCACTGGCGCTGTACCGGGAGGCCGGCGACCGGTCCGGGGAGGCCGAGTGCCTGAATGTGCAGGGAGCGGCGCTGTTCTACGCGGGGCAGTACGACGAAGCCCTCCACCGGGTCCAGTTGATGCAGGACATCTACGAGACGCTGCCCGATCCGTACGGGGTGGCGCAGGCCCTGAACAACCGCGGTGAACTGCACAGCCTTCAGGGACGCTACGCCGACGCCCGCGACTGCTACGAACGGTCGCTCGTCCTGATGCGCCAGCACGGCGGCAGACAGGAACTGGGCATTCTGGAAAAGAACTTGGGAGCGGTGCATCAGGCGACGGGACAGATGGACCGCGCGCTCGCCTGTTACCGCAGGGCCCTTGCCGCGCACCGGGCCGGCGGCGACGTCCTGGGCGAGGCCGACGTGCTGATCAGCATGGGCCTTGCGCACGCCGAAGCGGGGCGCAGGGGCGAGGCGCTGCTGCACCTCACGATGGCGGAACAGGTCGCGACCAGCATCGACAACAAGTACGAGATGCTTCGGGCGTTGATCGGTGTGGCGGACGTCCACCGGGAGTCGGGGCGGCTCGACACCGCGTCCAGGAACTACGAGCGGGCCCTCGACGTGGCGCGGAGCGTCGAGTTTCCCCTGGGCTCCGCCCATGCGCTCGCGGGCCTCGCCCGGACGGCCTTCCTGTCCCCGCGCGGCTTTGAACGGGCCTGGCGGTACGGCGAACAGGCGGTCTCCCTCTATCGGCGCCTGGGTGCCGACGCGGAAGCGGAGAAGCTGCTGCGACTGCTGGCCCACCACGAGCCGACCGGCTCCTGAGCCGCGGCCCGGGAGCCGGCGGCCCCTGCGGTCACCACATCCAGCGGTCCACCACCAGGACCACATAGGCGGAACCGAGGACGGGGAGCGCGACGAGGTAGTACTTCAAAAGCTTCAGCAAAACGTTTCCTTGAGCTGGTGGTACGAACACACCCGGCACACGGATGACCGTTTCGGCACGCGAGAAGGCATCCGACATACACGGAGAGTCGGTACGCATTTGCAAAATGCGAACACACATCCGGTGATCCCGACGGATCGAAGGCATAACCCGATCAAGCCCATCGACCCCAACTTTTCGAAGAGTTGGCTTCGGGCTGGCGATCCACCCGAGGCAGGACCGATCCATGTGGTCACGATTGCGAATCGATGCGCCCGGATCTCTGGACGGCCGGCCCGCGTTTCTCCGCGCGTTTCTCCCTGCGGTCGGCCCCTGTGAATGGGCCTGGCGGATCCCGTTAAGGGAGCGTCAAACGGCTGGTCAGGGACCATACTTGAGGGGCGGGGGCGGTCTCCGCATGAGGGTTTCGGCGCAGGGAGGGGCGTTCGGTGAGGCTTGCCGGGAAAGGGCTGGGGAAGGTCGAGGTACGGCTCAAATGGGACCCGAGTCCTCTGGGCGAGGCGCCCCGGCATCTCGACATCGTCGCCGCGACCTACTCCGTGGACGACCCCTACGGTCGCCCGGAGTACGTCGTGCACTACGACAGCAGGTCACCGGACGGCACCATCAACATGACCCGGCACAGCCGGACCGGCCAGGGCTTCGGGTTCGTCGAGGTGATGGTCCTGGAGGTGGAGCGGCTGGCGTCCGCCTACGGGCGAGTGGTCGTGGGCGTGGTCATCCACCAGGACCCCGTGCCGCGTACCTTCGGCGACCTGTCGAACGCCGGGGTGGTGGTGGTCGAGGGGTACCGGGAGCTGGTGGCCGACGACTTCTCCCAGGTGGCCGACTCGACCGCGACGACGGTGGTGGAGTTCGTCAGGAACGACGCCGGCGAGTGGGAGCTGTACGAGATGATCCAGGGCTCCGACAGCGATCCGACGGCCTTCATGCGGGAGATGGGCGCCGTCCGGCACGTCTGACCCCGCCCGGACGCGCCCCGCCGCCCCCGCTGCGGTGCTGACCGGCAGGTACAGTCGAGCGGCCGGGAAGCGGACAGGGAGAGACGGATGCGGCTGCGCTGTGCGGTGCTGGACGACTACCAGGGTGTGGCGGTCGAGTCGGCCGACTGGTCGGTGCTGGCGGACCGGGTGGAGATCGTCCCGCTGCGCGAGCACATCGCCGACGAGGACGCCCTCGCCGCGGCCCTCGCCGACTTCGACATCGTGGTCACCCTGCGCGAACGCGTCCCGTTCCCGGGCTCGCTGCTCGCCCGGCTGCCGCGGCTGCGGCTCCTCGTCGCCTCCGGGATGCGCAACAGCGTCATCGACTACGCCGCGGCCGAGGCGCACGGCGTCACCGTGTGCGGTACGGCCAGTTCCTCGACCCCGCCGGTCGAACTGACCTGGGCGCTGCTGCTCGGCCTCGCCCGCGGCATCGTCGAGGAGAGCCACGCCCTGCGCAACGGCGGCCCCTGGCAGTCCAGCGTCGGCGCCGACCTGCACGGCCGCACGCTCGGCCTGCTCGGACTCGGCCGCATCGGCGGCCAGGTGGCCCGGATCGGCCTCGCCTTCGGCATGCGCGTCACCGCCTGGAGCCGGCACCTCACCCGGGAGCGCGCCGCGGAGGTGGGGGTCGAACCGGCCCTCACCAAGGAGGACCTGCTGGCCGGCAGCGACTTCGTCTCCGTGCACCTGGCCCTCGGCGAGCGCACCCGCGGTCTGCTGGGACCCGCCGAACTCGCCCTCATGAAACCGACCGCCTATCTGATCAACACCTCCCGCGCGGCGATCGTCGACCAGGACGCCCTGCTGGCGGCGTTGCGCGAGGGCCGGATCGCGGGCGCCGGCGTCGATGTCTTCGACATCGAGCCGCTGCCGGCCGCCCATCCGATGCGCACCGCGCCCCGGCTGCTGGCCACGCCCCACCTCGGCTATGTCTCCCGGGCCAACTACGCGACGTACTACGGCCAGGCGATCGAGAACATCCAGGCGTACCTGACGGGCACCCCGACCCGCCGCCTGCCCTGACCCCCGCGCCCCGGAGGGCGGTACAGCGTCCAACGGCCGGACCTCGGCCCGCGTTCGCGGTCGGCACCCGTCCGAAGGCCCGGGCCGCCGGGCTGCGGGAGCGTCACATCCGGGAGCCGAAGCTGTCGGGGTTCGGCGAGGTGTGAAGGTGGCGGCGGGCCGACCGGGACGCGGGTTCGCAGGCCGGATGGGCGGCATCGGCATCCATGTGGTTCGGGCCCGCGTCGAGGGGGTCCGGTAGGGGCGCGACCGGTCCGACGCCGGGCGCGCCGCCGCTGATCGGCAGACGGGGCAGGTTCGCCGGTCGCGAGCCGTCTCTCGACGTACCGCGGGCCCTCGGGTGTCGGCCCGGCACCGGCAGTTCGGCCACCGGCATCGGCATCCGCGTGCCAAAAGACTTCTCCGCGACGTCCAGCGGCACCGGGACGGGGACCGTGCCGACCGCGGCGGCACGAGAGGGGACACCCCTGCGCGGCAAGATCAGCTGGCCCCGAAGTCTCGTCGGCGACGTCCCGCGCCGCCGGGCGTCGTGGTCAGCCGCGCAGGCTGCGGGCCGGCAGGACGACGTGCGCGGCGGCGCTCAGGGTCTCCTCGGCGCCGATGAAGGCGGCCAGTTGCCGCGGGGTCAGGGGCATGCCGGGGCGGGCCTCGGGCCAGGGGCGGGCGGTGAACACCAGGTAGGCGTAGCCGCGTTGGGCGACGGCGGCAAGCCACTCCGGCGGGGCGGGGCACTGGGCGTTCAGCTGCGGCAGGGTGACGACGGCCTGGCCGGACTGCACGAGCAGGGTGACGGGCAGGCTGGGCCTGGCGGCGCCGTCGACGAGGTCCCCGCCGATGGGCAGTCCGCTGTGCTCCAGCAGCCGCTCGACGGCGGCGGACGTCGTCGCCCCACCGCCCTCGGCGTCCCCGAGGGAGTACGCCAGCAGGTAGGGCATATCGGTTCCGTCGGTGGCCTCTCCGCTCCAGGCGAGCACGACGAGCGTGCCCAGGTCGGCCAGGCGGAAAGGGCGGGTTTCGGCTGAGGTTGAGGTCACCCGCGCGACCCTATCGACGGGCCCGCGGGCCACCCGCCGGCTTCTCACCCGACCGGCCCACGAGCCGCGGGGTGGCCACACGATCGAGGGACTCCTCCCGACTCCTCCCGACGCCTCCCGGTGCCTCGCGGTGTCCCTCGGTGATCCCCGGTGGTCCTCGAACGCCGGGCCCGAGGCCGGTCGGCTCAGCTCTGCAGCGGCAGACCGCCGAGCAGCGGGCCGTGCTGGTTCAGGGCGGCGGTCGCGCCCTTCACCGTGTTGAGCACGGAGCCCTTGTTCTCGGTGTCGAGCGCGCTCGACCGGTGCTGCAACGGCATCGCGTCCTGCACGGTGAGGGGACCCCTGGCGAGCGTGTCGACGGCGCCGTTGAGGCTGGTGGGCGTGAGGTCGGCGGTGGTGTGGGCGAACGCGGGCGCGGCGACACCGGCGAGGGCCACGGAACCGGCTACGACAGCGGCAGCCTTCAGGGACTTCATCGTGTTCCTTTCTCGGCGACTCACGTCACCTCGGGAATGTCTGACGCCGTGCCCAACGATGCCCGGGTGGGCCGGAAACCCCGTCGGCGGAAGACATATGAGATCCCCCGGAGCGATCCCCTCCAGGAGGCATAACCGGACCGAAGCATGCATTTGCCGCCATTCGGTGGATTGTCGCCGTATCCGAGTTTGGACAAGAGCGAAGAGTCACGCATTCCTGGCATCTTGAGGGGCCTCTCCACGTCGGCCCTCCGGGAGGTCCCATGCAAGCACCGTCCAGCAGCCTCAGCCCGGCCCTCCCGTCACAACAGTCATCCGCCGGCAGAAGGGCGGTCGCCGAACCGCCGCAGAAAAGCCGGTTCGACGGCGCGTGGTGGGTCTGGGCCATGGCCGCAGCGCTGTTCTTCGTGTACACGGCCGTATCGCTGCGCATCCACCACCGGATGCTCTCCAACAGCTATGACCTGGGGATCTTCGAGCAGGTCATCCGCTCGTACGCGGACGGACAGCTGCCCGTCTCCGAACTGAAGGGGCCCGACTTCCCCATCCTGGGGGATCACTTCTCGCCCGTCCTCGCTCTTGTCGCACCCTTCTACCTGCTGCACCGGTCGGCGGCGACCCTGCTCGTCGTACAGGCCGCGCTGATCGCGCTGAGCGTGGTCCCGCTGGCGCTGTGGGCGCGCAGGGCCCTGGGCTCCGTGGCGGGCGCGGTGATCGGTGCCTGCTACGGGCTTTCCTGGGGCATCGCGAGCGCCGTCGGCTTCGACTTCCATGAGGTCGCCTTCGCCGCCCCGCTGCTCGCGTTCTCCCTCGCCGCTCTCGGCAGCAACCGGCCGGCCGCCGCGGCGTGCTGGGCGCTGCCGCTGCTGCTGGTGAAGGAAGACCTCGGACTCACGGTCGGCGTGATCGGCCTGGTCATCGCCTGGCGCGGGACCCGCAGACTGGGCTTCGTGACCGCGGCGGCCGGTCTGGCCGGGACGCTGCTGGTCCTGCTGGTGGTCCTGCCGGCCTTCAACCCGAACGGTTCGTTCGCCTACTGGTTCCTGGCGGACTCTCCCACGGGCACCTCGGGTACCTCGGGCGCCGACAGCGGGCCGCTGGACCTGCTGTACCGCAGCACGGTGGGTCTCGTCACCCCGCAGGCCAAGCTGTCGACGCTCGTGCTCGTGCTGGCCCCGACCGTGTTCCTGGCCGTGCGTTCCCCGCTGCTGTGGGTCGCCGTGCCGACGCTCGTCTGGCGTCTCTTCTCGAACAACTACGTCCACTGGGGCACCGGCTACCACTATTCGCTGGTCGTGATGCCCATCGTCTTCGCCGCCTTCATCGACGCCCTGGTGCAACGGGGCACGGGGCACGGCAGCCTGCGACGGTATCTCGCCGCCTCGGCCGCGGTCACCCTCGCGATCCTGCCGAGCTTCCCCTTCTGGCAGCTCTTCAGCCCGGCCACCTGGCGATCGGATCCGCGCGTCGCCGTCGCCCACAGCCTGATGAAGAAGATCCCCGACGACGCCACGGTCCAGGCGTCCACCTATCTGGTTCCCCAGCTCACCAACCGGACGAGCGTCAGTGTCTACGGCTATCCGGTCAGTCGCCCCTTCCCCCAGTGGATCATGGTGGACACCTGGGTGGCGGCACGCTGGCGGTGGCCCCTGTCCTTCGAAGCGGAACGCGCCATGCTGAACCAGTCCCGCGCCCAGGGGTACCGCACTGTGGCCGACCGCGACGGCTTTGTCCTGCTGCATCTCACCCACCGGCCCGAACGCACACCGGTCTCCGGCGATCTGGACGCCTCCAAGCACAAAGGCTGATTCCGCCGTGGGACAGGTCCGACCCATGACCCGTATCGGGAAACGTAGGAGCGTGGTGCTGTCGTGAAGCCCTCCATCTGCCTCTGCATGATCGTCAAGAACGAAGCAGGAGTCATCGAGCGATGCCTGGCGTCCGTGCGCGACGTGGTGGACACCTGGGTGATCTCGGACACCGGATCGACGGACGGAACCCAGGAACTGATCCGCGGCGCCCTCGACGGAGTTCCGGGCGAACTCCACGAGGAACCCTGGAGGAATTTCGGGCACAACCGCACACTGAACATCCGGCACGCCCGCGGCAAGGCCGACTATCTGCTGCTCCTGGACGCGGACCACGTCCTCAGAAAGGACGGCCCGCTGCCCCGGCTCACGGCGGACGCGTACATGCTCCGGCACGAAGGTGCCATGGAGTACCGGATCAGACGCCTGGTACGGGGCGATCTCCCATGGCGGTACGAGGGTGTCACCCACGAGTTCCTCACCGCGGACGGGAACGAAACGCAGGAGAACCTCGACGCGCTGGTCGTCGAGGACCATGCGGACGGCGGCTCACGGCACGACAAGTTCGAGCGTGACGCACGCCTGCTCAGCGCCGAGATGGAACGCGACCCCAGCAACACCCGCACGGTCTTCTATCTGGCCCAGACCATGCGGGACATGGGCAACACCGCCGAGGCGATCAGGCTGTACGAACATCGGGCGTCGATGGGCGGCTGGGCCGAGGAGGTCTACTACTCCCTGCTCCAAGTCGGGGTCCTGCACGCCGATTCCGGTGATCTGCCCGCCGGTGTGGACGCGCTGACCCGGGCCTGGGAATCACGTCCGCAACGGCTCGAAGCATGTTACGAGCTGGCCTCGCGGCTGCGCGCCTTGGGTCGTCATCACATGGCTCACGCGATCGTCGTCGCCTGCCTGGACAAGGAGCAGCCGGACGACATCCTGTTCACCCAGCCCTGGGTGTACCGCTGGGGCCTGCTGTGCGAGTTCTCGATCACGGCCTATTGGGTGGGTGACTTCAAGGGTGCGCTCCAGGCCTGCGACCGCCTGCTCGCCATGCCCGACCTGCCGCCGGCCCACCGCGAACAGACCCGCGTCAACCGTGAGTTCGCCGTGCACAGACTTGCCACGATCCCGGAGCCGAGCCATGGACTCGGGGGCGGCAAGGGCAAGCGGCGGCACAAGGGCGCGAAGTCCGGCTGATCCGCCGACGGATGGTGCAGCACGGTAAGCCAACGAGGCTCCCGTACCGGCGAGTTGAGGTCTCGAACACCTCCCTCGACGGCACGGGAGCCTCGCGCGTTGCGGCCCAGGTCACCAGTCACCAGTCACCGGCCGACGGTCACCAGTCACCGGTCACCGGCCGCCGGTCGCCCGGCCCAGGGGCCGCGCCGAAACCCACCCGTGAATCCCCTGATTTCCGCCCCCACGTGCGACACACCACAGCCCGGCATTCCCCATGCCCCATTCGATACCAATAAGCCGATTAAATACAGACTCTCTGAGTGATCTATGTGCCACTTTCAGCCCATTTGATCCGAGTTGCCTGGATTTGCGAGCGTCATATGCAGTTTGCTTCTCGCACCTCATCTCCCTCAGATTTGTCACGAAAGGCACGGTGGGTTTTGGTGCATGGGGCTTTTAAGACCGGCGGCACGTCGTCGCTGGTTCTCGGAGCAGTGAGCCTCGGCCTTACCTTGGGTCTGTGCGGCCCAGCTGCGGCGCACACACCCTCTCTCGCGGGCCGGGCTCACGCTCAGACCGGCGCGCAGGCAGACCGGATCGCGCTGCGAGCCGGAGAGAAAGCAGACCACAGGAACCTTCGCGCGGCGGTCACGGGAGTCGTGACCGCGCAGACCGGAGTGAACGTCCGCCAGTTGCCGACGTCGGACTCGCCGAGCCTGGGCTCGTTCCCCTTCGGGGCGAGCATCTCCCTGCTGTGCCAGGAGGCGGGCCAGTCGGTCGACGGGAACATCTGGTGGTACAAGCTCGCCAACCAGAACGGGTGGGTGACCGCCCGTTACGTCGCCGCGTCCGGCGTGCCGCTGTGCTCGGACATCCCGGGTCCCACCGGCCCGACGGGCCCCTCGGGCCCGACGGGTCCGACCGGCCCCGTCGGCACGGGCTCCACCGGTCCCACGGGTCCGGTCGGCCCGCAGGGTCTCAACGGACCGACGGGCCCCCAGGGTGTCCAGGGCATCCAGGGCATCCAGGGCCCGCAGGGCAACACCGGAGCGACCGGGCCTGCAGGCCTCAACGGCCTCAACGGTGCCACTGGCGCGACCGGGGCCACCGGGGCGACCGGTGCCACCGGGGCCACCGGGGCCACCGGGGCGGTCGGCCCGCAGGGTGTCACCGGGGCGACGGGGCCGCAGGGCGTCCAAGGCATCCAGGGCATCCAGGGCAACACCGGCGCGACCGGCGCCACCGGAGCGACGGGGCCGCAGGGCATCCAGGGCCTGCAGGGCCTGCAGGGCAACACCGGCGCCACCGGAGCGACGGGGGCGCAGGGCACCCAGGGCACCCAAGGCGCCCAGGGCGCCCAGGGCGTCCAGGGGGTCCCGGGCGTGCCTGGCGCACAGGGCAACACCGGCCCGACCGGAGCCACCGGCCCGACCGGCCCCGGCGCACAGGTCCTCAGCTCGACCGCCCAGACCCTGGCGGCCGGCACCACCGGCACCTTCACCGGTCCCGCGTGCCCCGTGGGGACCACGGCCGTCTGGGGCGGTGTGACCCAGACCTCGGGGACGGGTCCGCTCAATGTGCAGTCGGGCATCGGGGGCGCCGCCTGGACGGTCACCGTCGTCAACGGGGGCGCGGACGCCGCGTCCTTCACCGTCCAGTCGGTCTGCCAGTAGCCCAGCTGATCCCACGAAGACCGCAGACGTCGCGGGCTCGTCCCGGTGACTGAGTGGTCCTACGACCGGTCCGTGCCGTCCGCCTCCACAGCGGACGGCACGGACCGTTTCTGTGTTCCGGCTCGTGATGCCCTGACGACTCCCGAGCCGGACGACGGGGACGGCATGACCGCCGGCCCGTCCGGAGTCCCGCCCGCGCGTCGAGGACGGCGTTCCGCAGCGATCCCGCCGTGCGGCGGCCCAGGCGGCTCGACACGCGAACCGGCCGCCCTCCCGAGCGGGAGGGCGGCCGGCCCATGCGGTGCGGGTGCCGGGCGCTCACACGTCCGGCACGCTACGGATTTACCGGACGGACACGGCTCGGCCTCGCCGGTACAGGATCACGCCGCCCGCGATCAGCGCGGCACTGAGGCCGGAGGCCGCCAGCGTGGTCGCGGCGCCGGTCTCCGCCAGTGCGGGCCGCACGGGCTGGGATTCGCCGCCCATGGGGACGAGTCCCGGCTGCCGCTCGGTGGAACCGGTGGAACTGGTGGAACCGGTGGAACCGGTGGAACTGGTGGAGGGGGAGTCGTGCGTCCCCGCCGAGGAGGGCGAGTCGGCCCGGATCTGTTCGGCGGGGGCGGGCGGCCGGGGAGCCGGGGGGCGGGCGACGGGCGGGGTGTTCACCACGCCCGGGGTGCTCACCACGCTCGTCGGGGGAGGCGTCTGCTGGGCGCCGCTGTCACTGGGACCGACCTGCCCCGGAATGCCGGGGGTGGCCTGCTCGACCCGACTCGCGCCGTTGGCGCAGGAGTTGCCGAACGCCGGATTCAGCAAGGCGACGACGTCGACGGTGTTGCCGCAGACGTTCACCGGCACATGGACCGGCGCCTGCACGGTGTTGCCGGACAGGACACCCGGGGAGTCCGAGGTGGTGCCGCCGGCTGCCGAGTCGGCGACGGCGGCGATCTCGCACAGGGACAGAACGCTCGTCGCGGCGGCGGCCACGACCATTCCCCTGCTCAGGGTCTTTCGCAATCTCGTTGTCTTCCTGCTTGAAGAAGTGGGAAGGCCGGCCCCGGAACGAAGAACCCAAGGATCAACGGTCCGGGGCCGGCCGCTGCACAGCCCGAAGGCCGGCGCGTGATGTCGGGTGACGTCAGCCGTTGGCGCAGGTGTTGCCGAACGCGGGGTTCAGCAGCCCGATGATGTTGACGGTGTTGCCGCACGCGTTCACCGGAACGTGCACGGGGAGCTGGACGACATTGCCGGACAGAACACCGGGAGAACCGACGGCAGCACCCTCGGCACCGGAGTCCGCGAAGGCCGGGGCGGCGGCGCCCAGAGCCAGGATCGCGCCTGCGACGACGGCAGCGCTCTTCTTCATGAACTTTCCCTTCTCTGCGGTCATGCCCCTATGACGGCCGAAACCGAGCGAGCACAGCTTGAACGGCTCGCACCATGACCGGCAGGTTGTAGAACGAGGGATAGACGGTCGAAGAAACTACAGAACGCGCGTCATCCCGTAATTCACTCGAACGCCTTCACAACATTGACGCATGAGAGGAAACAGTTCGGCTGAGCGATGTACTTCAGGTTGAACGGGGATTTCATGGAAAAGTCCGCCCGGGGCGGCACGGAAAACGGCGCGCGGCCCGGGCGGACTTTCCGCGGGGTCGACTCAGTGATTGCCCGTGCCGTTGCCGGACAGGGCCGAGATGTCGTCCAGGATGTGCGACAGCGGCTCGTCGCCCTTGGCCTGGGTGGAGTTCTCGACGCACTGCTGGTTCTGCGGCGACGAGAGGATGGGCACGTCCTGTACGGCGACCGGGACGGCGCCGACCACCGAGCCGGCGTTCGCCTTGGCCGGCAGGCCTACGCAGAGCTTGTTCAGCGAGCCCTGCACCAGGGTGGCCTGCGGGCTCAGATGGCCCCCGGTCACCTGGTTGCCGAACGCCTCCTGGGCGCCGGTGCCGCTCGCGGACGTGGTGCCGTTGTCGTTGCCGAGGGCAAGCGCCTGCGGGGCGAGCGCCGCCGACGCACCGACGACGGACGCGGCGACCGCCGCCACGGCCATTGCCTTCTTCAGCATTTTCGCTTTCCTTTCCTGGCCTCCTGGCCAAGACGCACGTTCCTGCCGCATCAACCCGTCACGAGCCAAATGGTTGCGGCACGTCACCCGATCGGATCGTCCGGCGGCAACGGAATTAACGCGCCACTCGGAAGGGTCACACCCATGTATTCCCGGCGGGGCGGCATGTCGGCCATCGGGGTGAATACCAGGAACCGGATGCGTTCTCTCCAGTTGAACCAGGGCACTCCGGTGGACGGGGTTTCTTCAGAAGGGAATCGCAAGTGATCAAGAAGGTTCTGACCTCCGCCGCGGTCGCCGCCTCCGTCGTCGGCGTCTCGGCCACCGCCGCCCCGCAGGCTCTGGCCATCGGCAACGACAACGGCACCACCTCGGCGAGCGGCAACGGCGCCTCGCAGGCGTACGGCAACTCCGCCACCTTCGGCAACATGAGCCCGCAGATGGCGCTCGTCCAGGGCTCGCTCAACAAGCCCTGCATCGGCCTGCCGGCCAAGGCGAACGTCGGCTCCCTCGTCGGTCTCGTCCCGGTCGCCGTACAGGACGTCCCGGTCCTCTCGTCGCCGCAGAACCAGCAGTGCGTCGAGAACTCCACCCAGGCCAAGGGCGACGAGCCGCTGTCGCACATCCTGGACGACATCTCGGCCCTGTCCGGCAACGGCACGGGCAACAACTGACCCGGGACACCTCCCACGCCCCTTCCGGGCTTTCCCAGCGGGCCGCCGGACTTCCGGCGGCCCGTCGGCCTGTTACGGGACATGACCGCGCAGGGACGTTTCTCCCTTGATCGGGCCGGGCCGGTCCCGGTTCCGGGCTGCGCTGGTCCGCTGATCGGATCGCGCTGGTCCGTTCGAGGCACAGCCCGCAACCCGGTCCGCTGCGCCGCCGTTGGCGATCACGCAACTCCGTCCCCGGAGTCCGCCTTTCGAAGGGAACGAACATGAAGAAGCTGTGGGCAACCGCGGCTGTGGCCGCCTCGGTCGCCGGCCTTGCCGGCGCGGCCGCCCCCCAGGCCCTGGCCATCGGCAACGACACCGGCACCACGTCCGCGAGCGGCGTCGGCGCCCAGTCGGAGTTCGGCAACTCGGCCACCTTCGGTGACATGAGCCCGCAGCACTCGCTGGTCCAGGGCTCGCTCAACAAGCCGTGCATCGGCCTGCCGGCCAAGGCGAACGTCGGCTCCCTCGTCGGTCTCGTCCCGGTCGCCGTACAGGACGTGCCCGTCCTCTCGTCGCCGCAGAACCAGCAGTGCGTCGAGAACTCCACCCAGGCCAAGGGCGACGAGCCGCTGTCGCACATCCTGGACGACATCTCGGCCCTGTCCGGCAACGGCACGGGCAACGGCTGAGCGGTCCGCTCCGCCGCGGCGGGTCACCGGTTCCCGGTGGCCCGCCTTCTGTGTGTCGGCACGGGCGAAGCGGGCCGCCGTGACCGGGTGCCAGACGCCCTGCTCACGGCGGCGCATGACCACGGCGGCGGCGCCCCGCGCCGCCGCTTCAGATCCTTGCGTACGCCCATGACGGCTCCCGGTCGCGGCTCGTGCCGAAGCACTGACGGTACGTCAATCTCTTTGCGCCATACGGTTCTGTGCGTCCGCCGCACCCTTGTGTGGTGCGCGGTTCCGTTCGATGCTGGCGTTTCTTGATGCCTTGCGTTCGGAGCCGCCGTATGAGTGCAGAGAGAGCCCCCCTGAACCGACCGCGCCGTCGCACCGTCCTCGCGGCGGGCGCCCTGGCCGGCTGGGCCGCCTTCGCCGCGCAGAAGCGTGCCTTCGCCGCCGACGGCGACCCGTGGGACGCGAACCCGCGGGTGTTCCAGGTCGACCGCGAGCCGGCGCGGGCCCGGCTGGTGCCGTACGCGAGCGCCGCGGACGCGCTGCGCGGACGGTTCCAGGAGTCGCCGTACCACCGCTCCCTCAACGGGGACTGGCGCTTTCGCTTGTCGCGCAACCCGGACCAGCGGCCCGTCGGGTTCCACGAGCCCGGCTACGACGACGGCGGCTGGGACCGCATCCCCGTCCCCTCGAACTGGGAGATCGAGGGGTACCCCGAGCCGATCTACCTCAACATCAAGTATCCGTGGATCGGTTACGAGACGCCCGCGCCGCCCGAGGTGCCGCACGACGTCAATCCGGTGGGCTCCTACCGCCGCGCCTTCACCGTGCCGGACGCCTGGTCGGGCCGGCGCACACTGCTGTCCTTCCAGGGCGTCAAGTCCGCGTTCTTCGTATGGGTCAACGGGCAGCGGGTCGGCTACAGCGAGGACAGCTACACCCCCGCCGAGTTCGACGTCACCCGGTATCTGCGGCCCGGCACCAACACCCTGGCCGTGGAGGTGCACCGCTGGTCCGACGGCAGCTGGCTGGAGGACCAGGACATGATCGACCTGTCCGGGATCTTCCGGGACGTGTATCTGTACTCGATCCCGCGGGTGCATGTGCAGGACCTGTTCGTGCACACCGCGCTGGACTCCGCCTACCGCGACGCCGTCCTCACCGTCGACGTCACGGTGCGCGACCGGGGCGGCGACGGCGGCGTCCCGGGCCACCGGGTGAGCGCCGAGCTGTTCGCCGCCCGCGGGCGGCGGGTGCTGGGCCTCGCGGGCGCGGCCGGTGACACAACCGTGTCCCTGAAGGGCGGGGTGCGGGCGCCCGCGCTGTGGTCCGCGGAACGGCCGAGCCTCTACACGCTGGTGGTGACGCTCTCCGACGCCCGGGGCCGGGCCGTCGACATCCACAGCACCCGTGTCGGCTTCCGCCAGGTCGAGTACGGGCCGGGGACCTTCACCCTCAACGGGAAGCCCGTCATGTTCCGCGGCACCAACCGCCACGAGAGCGACCCCGAGCGCGGCCAGGCCGTCGACGAGAAACGCATGCTGCAGGACATCCGTCTGATGAAGCAGCACAACATCAACGCCGTCCGCACCTCGCACTACCCCAACGACCCGCGCTGGCTCGAACTGTGCGACGAGTACGGGCTGTATGTGATCGACGAGACCAACCTGGAGACGCACGGCGTGCGCGACACCGTGCCTGCCTCGCTGCCGGAGTGGACCGACGCCTGCGTGGACCGGCTGCGCTCGATGGTCGAACGGGACAAGAACCATCCGAGCGTCGTCGTCTGGTCACTCGGCAACGAGGCCGGGCACGGCGACACCTTCCAGGTCATGGCCGACTGGGTGCACTCCCGGGACGCCTCCCGCCCGGTGCACTACGAGGGCATGAACGCCGTCGCCGACCTGCACAGCGAGATGTACACCAGCCCGGCGGGCGTCGAGGCCTACGGCAGGTCCGGCAACCCCACGCCGTTCCTGCTGTGCGAGTACAACCACTCGATGGGCAACAGCGGCGGCAACGTCCGGGAGTACTGGGAGGTCTTCGAGCGCTACCCGAACCTGCACGGCGGGTTCGTCTGGGACTGGGTCGACCAGGCCGTCCGGCTGCCGGTGCCGGGCGGCTCCCGGGGCACCTATCTGTCGTACGGCGGCGACTGGCGCCCCGGCTATCCGACGGACGGCAACTTCTGCTGCAACGGGCTGGTGGCCGCGGACCGCTCGGTCCACCCCGGGCTGATCGAGATCAAGAAGTGCCACCAGCCGGTGGGCCTGACCGCGGACGACCTCGCGGCCGGGACCGTGCGGGTGCGCAACAAGCAGCTGTTCAGCGGCCTGAACGGCTACGAACTGCGGTGGGCCGTGACCCGTGACGGTACGACGGTGCAGCACGGCACGCTGCCGGCGCCTGCGGTGGCGCCCGGCGCGCAGGGCGTCGTCCGCGTCCCCTACCGCAGGCCCGCCGCGCCGGAACCCGGCGCCGAGTACTTCCTCGGCCTCTCCTTCGTGCTGCGTGACGCGACCGGTTGGGCCGGCGCGGGACACGAAGTGGCCGCCGAGCAGTTCGCGTTGGACTGGTCCGCGCCCGCACCGGACGACTCCCCCGCCCCAGGCGGCCTCACCCTCACCGAGACCGATGCCGAAGTGCGGGTGCGCGGGCGGGACATGGAGGTGGTGCTGTCCAAGGCGTCCGGCACCCTCGCCTCGTACACCTGGCGGGGACGGGCGCTGCTCGTCGAGGGCCCGGTGCCCAACTTCTGGCGCGGCCCGACCGACAACGACATCGGCCGTGCCTTCCACAAGACAGCGCTGACCTGGCGGGACGCGGGCGCACGGCGGACGGTGACCGCGGTGCGGGCCGAGCAGTCCGCGCCCGGCGAGGTCGTCGTCGAGGTCTCCTGCACGCTGCCGACCGCGCCGCACACCTCCGCCTGGCACACGGTGTTCCGGGTGCGCGGGGACGGGGAGGTGCGGGTGCGGCACACGCTGGACGCCGCCGCCGGGCTGCCCGATCTGCCCATGGTGGGCGCGCTGGTGCGGGTGCCGGCGGGTGCGGAGCGGCTGGAGTGGTTCGGGCGGGGGCCGCACGAGAACTACCAGGACCGCAAGGCATCCGCGTTCGTGGGGCGCTGGCGCTCCACGGTCGACGCACAGGTCGCCCCGTACGTACGGCCGCAGCAGACGGGCAACCAGACCGATGTGCGGTGGCTGTCGCTGACCGGCCGCTCCGGTGCCGGGCTGCGGGTGGTCGCCGACCCCGCGGACGGCGAGGCGCTGCTGGAGACCAGCGCCCTGCACCACACGCCGGCCGACCTGGACGGGCCACGGCACCCGCACGAGCTGACCCGGCGCGCCGAGACGGTGCTGCTGGTCAACCACCGGCAGATGGGCGTCGGCGGCATCAACTCGTGGGGCGCCGCGCCGTTGGAGCAGTACCTGCTGCACGCCGGGCGGACATACGCCTACGGGTACCGGCTGCGGCCCGCGGACGGGTAGCCGCGCCCGGCCCCGGCGGTCAGCCGACGGAGCGGTCCGCCTGTCCGACGGCCTCGGCGAGCCGGCGGACCGCCTCGTCCTCGGTGACGCCCGCCAGATCGTGTGCGCGCGCCCGCAGAGCGGTGAGTCCGGGGGCGCCCGGCAGCCGGTCGTGGCGCTCTTCGCCGGCGCGCAGGGCGTCGGCGAAGTAGGCGGCGACCGCGGTGACCTGGAAGCGGGGGGTCGCGCTCCACACCGATTCCCGGAGGGCGCCGGTCTCCAGGGTGCCGGACCGCTCGTGCGGGTCGCGGGTGGTGGGGTCGAGCCAGCGGACGGTGGCCGTGGCGAGGTGGCCGTGGGCGCCGGGCCTGGTGCGTACGGCGTACAGGGCGGTCACGGTGTGGCCGGGACCGACCTCGCCGCCGTCCACGCGGTCGTTGCGGAAGTCGTCGTCGGCGACGCGCCGGTCGTCGTAGCCGACGAGCCGGAAGTCGGCGACCGTGTGCGGGTCGAAGGCGACCTGGGCCTTGGCGTCGCGGGCCGTCAGCTCGATGTTCCGCGGGAGCTGGTCGCAGAAGACCCGGCGGGCGTCCTCGGTGCCGGACACGTACACCGTGTGTCCGTCGCCCTTGTCGGCGAGGCGCTCCATCAGCGCGTCGCCGTAGTCGCTGCCGACGCCGACGCCGAAGAGGGTGACGCCGTGCTCGCGGCGGGCGGTGTCGATGCGTTCGAGGATGGCGTCCGGGTCGGTCTCCCCGTCGTTGGCGAGGGCGTCGGAGATGAGCACGACCCGGTTGGTCGCGCCGCGCCGCAGGCCCTCGACGGCGGTGGCGTAGCCGGTCTCGACGCCCGCGACGAGGTTGGTCGAGGACCGCGTCCGCAGTGTGTCGATCGCGTCGTGGACCGTGCCGCGGTGGCCGCCGAGGCGGGTCATCGGCAGCACCGTCTCGGCCTCCTCGCTGAAGGTGACCAGCGCGACCGAGTCGTCGTCGCCCAGCCGGTCCGTCATCGTGCCGAGGGACTGTTTGGCCAGGTCGAGGCGGCCCGGTTCCGCCATGGAGCCGGAGACGTCGAGGACGAACGTGAGCGCGGCGGGCGGGCGTTCATCGGCCGGTCCGGCGTCCCTGGTGGCGAGGCCGACCCGCACCAGGGACCAGTCGGCGGCGCCGGTGCGGGCGCCGTCGACCGTGACGGTGAAGCCGTTGCCGTCGGGCCGCCGGTAGTCCTGGCGGAAGCTGTTGACGAACTCCTCCGGCCGGATCGTCGACGGGTCGGGCCTGCTGCCGTCGGCGAGGGTGCGGCGGGCGTAGTCGTAGGACGCCGTGTCGACGTCCAGGGCGAAGGTGAAGAGGGCGTCGGCGGGGTCGGCGGACGGATCGGGCGCGAAACCCCTCTCGTCCTGGCCCCCGCCCTGGCCCCCGGTGTCCTGCCGTCGTACCGAGCCCCCGCCGTACGCCGGGGCCGGGGCGGCGTCCTTCGCGCGGTGCGCGCCGGTGTCGTCGCCCCCGCCGCACCCCGTCGCCAGCAGGCCGCCCGCCACCGCGAGGGCGAGCAGCGCGCCCCACGTCCGTCGTGTCCGGTGCCGTTCCATCGTCTGTGCCCCCTGTGCCTGTGCCGGTTGTCTTCGACATCTGTGACTGTGACGGCGGGCGGGAGCCGATGGTGCGGCACGGGGTGTTGCGGATGGATCTCGAAGCGGCCACGGAGCGGGCCCGTCGAGACCGGTGGGTGATCCTCCGGTGATCTAGCAGACGATGTCCTTGCGGGCGAACCCGCGGAAGGCCAGGGCGAACAGCACGAGCGCATACGTCATGGAAATCGCGGTGCCCTGGATCATGCCGGACCACTCGGGGCGCGGCTGCACGGCGTCGGCCCAGGCGAACTGCCAGTGTGCGGGCAGGAAGTCACGCCAGTGGCCGAGGGCGGTCACGGCGTCCAGGACGTTGCCGACGATGGTCAGACCGACCGCGCCGCCGACCGCGCCGAGCGGTGCGTCCGTCTTCGTGGACAGCCAGAACGCCAGCCCCGCGGTGACCAGTTGGGACACGAAGATGTACGCGACGACCACCACGAGGCGCTGGGCCGCCGTGCCCGGGTCCAGCGCGCCGCCGGTGGGGATCTCCAGCGGGCCCCAGCCGTAGGCCGCCGTGCCGACGGCGATGGCCATGAGCGGCAGCAGCACCATCGCGGCCAGGCTGAGCCCCAGCCCGACGGCGAGCTTGGACCACAGCAGGCGGGCCCGGGGTACGGGCGCGGCGAGCAGATAGCGCAGGGACGACCAGCTCGCCTCCGAGGCGACCGTGTCCCCGCAGAACAAGGCGACCGGGATGACGAGGAGGAAGCCCGCCGACACGAACAGGTTCACGGCGGCGAAGTTGGCGCCGGACGCGGTGGCCGTGTCCATCAGAGTGACCTGGCCGTTGCGTCCGCTCGGGTTGCCGCCGACGGCGAAGGCGACGACCAGGACGAACGGCAGGGCGGCGAGGATGCCGCCCATGACGAGCGTGCGGCGGCGCTTGAGCTGTCGCACCAGTTCCACCCGCAGCGGCAGCGTGTGCCCCGCACGGTAGCCGGAGGCCACCTCGACGGGCTCGGTGAGCGTGCTCATGCGGAACCTCCGATCAGGGTGAGGAAGGCGTCCTCCAGCCGGCGGTGGGGCCCGAGCGAGACGACGGGAACTTCGAGCCGAACCAACTCGACGAGAAGCCGCGCGGCAGCCTCCGACGAACTCCCCGCCGAGCGCCCACCACCGACCGGCTCCGGGGACGGGCCCCCGGACGGGTGCCGGGTCGGCTCCGGGGACGGGCCCCCGGACGGGTGCCGGGTCGGGTCCGGGGACGGGCCCCCGGACGAGCCCAGGGACGGAAGCCCGGGCGGGTGCCCGGCCGGGAGCACCGGCGGGCCCTCTGCCAGGAGCCCGGCCGGGTCCGCGGACGAGTCTCCGGACGGGTCCATGGCCCGAAGCCCGGACGGGGCCGGCGACGGGTGTGTGAGGGTCAGGTGGATGAGTAGGCCGCCGTCCGTGCGGGTTGCGGATGCCACTCCTGGCAGCGCCGCTACCTTTTCGACCAGCGGGTCCGTGATGTCGGTGGCCAGGCCGACGAGGAGGGTCTCGCCCGAGCCGACGATCTCGCCCACCGGGCCGGCCTGGACCAGCCTGCCCCGGTCCATCACCACCAGATGGGTGCAGGACTGTTCGACCTCGGCGAGGAGATGGCTGGAGACGATCACCGTGCGGCCCGCCGCCGCGTAGCGGATCATCACCCCGCGCATCTCGCGGATCTGCGGCGGGTCGAGACCGTTGGTCGGCTCGTCGAGGATGAGGAGGTCGGGCAGGCCGAGCATGGCCTGGGCGATGGCGAGCCGCTGGCGCATGCCCTGCGAGTAGGTGCGCACCGCGCGGGCGAGCGCGTCGCCGAGGCCCGCGATCTCCAGGGCCTCGTCCAGGTGCGCATCCTCGGCCGGACGGCCGGTCGCCCGCCAGTACAGCTCCAGGTTCTCGCGGCCGGACAGATGCGGCAGGAAGCCCGCACCCTCCACGAAGGCACCGACCCGCGACAGCACCGGCGCACCCGGCCGGATCGCATGGCCGAAGACGCGGATCTCACCGTCGTCGGGGGTGATCAGGCCCATCAGCATGCGCAGGGTCGTCGTCTTGCCCGCGCCGTTCGGCCCGAGCAGCCCCAGCACCTGGCCCTTCTCGACGCGGAAGGACAGGTCCCGCACCGCGTACCGGTCGGCCGACTTCGCGTACCGCTTGCTCAGGTCCGTGATCTGCAGCGGGACGTCGGCCAGGGCGGGATCGGGCTCGGACACCGCTGTGCGGCGGCGGGCGGTCAGCAGCAGGGCCAGCGCCAGCACGGCGGCGGCCGGTGGCAGCCACCACACCCAGGACGGCAGCGGCGCCGCCGCGGTGGTCACGCCCGGCGCCGTCGGCACGCTCAGGTCGCCCTTCAGGGAGACGGTGTAGGCGGCCGGGGCCGCCGGTGAGGCGTAGCCGAGGTCCGTGGAGGCGAGGACCAGACGGAGCCGGTGGCCCTTCTGCACCTCGTGGTCGATCGCCGGGAGGGTGACCGTGACGTCCTTGCCGGACTTCGCGCCCTCGACGCGCAGCGGGGTGACCAGTTGGGCGGGCAGCACCGGCCGGCTGCCGCCGGGTCCGACGTCGTACACCTTGCCGAACAGCACGGCGTCGTCGCGGGTCGAGGTGATGTGGACGGTGACCGTCGGGGAGCCGGTGATGCGCAGGTCGGTGGCGACCGGCGCCGACTCGAACGCGGCGTACTGGCCGGGGAAGTCGAGGGAGACCCCGACGCCGAGGGCGGACAGCCCGCCGAGCCCGCTCGCGGCGCCGAGGCCGGGCAGCGCGGAGACGCCCGGCGGGCTGGCCCCGGCCGGGTTCTCGACCCGCTGTGTGCCGCCGGTCAGCGCGAGGGAGCGGCGGCCGGCCTCCAGGCCGGGGTAGGTGTCGGCGCTCGCGCCGCGCTGCAGGGCCGTGCCGTTGGTGGAGTCGACGCCTCCGGTGCGGGTGATGCGGAACGCCGGGCCGGTGTCGGTTCCCTTGTCGTCCTTGAGGTAGCGGTCGAACCAGGCCGTGACGCGGGCCTGCACACGGTCCGTCTCCATGTCGCCGCCGTCGTGCCCGCCCGAGATCCAGTCGACGTCGACCGGGGCGCCGTTCGCCCGGATGGCCTTCTCGGCGGCGTCGGACTGGGCGAGCGTGAACAGGGAGTCCGTCTGGCCCTGCACGAGGAGCGTGGGCACCTTGATGCGGTCGGCGACGGCGGACGGCGAGCGCTGCTCCAGCAGGGTGCGGGCGGCGGCGTCCGGCCTGCCCGCCTCGGCGATCCGGTCGTACATGGCGCACAGCGTGGGTTCGAACCTGGCGCAGCCGCCGCCGGTGTTGAAGAAGATCCCCGCCCACAGCTTCTTGAACACGCCGTTCGGGAACAGGGCGTCCGCCAGGTTCCAGTACGTGATCGCCGGGGCGATGGCGTCCACCCTCTTGTCGTGTCCGGCGGCGAGCAGGGAGATCGCGCCGCCGTACGAGCCGCCGGCCATGCCGACGCGCGGGTCGCCCTGCTTGTCGAGCCGGACCTGGGGCTGCTCGGCCAGCCAGTCGATGAGCCGGGAGACGTCGGAGACCTCGTGCCGCGGGTCGTTCAGCCCGATTCTGCCGGTCGACTTCCCGAAGCCGCGCGCGGACCAGGTCAGCACCACGTACCCGTCCCGGGCCAGGTCCTGGGCCTGGGCGCGCAGGTCGTCCTTGCTGCCGCCGAAGCCGTGCGCCAGCAGGACGGCCGGGCGGCGGCCCGCGGCGGCCGAGGTGAAGTACGAGGTGTCGATGTGTGTCCCGTCGGCCATGGTCATGACCTGGTCGGTCCGGTGTACCCGGGGCGGGCCGTCGGCGGCGACGGCCGTCCACGTGCCGGCGCCGGCGAGCACCACGACGGCGGCCGCGGCGGTCCACAGCCGCCGCGGCCCCCGGAACAGCCCGCGCCGGCCGGGCAGTCGAAGATCCATGCCCCAACGGTACGGGCCGCCACCGACAACCGATGCAGCCACCGGTCGGAACCCCCGCACCTTCCCGAGGAGTACGGGCCCGCTCCGGCATACCGCAAACGCGGTACGCGCCGGGTTCCGGCCGGCGAGGTCAGGTCCTCGCGTCCTCCGGGATCGACACCAGCCAGCGTGTGTCGCGGCGCGGGCGCAGGTAGAAGGCCCAGTAGAGGGTGGCGGCGGCCACGATGCCACCGGTCCACAGCAGATAGACCGTCTCCTGCGTGCTGAGGACGTAGGCCAGGACGACGATGAGCAGGACCGGCATCGCGGGCCACAGCGGCATGCGCCATGCGGGTGTGTGCCGGTGCGGGCCGCGGCGGGCCAGCAGGGCGGCGACCGCGACCAACAGGTACATGCCGGTCACCGAGACGCCCGTGACGCCGTACAGCGTGTCCAGGTTGACGAAGCAGAGCAGCGCGCCGGGGACGCCGACGGCGAGGGTGGCGACCCAGGGGGAGCCGAAGCGGCCGAGCCGGGAGAGGACGTTGTTGACCGGTTCGGGCCAGGCCTTGTCGCGGGCGGAGGCGAACAGTACGCGGGAGTTCTGGATGACCATGACGATGCCCGCGTTGATGATGGCGAGGGCGACGCAGAGGCTGACGAAGGTGCCGACGGCCGAGTTGGACCAGGCGGTGACCATGGAGCCGATGTCGCCGCCGGTCAGCTGCTCGATGTCGGAGGCGCCCATGGTGATGGCGACGACCGGGACCAGGATGATCACGGCGGAGATGGCGAGGGTGGCCAGGACCGTGCGGGCGACGTTGCGGCGGGGGTCCTCCAGTTCCTCGGAGAGGTAGACGGCGGTCGAGAAGCCCTGGGTGACGAAGAGGGCGATGGCGAGGCCGGAGATGACCAGCATGGCGGTCACGGTGTCGGTGTGGCCGTCGGCGCCGGCCACTTGCAGGGAGGTGAGGCTGCCGAGTCCGCGGTGGCCGTGTGTGAAGCCCAGCAGGGCGACCAGGGCGGCGGCGATGACCTCAAGCACCAGGAAGATGCCGGTGATCCAGGCGTTGGCGCGCAGGTCGAGCAGGCCGGCGAGGGTGGCGAGCAGCATCACGCCGGCGCCGGTCATGGCCGGGTCGAGGTGGACGATCGGGGCGAGGTAGTCGGCCGTGCCCATCGCGATCACCGGGGGCACGATCATCACGACGAGGAGGGAGAGCACGAAGACCAGCCAGCCGGCGAGTCGTCCGGCCATCGTGGACACCATGGCGTACTCGCCGCCCGCGCTGGAGATGAGGGTGCCCAGCTCGGAGTAGCAGAACGCCACGGCGATACAGAGGAGGGAGCCGATGGCGATGGTCAGGGCGGTGGCGGTGCCGAGCGAGCCGAACAGGTCGGGGACCACGACGAACAGGGTGGAGGCGGGCGTCACGCAGGAGAGCGTCAGCAGGGTGCCGCCGACGACGCCGATGGAACGCTTGAGCTGCTGGGGACCGTCGGCCGGTGCCTGCGGGGCGCCGGTTTCGACAGGGCGGAGCGTGTCGGTCATGGAGCGGTTCCGATCGGACTCGTGCGGAGTGGTGGGGCGGGAGCGTTATCGCCTCCGGCGGCTCGCGTCGTCCATCTTTCGTGTCGCTCCCGGCGCTGATGGAATCCCAACGAAAACCAGCACGTCAATAGCCGTTCACCTACGGAATTCGCAGATCGAGAGGCCGGTTGATCGCGTAAACGGCACTATCCGGCTGTCCCCTCCGCGCGTTGCGCCCGTACGAGAATCGCAGGCACTGCGTCAAAAAAACGTCAGGCCCCGTCCTCCGCGGTTTTCACGGTGTGGGAGGGCGGGGCGCACGGCGGGTCGGTCAGTGGTTGCGCGGGAACCCGAGGTCCACGCCGGCGGGGGCGTCGGCCGGGTCCGGCCAGCGGGTGGTGACGACCTTGCCGCGGGTGTAGAAGTGCGTGCCGTCGTTGCCGTAGATGTGGTGGTCGCCGAAGAGCGAGTCCTTCCAGCCGCCGAAGCTGTGGTAACCCACGGGAACCGGGATCGGCACGTTCACACCGACCATGCCCGCCTCCACCTCCAGCTGGAAGCGGCGGGCGGCGCCGCCGTCCCGGGTGAAGATCGCGGTGCCGTTGCCGAACGGCGAGCCGTTGATGAGGGCCAGGCCCTCCTCGTACGTGTCGACGCGCAGCACGCACAGGACGGGGCCGAAGATCTCGTCCTGGTACGCCTTCGCGCCGGTCGGCACCTTGTCGAGCAGCGAGATGCCGATCCAGTGGCCGTCCTCGAAGCCCTCGACCGTGTGGCCGGTGCCGTCGAGCACGACCTCGGCGCCCTCGGCGGCGGCACCCCGTACGTACGACGCCACCTTGTCGCGGTGCGCGGCCGTGATCAGCGGGCCCATCTCGCTCGTCGGGTCGTTGCCGGGGCCGATCTTGATCCGCTCGGCGCGCTCGCGGATCTTCGCCACCAGTGTGTCGCCGATCACACCGACCGCGACGACCGCCGAGATGGCCATGCAGCGCTCGCCCGCGGAGCCGTAGGCGGCGGAGACGGCCGCGTCGGCCGCCGCGTCCAGGTCGGCGTCCGGCAGGACCAGCATGTGGTTCTTGGCGCCGCCCAGGGCCTGGACGCGCTTGCCGTTCGCGGCGGCGGTGGTGTGGATGTAGCGGGCGATCGGGGTCGAGCCGACGAAGGAGACGGCCTTGACGTCCGGGTGCTCCAGGAGCCGGTCCACGGCCACCTTGTCGCCGTGCACGATGTTGAAGACGCCGTCCGGCAGACCGGCCTCGGCCAGCAGCTCGCCGATCCTGACGGACGCCGACGGGTCCTTCTCGGACGGCTTCAGGACAAACGTGTTGCCGCACGCGATGGCGATCGGGAACATCCACATCGGGACCATCGCCGGGAAGTTGAACGGGGTGATGCCCGCGACGACGCCCAGCGGCTGCCGGATCGAGGACACGTCCACACGGCTCGCGACCTGTGTGGACAGCTCGCCCTTGAGCTGCACATTGATGCCGCACGCCAGGTCGACGATCTCCAGGCCGCGCGCGACCTCGCCGAGCGCGTCGGAGTGCACCTTGCCGTGCTCGGCGGTGATCAGGGCGGCGATCTCGTCGCGGTGGGCGTCGAGCAGCGCGCGGAAGCGGAACAGGATCTGCGTGCGCTTGGCCAGCGAGGACTGGCCCCATGTCGCGAAGGCGTCCTCGGCCGCCGCGACCGCCGCGTCCACCTCGTCGACGGTGGCGAACGCGACCTTGGTGGTGACCGCCCCGGTCGCCGGGTCCGTGATGGGCCCGTACGTCCCCGAGGCGCCTTCGACGGTCTTGCCGCCGATCCAGTGGTTGACGATCTTCGTCATTCCCGGTTACTCCTTCACAGATGGCGGCGTCGGGTCGAGACGTGCCGTTCGTACAGCTCACGCGCCTTGACCGCGGACGGTCGGGTCGCGGTCTCGGCCACAGGAACATCCCACCAGGCCTGCGCAGGAGGCGCGCCCGACACAGTGTCGGCCGTTTCGGTCTCCACATAGACACATGTGGGAGTGTCGGCGGCCCGCGCCTCGGCGAGCGCCGCGCGCAGGTCCCGCACGGTCCTGGCGCGCAGCACGCGCATGCCGAGACTGGCCGCGTTGGCGGCGAGGTCCACCGGCAGCGGGGCGCCCGTGTGGGTGCCGTCCGCGGCCGGGAAACGGTAGGCGGTGCCGAACCGCTCGCCGCCCACCGACTCCGAGAGCCCGCCGATGGACGCGTAGCCGTGGTTCTGCACCAGCAGCAGCTTGATCGCGACACCCTCCTGCACGGCCGTGACGATCTCGGTCGGCATCATCAGATACGTACCGTCGCCGACCAGCGCCCACACCGGCCGGTCGGGCGCGGCGAGCTTCACCCCGATGGCGGCGGGGATCTCGTAGCCCATGCACGAGTAGCCGTACTCCAGGTGGTACTGGTCCCGTGACCGCGCCCGCCACAGCTTGTGCAGGTCGCCGGGCAGGGAGCCGGCCGCGTTGACGACGATGTCGGACTCGTCGACGATCTCGTCGAGCGCGCCGAGCACCTGCGGCTGGGTCGGCCGGACGTCCGGCTCGTCGGCCTCGTAGCAGGCGTCGACGCGCTGCTCCCAGCGCTCCTTGTCCTCCGTGTACTCGGCGACGTAGGCGTCGGCGACCCGCCACCCGTGCTCCCCGAGGGCCCCGGTGAGCGCGCGCAGCGCGTCCCGGGCGTCGGCGACGAGCGGCAGCCCGGCCAGTTTGTGGCCGTCGAAGGCGGCGATGTTGAGATTGAGGAAGCGGACGTCCGGGTTCGCGAAGAGGGTGCCGGATGCGGTGGTGAAGTCGGTGTAGCGGGTGCCGACGCCGATCACCAGGTCGGCGGTGCGGGCCAGTTCGTCCGCGGTCGCCGTACCGGTGTGGCCGACGCCGCCCACGTCCTGCGGATGGTCCCAGCGCAACGAGCCCTTGCCGGCCTGGGTGGCGGCGACCGGGACGCGGGTGGCCTCGGCGAACGCGGCCAGCGCGGCCTCGGCCCGGCTGTGGTGGACGCCGCCGCCCGCGATGACGAGGGGCCGCCGGGCCGCGCGGACGGCCCGCACCGCCGCGGCCAGTTCGACCGGGTCCGCCTGCGGCCGACGCACCGTCCACACCCGTTCGGCGAAGAACTCCTCGGGCCAGTCGTACGCCTCCGCCTGGACGTCCTGCGGAAGGGCGAGCGTGACGGCGCCGGTCTCGACGGGATCGGTGAGGACCCGCACGGCCTGGAGCGCGGATGGCATCAGGGCCTCCGGCCGGGTGATCCGGTCGAAGTACCGGGAGACCGGGCGCAGGCTGTCGTTGACCGACACATCGCCCGCGTACGGGACTTCGAGCTGCTGGAGCACCGGGTCGGCCGGGCGGGCGGCGAACACGTCACCGGGCAGCAGCAGCACCGGCAGGTGGTTGACCGTGGCCAGCGCGGCACCGGTGACGAGGTTGGTGGCGCCCGGACCGATGGACGTCGTCACCGCGTGCGTGGACAGCCGGCCCGACTGGCGTGCGTAGCCGACCGCCGCGTGCACCATGGCCTGTTCGTTGCGGCCCTGGTGGTACGGCATGTCGGCGGCGTACTCGACGAGCGCCTGACCGATACCGGCGACATTGCCGTGCCCGAAGATGCCCCAGGTGGCGCTGATGAGCCGGTGCCGTTCGCCGTCCCGCTCCGTGTACTGGGCTGACAGGAAGCGGACGAGCGCCTGCGCGACCGTGAGCCTCGTGGTTGAGGTCATCGGTACCCCTCTGTGCTCTCTACGTGGTCTGGATGGAAGCAGATCCGCCACTCCCGCGTCCGGCCCGGACCCGCCATGACGTTGAGGTAGTACATGTCGTGGCCGGGCTGGGCGATGGAGGGGCCGTGCCATCCGTCGGGTACGAGGACGGCGTCGCCGGTGCGGACCTCCGCGAGGACGTCGGATCCGCCCTCACGGGAGGGGAATACGCGCTGATAGCCCAGACCGTTCGGACCGGCGATCTCGAAGTAGTAGATCTCCTCCAGTTCGCACTCCTCACCCGGCCGGTGCTCGTCGTGCTTGTGCGGCGGGTACGAGGACCAGTTGCCGCCGGGGGTGATCACCTCGACGGCGATCAGCCGGTCGCAGTCGAACGCGTCGGCGGCGGCGAAGTTGCGCACCAGGCGGGAGCAGGTGCCGCTGCCGCGGTGTTCGACGGGGACCTCCGGCGCGGGGCCGTAGCGGGCGGGGAGTCGTCGCTCGCACTTCGCTCCTGCCAGGGCGAAGCGGCCTCCCGCACCGGAGGCGATCTGGACCCGGGCGTCCCGGGGCGCGTACACGAAGTCGGAGACGGAGGCGAACACGCTCTCCCGGCCCCGGATTTGGAACTCTTCGTCCTCCACCTGCACGGTACAACCGCCGCTGAGCGGAAGCACGATCCACTCACTGTTACCGGTGGTGAACATATGGGTGGCGCCCGGGGTCAGTTCGACGACGCGCAGGCTGCTGTGCGCCCAACCGGCCCGCTCGGGGCCGATGTCGACGGTGTACTGGGCGCCCGCGGTAGAGCCCTGGGGCAGATACAGGTCCTTGCTGGTCATGCCGTCCTCACAGCAGTCCTACGGCGGTGTCCACGGCGGCGGCCACATCACCGTCCGCCGGGTACAGCAGCGAGCGGCCGACCACCAGGCCGCGCACGGTGGGCAGGCGCAGGGCACCGCGCCACTTCTCGTACGCCGCCTCCTGGTCCTCGTGGGTGCCGCCGATCTCCCCGCCGAGCAGCACGGCGGGCAGCGTGGAGGTCGCCATGACCTCGGCCATGTCGTCCGGGTGCTCGGTGACCGGCACCTTCAACCAGGTGTAGGCGGACGTACCGCCGAGGCCCGAGGCGATGGCGATGGAGCGGGTGACGGCCTCCGCGGACAGGTCGTTGCGCAGCCGGCCCTCGGGCGTGCGGCGGCTGATGAACGGCTCGACGAACACCGGCAGCCGGCGCTCGGCCATCGCGTCGATGACGCGCGCGGTGGACTCCAGGGTGGTCAGCGAGCCCGGGTCGGTGTAGTCGATGCGCAGCAGCAGCTTGCCCGCGTCGAAGCCGAGCCGCTCGATGTCCTCGGGGCGGTGGCCGGTGAAGCGGTCGTCGAGTTCGAAGGAGGCGCCCTGGAGTCCGCCGCGGTTCATGGAACCCATGACGATCTTGTGGTCGAGGACGCCGAGCAGCAGCAGATCGTCGAGGATGTCGGCGGTCGCGAGGACCCCGTCCACACCGGGACGGGACAGCGCCAGGCACAGCCGCTCCAGCAGGTCGGCACGGTTGGCCATGGCGAGCCTGCGGCCGCCGATGCCGAGGGCGCCGCGGGCCGGGTGGTCGGCGGCGACGATCATCAGCCGGCCGTTCTCGCCCAGCAAGGGGCGGCGCGGGCGGCGGGCCGCCGCCTCGGCCACCGCCTCGGGGTGGCGGGTGCGGGTGCGCACCAGCGCGGAGACGTCCACGCGCGCGTGTCCGCCGCCGTCCGTACGGAGGTGCCCGCCGCCGTCCGCGCCCTCCGGGTGGGCGCCGGTGACCCGGCCGGCCCTCACAGCACCGCTCCGGCCGCGAGCGCGGCGGCCACCTCGTCCGGGGTGGGCATCGCCGAGGAGCACTCCAGGCGGGAGGCGACGATGGCGCCGGCCGCGTTGGCGTGCCGCATGATCGTCTCCAGGTCCCAGCCGGCCAGCAGGCCGTGGCACAGGGAACCGCCGAAGGCGTCACCGGCGCCCAGTCCGTTCAGGACGGTGACCGGCAGCGGCGGCACTTCGGCCCGCTCGCCGCTCCCGCTGACCGCGAGGACGCCCTTGGGTCCCTGCTTGACGACGGCGATCTCGACGCCCGCGTCGAGGAGCGCGCGGGCCGCGGCGTGCGGCTCGCGGACCCCGGTGGCCACCTCCACCTCGTCGAGGTTGCCGACGGCGACGGTGGTGTGGCGCAGCGCCTCCGCGTAGAACGGACGAGCCGCGCCCGGATCGGACCAGAACATGGGGCGCCAGTCCAGGTCGAAGACCGTCGTGCCGGACTTGGCGCGGTGCGCGAGGGCCGCCAGGGTCGCCGTGCGGCTGGGCTCCTCGCTCAGGCCGGTGCCGGTGACCCAGAAGACGCGGGCCTCCCGGACGGCGTCGAGGTCCAGGTCGTGGGCGTCGATCTCCAGGTCGGGCGCCTTGGGCTGCCGGTAGAAGTAGAGCGGGAAGTCGTCCGGCGGGAAGACCTCGCAGAAGGTGACCGGGGTGGGCAGCCCGGGGACCGCGGTGACCCAGCGGTCGTCGACACCGAAGCCGCGCAGGGCCTCGTGCAGATAGGCGCCGAAGGGGTCGTCACCGGTCCGGGTGATCACGGCGGTGCTCCGGCCGAGCCGGGCCGCGGCGACCGCGACGTTCGTCGCCGACCCGCCGAGGAACTTGCCGAAGGAGGACACCTGGGCGAGCGGCACGCCCGTCTGCAACGGATACAGATCCACTCCGATCCGCCCCATGGTGATCAGGTCGTACGCCATCGGCTTCCCTTCTTCGGCACACGGCTCTCCCCGGTTTGTAGTCCCGCACCGGGAACCCTGTCAATGTTTTGTCCAGACATTCGGACGAGAGCTTGACACCCCCTTCCGCGACCCTCACCCTGGCGGCCATGACGCAGTTGTCACCTCAGTCTCCCGTCCCCGGCCTCTCCCGCATCCGGGTCGGATCGGCCCCCGACTCCTGGGGCGTGTGGTTCCCGGACGACCCCCGGCAGGTGCCCTGGCGGCGCTTCCTCGACGAGGTCGCCGCATCCGGCTACGAGTGGATCGAACTGGGCCCCTACGGCTATCTGCCGACCGATCCGGCCGTCCTCACCGAGGAGACCGCCCGGCGTGGCCTGAAGGTGTCGGCCGGCACCGTCTTCACCGCCTTGCACCACGGCCCGGCGGTCTGGGACCGCACCTGGGCGCACGTCTCCGACATCGCGGCCCTCACCCAGGCCATGGGCGCCCGGCACCTGGTCGTCATCCCGTCGTTCTGGCGCGACGACAAGACCGGTGAGGTGCTGGAGCCGGACACACTGACCCCCGAGCAGTGGCGGAATCTCACCTCGCTGACCGAACGGCTCGGCCGCGAGGTGCGCGAACGCTACGGCCTGGAGATCGTCGTCCACCCGCACGCCGACACCCACATCGACAGCGAGGAGAACGTCGTCCGCTTCCTCGACGGCACCGACTCCTCCCTGGTGTCGCTGTGCCTGGACACCGGGCACTACGCGTACTGCGGCGGGGACAGCGTCAAGCTGATCGAGACCTACGGCGAGCGCATCGGCTATCTGCACCTCAAGCAGGTGGACCCGCAGATCCTCGCCGAGGTACGGGCGGACGGTATCCCGTTCGGGCCCGCGGTCGCCAAGGGCGTCATGTGCGAACCGCCGTCCGGCGTGCCCGCGCTCGGCCCGGTCCTGGAGGCGGCGGCGAGGCTGGACGTCGATCTGTTCGCGATCGTCGAGCAGGACATGTACCCCTGCGAACCGGACCGGCCGCTGCCGATCGCCCGGCGAACCCGGGCCTTCCTGAGGTCCTGCGGAGCATAGCGGCCCTGGCGGGATGCGATACGGGACCGTCGGACCGACGCGGCCCGCCCCTGCACCGGCCTGCGCCTTCGTGTCCACCTGAACCGGCGACGCCTTTGCATCGACCGTGTCACAAACGCCTTGGCCGTGTCACACATGTCGCGTATACGCGGGCTCTCGGTCACATCCGGTCGACAGCCCCTTCCCCGCGCTCACTGTGCGTCGTTGACCGGACACAGGCGTGGTGATCGCCAGTGCAGCGCCCGGCTCCCCCGACGGCCGCCCCGGTCGCCGCCGCGGCGCGCGCAGGGAGGTGCGACTCATGACCGACCGAAGGCTCTGGTCCTACAAGGAGATCGCGGCACACATCAAGGTGCAGCCGGACACCGTACGGTCCTATCGAAAACACGGGCTGCTACCGCCGCCCGACCATGTGGAGGGCGGTAAGCCCTACTGGTACGCGGACACCGTCCGCGCCTGGGTGGCCTCCCGTCCCGGCAACCGCGGCAGACGCCAGAACTGAACCGCCGCCCTCCGCTGTGCCCCGCCTCCGGGCGGGGCACGGTGCGTCGAGGAACCGGGGGTGCTGCCCGGCTGCGCGTGGGCGGACCTCAGGACCATGGCTCGATGACCGTCACCCCCGATCCCGGTGCCGTGCCCATCGCCGCCAGCGCGGACGGTGCCGCCTCCAGCGGGATAGCCGCCGTCACCAGCCGGTCGGGGCGCAGCATCCCCGCCCGGACCAGCTCCAGCATCGCCGGGTAGGCGTGCGCGGCCATGCCGTGGCTGCCGAGGATCTCCAGTTCCAGGGCGATGACACGGGCCATGGGGACCGGGGTGGTGCCCTCCGCGGAGGGCAGCAGGCCCACCTGGACGTGCCGGCCGCGGCGGCGCAGCCCGGCCACCGAGGCGGCACAGGTGGCCGGGGAGCCGAGGGCGTCCAGGGAGAGATGGGCACCGCCGGTCAGCTCGCGCACGGCCGCCGCCGGGTCCGCCGTGCCCGCCGCGTCCACGCACGCCGCGGCGCCGAACGCCCGCGCCAGCTCCAGGGCCCGGGGCGACACGTCCACGGCGACCACCCGGGCGCCCGACGCCGCCGCGATCATCACCGCCGACAGGCCCACGCCTCCGCATCCGTGCACCGCGACCCACTCCCCCGCCGCCACCCGGCCCTGCTGCACCACCGCGCGGAAGGCGGTCGCGAAGCGGCACCCGAGGGACGCGGCGGTGGCGAAGGACATCCCGTCGGGGATCCGGACCAGGTTCACATCGGCGTGGTCGAGCGCCACGTACTCGGCGAAGGAACCCCAGTGGTGGAACCCGGGCTGGGTCTGCCGCTCGCACACCTGCTGGTCGCCCGCCGCGCAGGCCGGGCAGGTCCCGCAGGCGCAGACGAAGGGCACGGTGACCCGGTCGCCCGGACGCCAGCCGGTGACACGGGCGCCCACCGTCTCGACGGTCCCGGCGAGTTCGTGACCGGGTACATGCGGCAGGGTGATGTCCGGGTCATGGCCCATCCAGCCGTGCCAGTCGCTGCGGCACAGGCCGGTCGCCGCTACGCGCACCACCACGCCGTGCTCCGCCGGCTCCGGGTCCGCCACCTCCTTGATCTCGGCGGGCTCTCCGTACCGCTCGAACACCACAGCCCGCATGTGTCTCTCCTTCTGACCGGCTCATCCGCGGTTCCGCTCCGCTTGGGTGGGACCCATGATGCGGCGTCGGTTGACTGCGGCGGGGTGGGGGCTGAGCGCGCAGTTCCCCGCGCCCCCTTCGGGGCGCTCGCCTTCGGGGCGCTGGCACCGTGGCCGCTCTCTGGGCGCCGGTGAACGTGATGCGGCGTCGGGCGGCTGCAGCAGCGTGGGGGCTGAGCGCGCAGTTCCCCGCGCCCCCTTCGGGGCGCTCGCCTTCAGGGCGCTGGCACCGTGGCCCGCTCTGTGGGGGTCGGACTGCGGGGTGAGGGGGCTCTGCATAGGGTGCGGGTAGATCGCCTCCGAGGGGACCTGCCGTGACCCACGCCCCGCCGCCCGGGCCACCCCGGGCCCGCATCCCCGGCCCGCGGCGGTCCCCGCCGCCCCGCCGCCGGGTCCGCGGGGGCCGGTGGCGGCGCCGGTTGTGGGGCACGCCCGCCCTGCTGGTGCCGGCCGCCCTGATCGGTTACGCGGCACAGAAGGCCGCCTCGCTGCCCACGCTGCTGCTGCTCGGCGGCTCCCTGGTGTGCGCCGCCCTGGCGTTGCACGCGCCCAACGGGCAGGGCCGCGACCGGATGTGAGCGCGACCGAGGGGTTCCCACACCCTTGAAAGTACCCCCTAGGGGTATACTCTGGGTGACGCAGGCCCCACTGTGGGACTCATCGGCCCCATCTGCCACGGACGAGGAGCAATGCCATGACCGCCCAGACCGACAACCCGGACTCCGTCACGACCGTCTACCAGGTGAGCGGCATGAGCTGCGGACACTGTGAGGGTGCCGTCTCCGGCGAGATCTCGGAGATCCCCGGCGTCAGCTCGGTGAAGGCCGTCGCGTCGAGCGGCGAGGTCACCGTCGTCTCCGCCGCACCGCTCGACGAGGAGGCCGTCCGCGCCGCCGTCGACGAGGCCGGCTTCGAACTGGTCGGCGCGGTCTGAGCCGGCACGGCCCGAGCACTCGAACGCAGAGCTGAGACACCCCTCCCCGTCCGGGCCGTACCGACCAGCCGACACTGGATCCGTACGGCCCGGTCCGTTGTCTGGAGTCCGGACATGACCAGCACCACCACGGGACCCACCGCGGCGACGACCACGACCCCCAAAGCCCCCGCTCCCTCCGAAGCCCCCGCGACCCGCGAGCCCTCGGCCGTCCGCGAGGTCGACCTGCTCATCGGGGGCATGACCTGTGCCTCCTGCGCCGCCCGGGTCGAGAAGAAGCTCAACCGCATGGACGGCGTCACCGCCACCGTGAACTTCGCGACGGAGAAGGCGAAGGTCAGCTGTGCCGACGGCATCCAGGTCGCCGATCTGATCGCCACCGTGGAGAAGACGGGGTACACCGCCGAGGAACCCCCGCCGCCGCAGCCGCCCGAGACGGCCGCACCGCGGCAGACCACCGCGGACCCCGAGCTGACGGCGCTGCGTCAACGGCTGCTCGGCTCCGCCCTGCTGGCGGTGCCCGTGGTCCTGCTCGCCATGGTCCCGGCGCTCCAGTTCGACAACTGGCAGTGGCTCTCGCTGACCCTGGCCGCTCCGGTCGTCGTCTGGGGCGGACTGCCGTTCCACCGGGCCGCCTGGACGAACGCCCGGCACGGCGCGGCCACCATGGACACCCTGGTCTCGGTCGGCACATTGGCCGCGTTCGGCTGGTCGCTGTGGGCGCTGTTCCTCGGCGACGCGGGCATGCCGGGCATGCACGACGAGTTCCGGTTCACCGTCGAGCGGATGGACCCCGCCGCCACCATCTATCTGGAGGTGGCCGCGGGCGTCGTCACCCTGATCCTGCTGGGCCGCTTCCTGGAGGCCCGTGCCAAGCGACGGGCGGGCGCCGCCCTGCGGGCGCTGATGGAGCTGGGCGCCAAGGACGTGGCCGTGCTGCGGGAGGGGCGCGAGGTGCGCGTGCCGGTGGCGCAGCTGCGGGTCGGCGACCGCTTCGTCGTGCGCCCCGGCGAGAAGGTCGCCACCGACGGCACCGTGGTCGAGGGGGTCTCCGCGATCGACCAGTCCCTGCTGACCGGTGAGTCGGTGCCGCTGGACGTGGGTGTCGGCGACGCCGTCACCGGTGCCACGGTCAACGCGGGCGGCCGGCTGGTCGTCGAGGCCACCCGGGTCGGCACGGACACCCGGCTGGCCCGGATGGCGAAGCTGGTGGAGGACGCCCAGAACGGCAAGGCCGAGGTGCAGCGGCTCGCCGACCGGATCTCCGCGGTGTTCGTCCCGGCGGTCATCCTGATCGCCGCCGCCACGTTCGGGGTCTGGCTCGGTGTCACGGGCGACACGGCCGCCGCCTTCACGGCGGCCGTCGCGGTGCTGATCATCGCCTGCCCGTGTGCACTGGGCCTGGCCACGCCCACCGCGCTGATGGTCGGCACCGGCCGGGGCGCGCAGCTCGGCATCCTCATCAAGGGCCCGGAGGTCCTGGAGTCCACGCGCCGCGTCGACACCGTCGTCCTGGACAAGACCGGCACGGTCACCACCGGCCGGATGACCCTCCAGGAGGTGTACGTCGCCGAGGGGACCGACGAGAAGGAGCTGCTGCGGCTCGCGGGCGCCCTGGAGCACGCCTCCGAGCATCCGGTGGCCCGAGCGGTCGCGGCCGGCGCCGGGGAGCGGGTCGGGACGCTGCCGCCGGCCGAGCACTTCGAGAACGTCCCGGGGCGTGGCGTACGCGGGCGTGTCGAGGGACATGAGGTGGCCGTGGGGCGGCTCTTCGACGAACTGCCGCCGCAGCTGGTCCAGGCGGTAGCGGAGGCCGAGAGGAACGGTCGCACGGCCGTCGTGGCCGGCTGGGACGGCGCTGCACGCGGGGTCCTCGCCGTCGCCGACGCGGTCAGGGAGACCAGCGCCGAGGCCATACGGGAGCTGCGCGCGCTGGGCCTCAGGCCGGTGCTGCTGACCGGGGACAACCGGACGGTGGCACAGTCCGTCGCCAAGGCCGTGGGGATCGACGAGGTGATCGCCGAGGTGCTGCCCGAGGACAAGGTCGACGTCGTACGGCGGCTGCGGGATGAGGGGCGGATCGTGGCCATGGTGGGCGACGGCGTCAACGACGCGGCGGCGCTCGCCACCGCCGATCTGGGTCTCGCGATGGGCACCGGCACGGACGCGGCGATCGAGGCGGGCGATCTGACGCTGGTGCGCGGGGATCTGCGGGTGGCCGCGGACGCCATCCGGCTGTCCCGGCGTACGCTGGCCACGATCAAGGGCAATCTGGTGTGGGCCTTCGGCTACAACGTGGCCGCGCTGCCGCTGGCGGCGGCCGGGCTGCTGAACCCGATGATCGCCGGGGCGGCGATGGCCTTCTCGTCGGTGTTCGTGGTGACGAACAGCCTGCGTCTGCGGCGGTTTCGGTGAGTCCTGCCGAAGTTACCGACAGTAGGCCGGGGTCGATGTAAGAGTGCCCCTAGAGTCCGGCGCGAGCCTCACATAAGCTCTTCACAAGGCTCGCGCATCATCCTTACGCTGGAGCCCCGATCACCATATTGGGGCTCTTGCGTATTTTAGGGACATATGCAAGAGACGCAGATCACAGTGATGTGAACGTAACCATCGAAGGGGTTCGACGGTCTAAGTTGGCGATGTCAGTCGGCGTCTTGGGGGGCGCCGGCCGGCATCTGAGGATGTCTTGGGGGACTTCCTCAGAGATGCGTTGCCGGGGCACGTGCAGCGGGGAGCTTTGAGCGGCCACCCCGACCCGTGCGGGTCCCGGCAGATCGCACCACATCACTGGAGTGCGACGGGTTTTGCTCGTTGTGCTCACGCAGCGATTCAGGCGCTGCTTTCGCAAGCGCCCGGCCGGATCCCGTGGGGGGAATCCGCACCGGGACACGGGAAGGCGCCCTGGCCGTCGGCCCGTGGGGGGACCGGCGTACCAGGGCGCCTTCTGCTTTTCCTCAGGGCTCGGTTCGCCTCGGGCGCGCCGGCGCCGTCACGCGGAACCGTCACCTCCGCGGGCAGAGCTGTGCCGCGGCCCCCAGAGCCGCGGCGCCCCTTACGCCGGCAGGTGTCAGCGCCCCTCGACCGGCACGAAGTCGCGCTCGACGACGCCCGTGTAGATCTGACGCGGGCGGCCGATGCGGGACCCCGGCTCCTTGATCATTTCCTGCCACTGGGCGATCCAGCCCGGCAGCCGGCCGAGAGCGAACAGAACGGTGAACATCTCCGACGGGAAGCCCATGGCCCGGTAGATCAGGCCGGTGTAGAAGTCCACGTTCGGGTAGAGCTTGCGCTCGACGAAGTAGCTGTCGGAGAGGGCGTGCTCCTCCAGCTTGAGGGCGATGTCGAGCAGCTCGTCCTCCTTGCCGAGGGCCGAGAGCACGTCGTGCGCGGCGGCCTTGATGATCTTGGCGCGCGGGTCGAAGTTCTTGTAGACCCGGTGGCCGAAGCCCATCAGGCGGACGCCGTCGTCCTTGTTCTTCACCTTGCGGATGAAGGTGTCGACGTCGGCGCCGGAGTCGCGGATGCCCTCCAGCATCTCCAGGACGGACTGGTTGGCGCCGCCGTGCAGCGGACCCCACAGCGCGTTGATGCCCGCGGAGATCGACGCGAACATGTTGGCCTGGGAGGAGCCGACCAGGCGGACCGTGGAGGTCGAACAGTTCTGTTCGTGGTCTGCATGCAGGATCAGCAGCTTGTCGAGGGCGGAGGCGACCACCGGGTCCGGCTGGTACTCGTCCGCCGGCACCGAGAAGGTCATGCGCAGGAAGTTCTCGACGTAGCCGAGGTCGTTGCGCGGGTAGACGAACGGGTGACCGATCGACTTCTTGTAGGCGTACGCCGCGATCGTCGGGAGCTTGGCGAGCAGACGGATGGTGGAGAGGTTGCGCTGCTTCTCGTCGAACGGGTTGTGGCTGTCCTGGTAGAAGGTGGACAGCGCCGAGACGACCGAGGACAGCATCGCCATCGGGTGGGCGTCGCGCGGGAAGCCCGTGTAGAAGTTCTTGACGTCCTCGTGCAGCAGCGTGTGCTGGGTGACGTCGTTCTTGAACGTGGTCAGCTCGTCGACGGTCGGCAGCTCACCGTTGATCAGCAGGTACGCCACCTCCAGGAACGTGGAGCGCTCGGCCAGCTGCTCGATCGGGTAACCGCGGTAGCGCAGGATGCCCGCCTCGCCGTCGAGGTAGGTGATGGCGGATTTATAGGCAGCCGTGTTGCCGTAACCGCTGTCCAGAGTCACCAGACCGGTCTGGGCGCGGAGCTTCCCGATGTCGAAGCCCTTGTCGCCGACGGTGCTGTCGATCACCGGGTAGGTGTACTCGCCGTCGCCGTACCGCAGTACTACAGAGTTGTCGCTCACGTCTTCCCTCACCGACGTAGTGCCTCATCTTCGAGGTGCCCTGACTGTCTCTACCATCCCCCATTTGGCTCAGGAGAGTGCACTCGGGGTCGACCATTGGGCTTATCGACGGCACTCAGTGCCGCCAACCTGCTCATCCTGCCCCGTTGTCAGCCCATCTGGAAGGGCTCTGTGACCTTCCCGACTCAACTGATCGATCATTTTCGGTGCTCCAGCCGGAAGTCGAGGGCCGTGCACCGCCGGCCGGCCGACACGGTGCGCACCGCCTGGCCGATCGCCTTGCGCGAACCGACGAGGACGACCAGCCGCTTGGCCCGGGTGACCGCCGTGTACAGCAGATTGCGCTGGAGCATCATCCAGGCGCCCGTGGTGACCGGGATGACCACCGCCGGGTACTCGCTGCCCTGTGAGCGGTGGATGGTCACCGCGTACGCGTGCGCCAGCTCGTCCAGTTCGTCGAACTCGTACGGCACCTCCTCGTCCTCGTCCGTCAGCACCGTCAGCCGCTGGTCGACCGGATCCAGCGAGGTGACCACGCCCACGGTGCCGTTGAAGACGCCGTTCTCGCCTTTCTCGTAATTGTTGCGAATCTGGGTCACCTTGTCGCCGACACGGAAGACCCGGCCGCCGAACCGCTTCTCGGGCAGGTCCGGACGGCCCGGTGTGACGGCCTGCTGAAGCAGCCCGTTGAGGGTGCCGGCGCCGGCCGGACCGCGGTGCATCGGCGCGAGCACCTGCACATCCCGGCGCGGGTCGAGGCCGAACCGGGCCGGGATGCGGCGCGCCGCCACGTCCACGGTGAGGCGTCCGGCCGCCTCCGTGTCCTCCTCGACGAACAGGAAGAAGTCCTTCATGCCGTCGGTGACCGGGTGCCGGCCGGAGTTGATGCGGTGCGCGTTGGTCACCACGCCGGACTGCTGGGCCTGCCGGAAGACCCGGGTGAGACGGACGGCCGGGATCGGGCTGCCGTCGGCCAGCAGATCCCGCAGCACCTCGCCGGCCCCGACGCTGGGCAGCTGGTCCACATCCCCGACGAAGAGCAGATGGGCGCCCGGCGGCACCGCCTTGACCAGCTTGTTGGCGAGCAGCAGGTCCAGCATGGACGCCTCGTCCACGACGATCAGGTCGGCCTGGAGCGGGCGGTCCTTGTCGTACGCCGCGTCGCCGCCCGGCTTCAGCTCCAGCAGCCGGTGCACGGTGGACGCCTCGGCGCCGGTCAGCTCGGCCAGCCGCTTGGCGGCGCGACCGGTGGGAGCGGCCAGCACGACCCTGGCCTGCTTGGCGCGGGCCAGCTCCACGATGGAGCGGACCGTGAAGGACTTGCCGCAGCCGGGGCCGCCGGTGAGGACGGCGACCCTCTCGGTCAGCGCCAGCCGCACGGCCGCCTCCTGCTCGGGCGCGAGGTCGGTGCCGGTGCGCTCCTTGAGCCAGCCCAGGGCCTTGTCCCAGGCCACGTCCCGGAAGGACGGCATCCGGTCCTCGTCGGTGCGCAGCAGGCGCACCAGCTGGGCGGCGAGGGAGAGTTCGGCGCGGTGGAAGGGGACGAGGTAGACCGCGGTGACGGGCTCGCCGTCGTCGGGTCCGGGCACCTTCTCCCGTACGACGCCCGGGTCGGACCCGTCCTGCGGCGGCTCGGCCAGCTCGGCGAGGCACTCGATGACCAGGCCGGTGTCGACCTGGAGCAGCTTCACCGCGTCCGCGATGAGCCGCTCCTCGGGCAGGAAGCAGTGGCCCTGGTCGGTGGACTGGGACAGCGCGTACTGGAGGCCCGCCTTGACGCGCTCCGGGCTGTCGTGCGGGATGCCCACGGACTGGGCGATCTTGTCGGCGGTCAGGAAACCGATGCCCCACACGTCCGCCGCCAGCCGGTACGGCTGGTTCTTCACGACGGAGATCGAGGCGTCGCCGTACTTCTTGTAGATGCGCACCGCGATGGAGGTGGAGACCTCGACGGTCTGGAGGAAGAGCATGACCTCCTTGATCGCCTTCTGCTCCTCCCAGGCGTCGGCGATCTTCTTGGTGCGCTTGGGGCCAAGACCGGGCACCTCGATCAGCCGCTTGGGCTCCTCCTCGATGATCCGCAGCGTGTCCAGGCCGAAGTGCTGCGTGATGCGGTCGGCGAACACCGGGCCGATGCCCTTGACCAGGCCCGAGCCGAGATAGCGGCGGATGCCCTGGACGGTGGCCGGCAGCACGGTCGTGTAGTTCTCCACGGTGAACTGCTTGCCGTACTGCGGGTGGGAACCCCAGCGGCCCTCCATCCGCAGCGACTCGCCCACCTGCGCGCCGAGCAGCGCACCGACCACGGTGAGCAGGTCGCCGGCGCCTCTGCCGGTGTCGACGCGCGCGACCGTGTAGCCGTTGTCCTCGTTGGCGTACGTGATCCGCTCCAGTACGCCTTCGAGTACGGCGAGCTTCCGCTCGGTGGGGTTCCCCGCCTGCTGCACCATGCCCCCGACCGTACCGCCGGGCTGTGACAGCGCCGTTCGCGGAGGTGGATGTGTGAGGGGGCGGTGGGGAGGGCGGGGCGTCGGGGCTTTCGGGTCTAATCCTCGAAGTCCTGGGCCAGTTCCTGCCAGGGGACGGTGCGCAGGGCCGGGTGCGGGTTGTCGTCCGACGGGATGTCGGTGGTGGGCTGGAACCAGACGATGATCAGAGCCGAGAAGTACCAGCCCGAGTCGTGGGCGGGGTCGGTCTCCGTCGAGTCGAAGGCGCCGATGCACGCGACGACGGGCAGCACTTCGACGGGCTCCGACCGGTGCGCGGGCGCCTCGGGGCAGGTGCGCTCGGGGGGTATGAGGTGGACCGGCCGGCCGGGGTAGGCGTCCCGCGCCGCGCGCAGCCGTGAGGCGACGTCGAAGTCGTTGACGCGCTTGGAGGGGCGGCCCTCGATCAGCCCGCCGTAGGTCGAGGAGAGCCGCAGCTCGGCGAGCGCGATGGAGCGGCCGGACGCGAGGGTGATGCGGCTCAGGGGCATGGGCGAACCCTAGGTCCTTCTCGTGCCGTTGGGTGTGCGGTCCTGATACGCCGACGGAGGGTGCGGTCGTGGAGCGGGTCGTACGAGACGGCTCCTTGTGACGCGGGCAGCCACGGCCGGACAATGGACGGGCGCCCGGCCGACTGGGGGTATGTGGCGCGGAAGGGGTGGGCGGACATGTCACGGAAACGGAAGATCGCGGTGCTCGGACTGACGGCGGGAGTGGCCGCGGTGGGTCTGTGCTGGCTCTATGGGCCGACGTGGTTCCTGCGCTGGGCGGACGATCCCGGCGACTAGTTGTCAGCGGGGGGGGTGTTCAGGGGCGGGGGTGCTCCTTGAGGGCTTGCAGGAAGGTCGTGAAGACGGGGGTGGGGAAGGTGAGGGGGCCGTGGGCGCGGTCCTTGGAGTCGCGGATGCCCACTCGGGTGCGGTGGTGTGCGATTTCCACGCAGGAGTCACCGTCGCCGGGGCCCGAGTAGGACGACTTGCGCCAGTTGTCGAGGGTGTCCATGGGGTGCCTCACAGCTCTTTGATCAACCTGTGGATGAAGTCGCGTGACCGTTCAACGTCAAGTGACGCGGCCTCCACTTTACGGAAGAGCGTTCGAAAGGCGCTGAGCTGGGCTTCGGAATCAACGAACGCGGCGCCGTGGGGCGCATCGCGAACGACCGTATCCAGCTTGGGTACGGAACCACCTGCGTACGTCATGGCACTCGCGGCGCCGGCAAAGCCCTCCAGGTCGAAGGGGATGACGCGGACAGTGATGTGATCGGCTTCGGCGAGTTCGACAAGACGGGTGAGCTGGGATCGGGTGGCACCGCGGTCACTCACCATGATGCGCAACGCCGCCTCGTGCACGACGGCTTCGTACGGCGTGCGGCGCGGGTCTTCGAGGATGACCTTGCGCTGCATCCGGTGTCTGACGCGCAACTCAAGCTCCTCGCCCGGAAGTCCGGGGACCCGAGAGGCATAGACGGCACGGGCATAATCCTCCGTCTGAAGCAGACCGGGAATGTACAGGAACTGAGCCTCGCGCAAGAACGTGGCATGGTGCTCCAGTTCAGCGAGGTCGAGGAAGGGCGTGGGCAAGGCTCCGCGGTACTCCTCCCACCAACCCTGAGTCCGATCGGCGGCCATGGCGATCAGGGCATTGATGAATGTCTCATCCGTGCATACGTAGTGGGCCGCAAGACGGCGCAGCCGCTTCTCACTCACACCGGCGTGCGCGGATTCGATGTGGCTGATCTGGGCGGAGCCCACTCCGAGCAGCCCTGCCGCCTCACGTGCGTGCGCTCCTCACCGCGCCTCGCCCGCGAGGAGGGCGAGGCGGTGGGCGGTGCGACCACTCCTCGACTCAACGCGCCTATGAGCGGGCGATCTGGTCGATGTCGCGGAGTTGCTGGCGACGGAACTGGTCTCCAACGCCGTACGGCATACGAAGGGGCCGGCCGCTCTGCGTGTGCGCTGATCGGCGGGCGTGCTGCGGCTCGGGGCGTGGGGCGCGGACCCTCAACCTCCTGAGCCACCACGGCCGTTGGACCAGGTCACCGAACTGGAGGACGGCCGCGGGCTCGCGCTGATCCGGGCCTGCGCCGACGTGTGGGGTTGGCAGCCACTGACCAGGCACGGCAACCGGGGCACATACGTGTGGTGCGAACTCACGGCGGCCTGAGGAGGGGCGGCGAGAGCCCGATGCGGTGGGGCAAAGCGCCGCGAGGGGGCGCGGGGGCGCGGCGGGGGGCGCGGCAAGGTCGGCCGCGACACACGAAGACGATCTACGGCGCGTCCGGCCGTGCCGACGCTGCGCCGGACTCGTTGATCTCGTCGTACGGAAAGGAGAGCTGATGGTCGGCTCGTCGCATGAGGCGCTGCACCGGATCTTCCAGAAGGACCCGGCCCTGCTGACCCGGGCGCTACAGCGGGTGCTGCACGTGCCCTTCCCCGAGCCCCGGGAGATCGCCGCGCTGAACGTGGACCTCACGGAGATCGAACCGGTCGAGCGGCGCGTGGACACACTGCTGCGGGCAGAAACGGACGAGGGGACCTTCCTCCTCGTGGTCGAGTCGCAGGGGAAGGCGGACGACCGGAAGCGGGGCAGCTGGCCCTACTACTTGTCGTACTTGTATGAGAAGTATCGCTGTGAGCCCGTGCTCATCGTCATCACCCAGAACAGCGCCACGGCCAAGTGGGCGTCGAAACCTATCCGGTTGGGCTTCCCCGGCTGGGAGTCGCTGACCGTACGGCCACTGGTGCTGGGGCCGGACAACGTGCCGGTGATCGCGGACGAGCGGCAGGCCGAGCGAGACGTACCCCTTGCGGTGCTGTCGGCGATGACACACGGGCGGGGACCGCAGGCCGCCGTCATACTGGAATCCCTGGCAGCCGCCCTGCGGACCGTCGACGCCGACAGTGCCGCGGTCTTCGTGCAGTTCGTCGACTCATGCCTGGCCGATCCCCAGGCGAAGCAGATGTGGAGGGACTTGATGACGGCGATCCAGTACTTCTGGCGACACCCGCTGGCCGAACAGGTACGTGAAGAAGGACGTGAAGAAGGACGCGTGGAGGGGCACGTCCAAAGGTCCCGTGCGATGGTCCTGAGCATGCTCGAATGGCGCGGAATCCCGGTATCCCAAGCCGTCCGCGATCGGGTCAACGCCTGCGCCGACCTGGACCAGCTTGAGGTATGGGCCCAGCGAGCCATGCACGCCACGGACGCAGCCGAACTCTTCACCGAGGACTGAGCACGTGAACCGCCGAGCCACTCGCGTCACGGGCGGCCCGCATCGTCAACCACCAAGCACACGTCGGGGGACTTGAGAATGGCAATCCAGTACTTCTGGCGACACCCGCTCGCCGAACAGGTACGTGAAGAAGGACGCAAAGAAGGCCGTGTCCAAGCGGTGCGTGAGACGATCCTGTTCATCTTGAGATGTCGCGGAATCGCGGTACCCCGAGCCGCCCTTGAACGGATCAACTCCTGCACAGACCCCGACCAACTTGACACCTGGGGCCGACGAGCCGTCCACGCCACGGACGTCGGCGAACTGTTCGTTCAGGACTGAGCCGAGGGAATCTCGGGCCGCCCGCTTCATTGCCAGTGTCGTGCTTCCGCGGGCCGAGTAAAGGGCGCGGGCGGCCCGGGGTGGGCGGTGGCCGGGTTGGGAGCCCCCGGGTGAGTTACGGCGTGGGCCGGGGTCGGGGGCGCGGTCGCGTCTCACCCGCACGCCGGGTGAGATCGGCGGCTCACCGCCGGCGGGCTACCTGACCACACGTCAGCAAAACGGCGCACGCCGGGGAAATCGGCGACTCACCGCAGGTGGGACAGCGGACAGCGCGTCAGCAGGCCGCGCACGCCGGGTGTGGTCGGCGGCTCACCGCCCGTGGGTGGCTGGGCAGCGCGCGGCAAAGGGGGCGTGCGCCGGGGCGGCTCGCAACTCGCGGGCGTGTGGTGGTGGCTGCGGCGGCGGGTGCGGGTGATTGGCGCGTGTGTCCCAGGGGTGGGCTGCGAAGGGCCAGGAGGGAAGGGCGGTGCGTGGGACAAACCCACCCAACCGGCGGCGGTCGTGGGCCTTCTGCCGAGCAGACCCTGCTCCTCCCGACCGGCGCAGCCTCCGACCCGGCATGCCTCCCAACCGCCCCCTCACGCCCGACACCCCCCAACCGCCTGCCTCGCGCCCGGTGCGCCCTCCCAACTGGCCCCCTCCCGCCCGACGCACCCCTCACATCGCCCTCGCCTCACGACCGGTGCGCCCCTCAGGTCGCCTTCGCCTCACACCCGGTGCGCTCTCCCAGCCGGCCCCCTCACGCCGGCGCACCCTCCCAACCCCACACCCCTCACCCCCCGACGCACCCCTCAGGTCGCCCTCGCCTCGCGACCGCCGCGCCCCAACCGACGCCGACTTGACCCCGGCCCTCCCACGGAGCGAAGCGAGATGCGGGCCGGCCGTGTAGGTGACGGGCGCGGCTACGGGGCCCTCCGCGCCCAGGCGGCCCAGGTCACGATTGGGTTTCGGGGTGGGGTCAGGGGTTGCGCGTAGCTCGTGTAATCGATTCCAATCCTCCGTACATGTCGATGTAATCGATTCCATGCATGTCCACAAGGAGGTGGAACGGCGATGGCGAGCATCAAGGACGTCGCCGCCGCGGCGGGGGTTTCCGTCGCCACGGTCTCGCGCGTCCTGAACGATCACCCGTCGGTCAGCGCGGACGCACGCACGCGCGTGCTGGCCGCCGTCGACGGCCTCGGCTACCGGCCCAACGCCGTCGCCCGTTCCCTGCGCACCGACCAGACGCACACCCTCGGCCTGGTCATCAGCGACGTACTGAACCCGTACTTCACCGAACTGGCCCGCTCCGTCGAGGAGGAGGCCCGCGCGCTCGGCTACAGCGTCATCATCGGCAACGCCGACGAGCGGCCCGACCTCCAGGACCACCATGTGCGGACCCTGCGGGACCGGCGGATCGACGGGCTGCTCGTCTCGCCGACCGACGGCGGTTCGCCGCTGATGCTGGACGCCGTCCGCGCGGGCACGCCGATGGTGTTCGTCGATCGGTGGATCCCGGGAGTGGACGTGCCGGTCGTCAGGGCCGACGGGCGCGCGGCGATCCGGGATCTGGTCGCCCATCTGCAGGGGCTGGGGCACCGGCGGCTCGCGATCATCGCGGGGCCCGCGGCCACCACGACCGGCAGCGAGCGCGTCCAGGCGTTCCGGACCGCCATGGCCGAGTACGGAATGCCCCTCCCGGACGCCTACATAGGCCAGGGCGACTTCCAGGCCGAGAGCGGACGGCGGGTCACCGAGGGCTTCCTCGACCTGCCCGAGCCGCCCGAGGTCGTCTTCGCCGCCGACAACCTGATGGCGCTGGGCGCGCTGGACGCCGTCCGCGCGCGCGGGCTGCGCGTTCCGGACGACCTCGCGCTGGCCGCGTTCGACGACATCCCGTGGTTCGTGCACACCGACCCGCCGATCACCGCGGTCGCCCAGCCCACGGGCGACCTCGGCCGGGCCGCCGTACGGGCCCTGGTCGACCGCATCGAGGGCCGGCCCCCCGAGTCCGTGACCCTCGCGGCCCGGCTCGTCGTGCGCCGCTCGTGCGGCGAGCCCGCTGTCCAGGAGCCGTCCCCCGCAACGAACAGGAGCCAGCCGTGAGCAACCCGGACGAGTTGCTGCGCATCGAGGGCATTCGCAAGACCTTCCCGGGCGTGGTCGCGCTGGACGGCGTCGACTTCGACCTGCGGCGCGGCGAGGTGCATGTGCTGCTCGGTGAGAACGGCGCGGGCAAGAGCACGCTGATCAAGATGCTCTCCGGCGCCTACCGCCCCGACGCCGGCCGGATCCTGGTCGGCGGCGAGGAGGTGCGCATCCACAGTGCGCAGGACTCCGAACGCCTCGGCATCGCCACCATCTACCAGGAGTTCAACCTGGTACCCGATCTGACGGTCGCCGAGAACATCTTCCTGGGCCGCCAGCCGCGCCGCTTCGGGATGATCGACCGCAGGACGATGGAGGCGGACGCCGAAGTGCTCCTCGCGCGCGTGGGCGTGAACGTCTCGCCACGCGCGCGTGTCCGCGAACTCGGCATCGCACGGCTGCAGATGGTCGAGATCGCCAAGGCGCTCAGCCTGGACGCGCGCGTGCTGATCATGGACGAGCCGACCGCGGTGCTCACCTCGGAGGAGGTCGACACGCTCTTCGGTATCGTGCGCTCGCTGCGCGAGGACGGCGTCGGCGTGGTCTTCATCACCCACCACCTGGAGGAGATCTCCGCCCTCGGCGACCGGGTGACCGTCATCCGTGACGGCAGGAGCGTCGGTCAGGTCCCGGCCACGACGCCCGAGGACGAGCTGGTGCGGCTCATGGTGGGCCGCACCATCGAGCAGCAGTACCCGCGCGAGCGCGCCGACACCGGGGCCGCGTTGCTCACCGTCGACGGACTCACCCGCGGCGGCGTCTTCCACGATGTGAGCTTCCAGGTGCACGCCGGCGAGGTCGTGGGCATCGCGGGGCTCGTCGGCGCCGGCCGCACCGAGGTCGTCCGTGCCGTGTTCGGCGCCGACCCCTACGACAAGGGGGACGTGCGGGTCGCCGGTGCGCCGCTGCGGCGGCACGACGTCAACGCGGCGATGGCGGCCGGGATCGGGCTCGTGCCCGAGGACCGCAAGGGCCAGGGCCTGGTGCTCGACGCGTCCGTCGAGGAGAACCTCGGCCTGGTGACCATGCGGTCCGCGACCCGTGCCGGGCTCGTCGACCGGAAGGCCCAGCACCGGGCGGCCGAGCGGATCGCCGGGCAGCTGGGCGTGCGGATGGCGGGCCTCGGGCAGCAGGTGCGCACGCTCTCCGGCGGCAACCAGCAGAAGGTCGTCATCGGCAAGTGGCTGCTCGCCGACACCAAGGTGCTCATCCTCGACGAGCCGACGCGCGGCATCGACGTCGGCGCCAAGGTCGAGATCTACCAGCTCATCAACGAACTGACCGCGCAGGGCGCCGCCGTCCTGATGATCTCCAGCGATCTGCCGGAGGTACTGGGCATGAGCGACCGGGTGCTGGTGATGGCCCAGGGCCGGATCGCGGGCGAACTCGCGGCGGGCGAGGCCACCCAGGACGCCGTGATGGCGCTCGCCGTCAGTACCCCCACCGCTCCCACGACCGAAACGGAGGCCGCTCGTGGCCACTGACACGCTCAACAGCAAGACGGGCGCGAGTGGCGCCCCGGGCGGCCTGCGCCGCCTCCTGCTCGACAACGGCGCGCTCACCGCGCTCATCGTCCTCGTCATCGCCCTGTCGGCGCTGTCCGGTGACTTCCTGACGACCGACAACCTGCTCAACATCGGCGTCCAGGCGGCCGTGACCGCGATCCTCGCCTTCGGCGTCACCTTCGTGATCGTCTCGGCGGGCATCGACCTTTCGGTCGGCTCGGTCGCCGCGCTGTCGGCCACGGTCCTCGCCTGGAGCGCCACCCAGCACGGGGTGCCGGTCGTCCTCGCCGTGCTCCTCGCGATCGCCACCGGCATCGCGTGCGGCCTGGTCAACGGCTTCCTGATCGCGTACGGCAAACTGCCGCCGTTCATCGCGACGCTCGCCATGCTGTCGGTGGGCCGCGGCCTGTCCCTGGTGATCTCACAGGGCTCCCCCATCCCCTTCCCCGACTCCGTCTCGCACCTCGGTGACACGCTGGGCGGCTGGCTGCCGGTGCCCGTGCTGGTCATGGTGGTCATGGGGCTGATCGCGGCGCTCGTGCTCGGCCGTACGTACATCGGCCGCTCCATGTACGCGATCGGCGGCAACGAGGAGGCCGCGCGCCTGTCGGGGCTGCGCGTCAAGAAGCAGAAGCTCGCGATCTACGCCCTTTCGGGTGTCTTCGCCGCCGCCGCGGGCGTCGTGCTCGCCTCCCGGCTGTCCTCCGCGCAGCCGCAGGCCGCCGACGGCTACGAACTGGACGCGATCGCCGCGGTCGTCATCGGCGGTGCCTCGCTCGCGGGCGGCACCGGCAAGGCGTCCGGCACGCTGATCGGTGCGCTGATCCTGGCGGTGCTGCGCAACGGCCTCAACCTGCTGTCCGTGTCGGCCTTCTGGCAGCAGGTCGTGATCGGCGTGGTCATCGCGCTGGCCGTGCTGCTCGACACCGTGCGCCGCAAGGCGGGGGCGACCCCGCAGGCCGCGGGCACGGACGGCGGCAACAGGGGCAGGCAGGCGGCGACGTACACGCTCGCGGCCGTGGTCACCGTGGCGATCGTCGGCGCGACGTCCTTCCTGCACAACGGGTCCGCAGGCGGCGGCAACCCGAAGGTGGGCCTGTCGCTGTCCACCCTCAACAACCCCTTCTTCGTGCAGATCCGGGCGGGCGCCCAGGCCGAGGCGAAGCGCCTCGGGGTGGACCTGACGGTCACGGACGCCCAGAACGACGCCTCGCAGCAGGCCAACCAGCTGCAGAACTTCACCAGTTCGCGGCTCGGCGCGATCATCGTCAACCCGGTGGACTCGGACGCGGCAAGCAACTCCGTGAAGGCGGCCGACCGGGCGAAGATACCCGTGATCGCCGTCGACCGCGGCGTCAACAACGCCCGCACCGACGCCCTGGTCGCCTCCGACAACGTCGCCGGTGGTGAACTCGCCGCCAAGACGATCGCCGAGAAGCTCGGCGGCAACGGGAAGATCGTGATCCTCCAGGGCCAGGCCGGCACCTCCGCCGCGCGCGAGCGCGCCGCCGGGTTCGCCGCGGGACTCAAGGCCTACCCGGGCATCCAGGTCGTGGCCCAGCAGCCCGCCGACTTCGACCGCACCAAGGGCCTCGACGTGATGTCGAACCTGCTCCAGGCCCACCCCGACGTGCAGGGCGTCATCGCCGCCAACGACGAGATGGCCCTCGGCGCGATCAAGGCCCTGGGCGCCAAGGCCGGCCGGTCCGTCTCGGTCGTCGGCTTCGACGGCACCCCGGACGGGCTGACGGCCGTGAAGAACGGCACGCTGTACGCGTCCGTGGCCCAACAGCCCACCCAGTTGGGGAAGATCGCGGTCGACAACGCGCTCAAGGCGCTCCAGGGCAAGAAGATCGACGAGACCGTGAAGGTACCGGTGAAGGTCGTCACCGAGCAGAACGTGAACGGGTTCACCGGCTGACACCGCGCCTCGACCACGCCTCACCCCACCGCACAGGGAGCCAATCTGATGTACGACTACGACCTCCTGGTCGTGGGATCGGCCAACGCCGACCTGGTGATCTCCGTCGAGCGCCGCCCGGATGCCGGCGAGACCGTGCTGGGCTCCGACCTGGCCGTCCACCCCGGCGGCAAGGGCGGCAACCAGGCGGTCGCCGCCGCCCGGCTCGGGGCCCGTACGGCGCTGCTCGCCCGGGTCGGCGACGACGCGTACGGGCGGCTGCTGCTCGACTCCCAGCGGGCGGCCGGTGTGGACACGGTGGGCGTCCTGGTGGGCGGCGCGCCTACCGGGGTCGCGCTGATCACCGTGGACCCGTCCGGCGACAACAGCATCGTGGTCTCGCTGGGCGCGAACGGCCGGCTGACCCCGACGGACGTACGGGCCGCCGGCAGCCTCTTCCACGCCTCCAAGGTGGTCTCGACGCAGTTGGAGATCCCGCTGGAGACGGTCGTGGAGGTGGTGCGGAACCTGGCCCCGGAGAGCCGTTTCGTGCTCAATCCGTCCCCGCCGCGTCCGCTGCCGCAGGAGGTGCTGGCCGCCTGCGACCCGCTGATCGTCAACGAGCACGAGGCGCGGGTGATCCTGGGCGAGGGCCGGGTGGGCGAGCGGCCCGAGGACTGGGCGCGGATCCTGCTGGCGAAGGGCCCTCGGTCGGTGGTGGTGACCCTGGGCGCCGAGGGCGCGCTGGTCGCCGACGCCGCCGGGGTCGTCCGGGTGCCGGCGGTGCGGGTGGCCGCCGTGGACACCACGGGCGCCGGGGACGCGTTCACGGCGGCCCTGGCCTGGCGGCTCGGGGCGGGCGCCACGCTGGCCGAGGCCGCCGGGTACGCGGCCCGGGTCGGGGCGGTGGCCGTCACCCGGCGGGGTGCCCAGGAGTCGTTCCCGACCGCGGGGGAGGTCGACGCGCTGTGAAGAAGGCGGGCATTCTCAACCGGCAACTGTCCGGTGCGATAGCCGAGTTGGGACACGGGGACGGGGTACTGGTGTGCGACGCCGGGCTGCCGACACCCCGCGGTCCACGGGTCGTGGACCTGGCCTTCCGGGCCGGCGTGCCGTCGTTCGCCGAGGTGCTGGACGGGCTGCTCGACGAGCTGGTGGTGGAGGGCGCGACGGCGGCCGACGAGGTGCGTGCGGCCAACCCGGCCGCCTTCGCCCTGCTCCACGGGCGCTTTCCCGAGCTGACCCTGGTCTCGCACGAGCGGCTCAAGCGGCTCTCCGAGGACGCCCGCCTGATCGTCCGCACCGGCGAGGCCCGCCCGTACGCAAACGTGCTGCTGCACTGCGGAGTGTTCTTCTAACGGCCGTACGGCACCTGGTGCTACGGCGGTGCCGAGAGCGCCCGAAGGGGCGCGGGGAACTGCGCGACCAGCCACGACGCCGCCGCAGCCGACCGACGGCACATCGTGGCACTGTCAAGGCCGCGCAGCTCTACGCCGTCAGCGCAGCACATGCTCCAAGAACAACGCGGCCGTCTCAGTCAGCACCGCGCCCCCGTCCCGTGCCCACAGCCGCTCGTTGAAGAGTTCGACCTCGATGGGCCCGGTGTACCCGGCCGCCGTCACGTATCCCAGCCACTCGCGCATGTCGATCGCGCCGTCCCCGATCTGTCCGCGTCCGTTGAGCACGCCCTCGGGCAACGGGGTGGTCCAGTCGGCGAGTTGGAAGGTGTGGATGCGGCCGCCCGCGCCGGCCCTGGCGATCTGCTCGGGCGCGGTGTCGTCCCACCAGATGTGGTACGTGTCCACGGTGACGCCGACCTGGTCGGCCGGGAAGCGTTCGGCCAGGTCCAGGGCCTGGGCGAGGGTGGAGACCACACAGCGGTCGGCGGCGTACATCGGGTGCAGCGCCTCGATGGCCAGCCGTACGCCGTGGGCCTTGGCGTACGGGCCCAGTTCGGCCAGCGCGTCCGCGATCCGCTCGCGGGCGCCGCGCAGGTCCCGGGAGCCGGCCGGCAGGCCGCCGCAGACCAGCACGAGCGTGTCCGTGCCCAGGGCGGCGGCCTCGTCGACGGCCCGGCGGTTGTCGGCGAGGGCCGCCGCCCGCACGTCCGCATCGATCGCCGTGAGGAAGCCGCCGCGGCACAGGGTGGTCACGGTCAGCCCGGCGTCGCGCACCAGCTTGGCGGTGGCCTCGACGCCGTACGCCTGGACCGGCTCGCGCCACAGGCCGACGTGGGTGACCCCCGACACGCCGCATGCCTCGGCCAGTTCGGGCAGCGACAGCTGTTTGACGGTCATCTGGTTGATGGAGAAACGCGCGAGGTCCGCGCGGTTCGTGCCGCTCATCGGTGCACCCCGTAGAGCGCGAGCAGGTCCTTCATCCGCTCCTCGGCCAGCTTGGGGTCCGGAAACAGGCCCAGGCCGTCGGCGAGTTCGTAGGCGCGGGCCAGATGCGGCAGGGAACGGGCCGACTGGAGGCCGCCGACCATCGTGAAGTGCCTCTGGTGGCCGGCCAGCCAGGCCAGCAGGACCACGCCCGTCTTGTAGAAGCGGGTCGGCGGTTGGAAGAGGTGACGGGACAGTTCGACGGTCGGGTCGAGAAGGGCGCGGAAGCCCGCCGTGTCCCCCGTGTCGAGGGCCCGGACCGCCTGGGCCGCGAGCGGGCCCAGCGGATCGAAGATGCCGAGCAGCGCGTGGCTGAAGCCCCGTTCGTCGCCCGCGATCAGCTCGGGGTAGTGGAAGTCGTCGCCGGTGTAGCAGCGCACGCCCTGCGGGAGCCTGCGGCGCAGCTCGACCTCGCGCCGCGCCTCCAGCAGGGAGACCTTGATGCCGTCGACCTTGTCGGGGTGGGCGGCGATGACCTCCAGGAAGGTGTCGGTGGCCGCGTCCAGGTCGGCCGAGCCCCAGTAGCCGTCGAGGGCGGGATCGAACATGGGGCCCAGCCAGTGCAGGATCACCGGCTCGGTGGCCTGGCGCAGCAGATGGCCGTAGACGTCCAGGTAGTCCTCGGGTCCGGCGGCGGTTCGGGCCAGCGCCCGCGAGGCCATCAGGATGGCCTGCGCGCCCGACTCCTCGACGACGGCGAGCTGTTCCTCGTAGGCGGCGCGGATCTCGGCGAGTGAGCCGCCGCTGAGCTGGTCGGTGCCGACGCCGCAGGCGATCCGGCCGCCGACGGCCTTCGCCTCGGCCGCGGACCGCCGGACGAGTTCGGCGGCGCCCGCCCAGTCCAGGCCCATGCCGCGCTGGGCGGTGTCCATCGCCTCGGCGACGCCCAGACCGTGCGACCACAGGTGGCGGCGGAAGGCGAGGGTGGCGTCCCAGTCGACGGCGGCCGGCGAGTCGGGGGACTCATCGGCGTACGGGTCGGCGACGACATGCGCCGCCGAGAAGACCGTACGGGAGGTGAAGGGGGTGCCGGGGGTCGGCGCGAGCGGCTCGGTGCGCGGCTCGTAGGTGCGCAACGCGCCGTGTGCGTCCGGGAGTCGGATGGTCACAGCGAGATCTCCGGTACGTCGATGCGGCGGCCCTGCGCCGAGGACTTCAGGCCCAGTTCGGCGAGTTGGACGCCGCGGGCACCGGCCAGCAGGTCCCAGTGGTAGGGGGCGTCGGCGTAGACGTGCTTGAGGAACAGCTCCCACTGGGCCTTGAAGCCGTTGTCGAACTCCCCGTTGTCGGGGACCTCCTGCCACTGGTCGCGGAAGTCCTCGGTGGCGGGGATGTCCGGGTTCCAGACCGGCTTGGGGGTCGCGGAGCGGTGCTGCGCGCGGCACTTGCGCAGGCCGGCGACGGCCGAGCCCTCGGTGCCGTCGACCTGGAACTCGACGAGTTCGTCGCGGTTGACGCGCACCGCCCAGGAGGAGTTGATCTGGGCTACGGCGCCGCCCTCCAGTTCGAAGATGCCGTACGCGGCGTCGTCCGCCGTGGCGTCGTAGGGCTTGCCGCGCTCGTCCCAGCGCTGCGGGATGTGGGTGGCGGCGAGGGCCTGGACGGAGGTGACCCGGCCGAACAGCTCGTGCAGGACGTACTCCCAGTGCGGGAACATGTCGACGACGATGCCGCCGCCGTCCTCGGCGCGGTAGTTCCAGGAGGGGCGCTGGGCGGGCTGCCAGTCGCCCTCGAAGACCCAGTAGCCGAACTCGCCGCGCACGGAGAGGATACGGCCGAAGAAGCCGCCGTCGATCAGCCGCTTCAGCTTGAGCAGGCCGGGGAGGAAGATCTTGTCCTGGACGACGCCGTGCCTGATGCCCTTCCGCTGGGCGAGGCGGGCGAGTTCCAGGGCGCCGTCGAGGCCGGTGGCGGTGGGCTTCTCGGTGTAGATGTGCTTGCCGGCCGCGACCGCCTTCTTGATCGCCTCTTCGCGGGCCGACGTCACCTGGGCGTCGAAGTAGATGTCGACGCTCGGGTCGGCGAGGACGGCGTCCAGGTCGGTGGCGACGTCGTCGAGGCCGTGCCGCTCGGCGATCGCCCTGAGGGCGGGCTCGCGGCGGCCGACGAGGATCGGCTCGGGCCACAGCACGGTGCCGTCGCCGAGGTCGAGTCCGCCCTGCTCGCGCAGGGCGAGGATCGACCGGACGAGGTGCTGGCGGTAGCCCATGCGCCCGGTCACGCCGTTCATGGCGATACGCACCGTCTTGCGTGTCACGTCAGTCCCTTCATGTAGCAAGCGCTTTCTATCCTGAGAAGCTAGCCTCTGACCAGGGGTCCGTACAAGGGGGTCCGTACAAGGGTGTGTCCGCGTCGAGTGGCTGGAGGGGGCGAACGGCGGGTCTGTTGGCCGTATGGTCTGCTCGGGGGCCGACGTGCTGGGCGGGGACGGGCCCGCGCGGGGCGGACCCGCTCGGGACGGACCGCACTGGGTGGACCGCACGGGGATGGACCGCCCGGGGGCACGGGCGCACCGCACCCGCACGGGGGCGTCGGCACAGGGCGCACCGCACCCCTCTTGACGACGACATGCACGACCGGAGGACGACGAGATGACGGTGACCCTGGCGGACGTGGCGGCCCGCGCCCAGGTCTCGCCCGCGACGGTGTCGCGCGTGCTGAACGGCAACTACCCGGTGGCCGCCGCCACCCGGGAGCGGGTGCTGCGCGCCGTGGACGAGCTGGACTACGTCCTCAACGGGCCGGCGAGCGCGCTGGCCGCGGCCACCTCCGACCTGGTCGGCATCCTCGTCAACGACATCGCCGACCCCTTCTTCGGCATCATGGCGAGCGCCATCCAGAACGAGATCGGCGGGCCGGGCGGGCGCGCCGGCGGCGAACGGCTGGCCGTCGTCTGCAACACCGGCGGGTCGCCGGAGCGCGAACTGACGTACCTGACGCTGTTGCAGCGGCAGCGCGCCGCGGCGGTGGTGCTCACCGGCGGCGCCGTCGAGGACGCCACACACGGGGCGGCGGCCACGGCGAAGCTGCGCAAGCTGAGCGCCGCGGGCACCCGGGTGGTGCTGTGCGGGCGCCCGCCGGCCCCGGACACCGAGGCCGTCGCCCTGACCTTCGACAACCGCGGCGGCGGCCGGGAACTGACCGAGCACCTCATCGGCCTGGGCCACCGCCGCCTCGGCTACATCGCGGGCCCGCAGGAGCGTACGACCACCCGGCACCGGCTGGAGGGCCACCGCGCGGCGCTGTCCGCGGCCGGTGTCGACGCGGACCCGGGCTGGACGGTGCACGGCCGCTACGACCGGCGCGCCGGCTACGAGGCGACGCTGGAACTGCTGCGCCGGGACCCCTCGCTGACGGCGGTGGTGGCCGCGAACGACTCCGTCGCGCTCGGCGCGTGCGCGGCGCTGCGCGAGTCCGGTCTGCGCATCCCCGAGGACGTCTCGGTGGCCGGCTTCGACGACCTGCCGTTCAGCATCGACGCGGTGCCCGCGCTGACGACGGTCCGCCTGCCGCTCGCCGAGGCCGGCGCACGCGCGGGCCGCGTCGCGATGGGCCGCGAGGAGCCGCCCCCCGGCGGAATCGCCATGATCCGGGGCGAACTGATGGTCCGGGGCTCCACGGCCACACCACGCCACGACCGCCTACCACCAACCTGAACGCACGCCTGCGGCGGGCTCGGCGGGGGTGGGGTGTGTGATCGGCGGACGCGCAAAGTGTGGCGGACGGCAATCCCAGCAGGCGCCTGCGGCGGACCCGACGAAAGACGAGCGTGTGATCAGCGAACGCGGAGGGTGCGGCGGACGGCAATCCCGACGGGCGCCTGTGGCGGGAGACGGGCGCGTGATCAGCGAACGCGGAAAGTGTGGCGGACGGCAGTTCCGACCGGCGCCTGCGGCGGGCCCGTGGGGAGGCGCGTCTGTGATCGTCTAGGGCGGCAAGCACCACGGGTGGCGGGCACGGAAAGGGACCCACATCCCGCCGACCACCCCCAGCCGGCACAGGTGGACGGCAGGCCCAGCGGGCGCCTGCCGCGGGCCCGGCGGGAGACGGGCGTCTGGTCAGCGAACGCGGAGGGTGTGGCGGACGACAGGCCCGGCAGGCGCCTGCGGCGGGCCCGTGGGGAAACGCGTCTGTGATCGTCTAGGGCCGCAAGCACCACGGGTGGCGGGCACGGAAAGGGACCCACACCCCGCCGACCATGCCCCGCGGGCACAGCAAATGTCGTGGATGGCAGGCCCGGCGGGTGGTGCGTGTGTGATCGGTGGACGCGGCAAGCGCCTTGCGTGGCGGGCGCGGTGAGAAACGCCCCGTCGGCCGTGCCCAGTGCCGCGGCATTCGCCAGGGACGGCGGTTGGGCGTGGACGGGGGTGAGGCGGTGGTCTAGCCTCGGGGGAGGTCATCTCTGACTGAGTCAACTATCGGATCCTTCGGAGCCACCCGAAGATCGGACCACCGGGGCCGCATCATGACCGTCCAGGACATCCGCGCCTTCAACCGCTTCTACACGAACCTCATCGGCGCCCTCGACTACGGCCGCCACCTGTACGCCCCCTACACCCTCACCGAGTCCCGCGTCCTGTACGAACTCGCGCACTCCTCCCGCACGGACGCCGCCGACCTGCGCGGCGAGCTGTCCCTGGACGCGGGGTACCTGAGCCGGATCCTGAACAAGTTCGAGCAGGACGGGCTGATCGAGCGCGCCCCGTCCGAGAAGGACCCCCGGCGCCGGCGGGTCAGCCTCACCCCGCGGGGCCGGCAGGCCGCGGACCTGCTGGACGAGCGGGCGCGGGAAAGCGTCGGCTCCCTGCTCGGCTCCGTCGACCCCGGCGACCGGCCCCGGCTCGCGGAGGCGATGCGCACCATCCGGGGCATCCTGGGCCCGGACGGCCGCGCCCCCGGCCACCCCACCGGCCGCGAGGACATCACGCTGCGCGAGCCCCGGCCGGGCGACCTCGGCTGGATCGTGCAGCGCAACGCCGCGCTGTACGCCGCCGAGTACGGCTGGAACTCCGACTACGAGGGGCTGGTCGCCCGCATCGTCGCCGACTTCGCGGAGGACCACGACCCGCATCTGGAGCGGGTGTGGATCGCCGAGGACGGCGGCGGGCGGCCCCTCGGCTGCGTCATGTGCGTACGGGACGAGGCGCCCGCCACCGCCCGGCTGCGGCTGCTCCTCGTCGAACCGGAGGCGCGCGGCCTCGGGGTCGGGGACCGCCTGGTGGGGGCCGTCGTCGGCTTCGCGCGCGAGGTCGGCTACCGGGACGTGGTGCTGTGGACCAACGACGTACTCGCCGCCGCCCGGCGCATCTACCAGCGCCACGGCTTCGTGCTCGTCGCCGAGAAGCCGCACCGCTCCTTCGGCCGCGACCTGAACGGGCAGGACTGGCGGCTGGATCTGCGCGGAACCGGAACGTGACCAGTAAGGTCCGTGGTCATGAAGTTCGCCTTCTCCACCCTCGGCGTTCCCGGGCTGCCCCTGTCCGAGGTGCTGGCCCTCGCGACCGCGCACGGCTACCACGGCATCGAACTGCGCGCCCATCCGGAGGAACCCGTGCATCCGGGCCTCGGACCCGCCGAACGGGCGGAGACGGCCGCCGCGTTCAAGGCGGCCGGGGTCGAGGTGCTGGGCCTCGCGGGGTACGCGCGGGTCGCCGCGCCCGGTGCCGACGAGCCCGTGCTCGCCGAGATCCGGCGGCTGCTCGAACTCGCCCACGACCTGGGCGCGCCGTTCGTACGGGTCTTCCCCGGCGGGGGCGACCGGCCCGCGTCGGACGCCGACGCGGCCGCCGTCCGACGGCTCGCCGCTGCCGCCGAGCAGGCCGCGGCCCTCGACGTCCGCATCCTGCTGGAGACCCATGACTCGCACCGCACCGGGGCCGCCGTGAGCCGCGTGCTCGGCGCGGTCGGGCATCCGCAGGTCGGTGCGCTGTGGGACGTGATGCACACCTGGCTGGGCGGCGAGCAGCCCGCGGAGACCTACCGGGCGCTCGCCCCGTACCTCGGCTACGTCCAGGTCAAGGACATCGCCTCCGCCGATGACACCACTCCGCTGCCGCTCGGCGCCGGGGTGCTGCCGCTGACCGAGTGCGTGGACGTGCTGTGCCGGTACGGCTGGGACGGCTGGCTGTGCTGGGAGTACGAGAAGCGCTGGTACGAGTCGGTCGCGCCGCTTCCGGGCCTGCTGGGCGCGGGCCGCGCGCACCTGGCGCGGCTGCTGAGCGAGGCGGCGTAGCGGCACGTCCGTGATCCCGGTGGGTGCTGTGCGTTCCCTTGACTGGCAGAAACTTCCCGGATATTGGTGAATCCCCGGAAGTTTCCTTCAGTGGTCCACCCCCCGCATCTCCACGGATCCCCCTCCGGAAGGAGCGCACGTGCACGACACGAGCACGGGAAACACCGCTCAGCCCGCCAGACGCACGGTCCTCGCCGCGACCGCGGGCATCACCGCCGCCCTCGCCGCGGGCGGCACCGCGCACGCCGACGCCGCACGCGGCGACAAACGGCTCCGCGCCCTCATCTCCCGCATGACCCTGGAGGAGAAGGTCGGCCAGCTCTTCGTCATGCGGGTGTACGGTCACTCGGCCACCGCCCCCGACCAGAGCGACATCGACGCCAACCTGAGCGAGATCGGCGTACGGACCGCCGCCGAGCTGATCGCCGAGTACCGCGTCGGCGGGATCATCTACTTCACCTGGGCGCACAACACCAAGGACCCCCGCCAGATCGCCGAGTTGTCCAACGGCATCCAGCGGGCCTCCCTCGACCGCCCCCGCGGGCTGCCCGTCCTCATCGCCACCGACCAGGAGCACGGCATCGTCTGCCGGGTCGGCAGGCCCGCCACCCTCTTCCCTGGCGCCATGGCCGTCGGCGCGGGCGGCTCCCGCTCCGACGCCCGGACCCTGGGCCGCGTCTCGGGCGCGGAACTGCGCGCGATGGGCATCAACCAGGACTACTCCCCCGACGCCGATGTGAACGTCAACCCGGCCAACCCGGTCATCGGCGTACGGTCGTTCGGGGCCGACCCGGACGCCGTGGCCGCTCTGGTGGCGGCCGAGGTGACGGGATATCAGTCGTCCGGGGTCGCGGCGACCGCCAAACACTTCCCCGGGCACGGCGACACCGCCGTCGACAGCCACTACGGCTTCCCCGTGATCACCCACAGCCGGGACCAGTGGGAGTCACTGGACGCGGCGCCCTTCCGCGCCGCGATCAAGGCCGGCATCGACTCGGTCATGACCGCGCACATCCAGTTCCCGGCACTGGACGACTCCGGCGACCCGGCGACCCTGTCCCGTCCCGTCCTCACCGGCATCCTGCGCGGGGAACTGGGCTACGACGGCGTCGTGGTGACCGACTCCCTCGGCATGGAGGGCGTACGGACCAAGTACGGCGACGACCGGGTGCCGGTGCTCGCGCTGAAGGCGGGCGTCGACCAGTTGCTCAACCCGCCGAACCTCGACGTGGCCTGGAACGCCGTACTGGAGGCCGTGCGCGGCGGCGAACTCACGGAGGCGCGGCTCGACGCATCGATCCTGCGCATCCTGCGTCTCAAGGCCCGGCTCGGCCTGTTCGACCACCCCTACGCCGACCACGACCGGGTCGGCCGCGCCGTCGGTACGCCCGCGCATCTGGCCGCCGCCGACCGGATCGCCGAGCGCACCACGACCCTGCTCGTCAACGAGGGCGGCGTCCTCCCGCTGTCCCGCCGCACGCACCGCAAGCTCCTGGTGGTGGGCGCCGATCCGGCCTCCCCGTCCGGCACCACCGGCCCGCCCACCGGCGTCCTGGCCGCCGCCCTCACCGAGCTGGGCTTCACGGCCACCGCGCTGTCCACCGGCACGGCACCCTCCGCTGCCACCATCGCCAGGGCGGTGACCGCTGCGCGGGACGCGGACGCGGTGGTCGTCGGGACGTACAACGTCTCGGCGGCCGGGTCGCAGAAGTCCCTCGTCGAACAGCTTCTCGCCACCGGGAAGCCGGTCGTGGCCGTCGCCGTGCGCAACCCGTACGACGTCGCGCACCTTCCGTCCGTACCGGGCTACCTGGCGACGTACTCGTGGACCGACGTGGAACTGCGCGCCGCCGCCCGGGTGATCGCCGGACGCGTCGCGCCGCGGGGCAGGCTGCCCGTGCCGGTGCAGCGGGCGGACGCCCCGGGCCGGGTGCTGTACCCGATCGGGCACGGGCTGTCGTACTAGGCGCTCCGCTGGATGTGCCGCTTTGTGCCGTCGGTCGTCTGCGTGCCGTCGGTCATGTGCGGCGCCGTCGGTCATGTGCGGCGCCGTCGGTCATGTGCGGCGCCGTCGGTCATGTGCGGCGCCGTCGGTCATGTGCGGCGCCGTCGTGGCTGGTCGCGCAGTTCCCCGCGCCCCTTTGGGGCGCTGTAGTGGGCCAGCGGCCTGGCCGCCGACGGGTCCGCCGCGACCGCCGGGGAGGCGACGCCGGCCCAGTCCAGGATGCGGGCGGTGGCGAGCGCCTTCTCGTCGGCCACCAGACCGGCCACGTTCGCACCGTGGTTCATGCCGGGCGCGGTCACCACGTACGAGTCCCGCGCGCCGTGGCCGAGACGGAACCGCTCGGAGCCCCACGGGTCGTTCTGGCCGTAGACGAAGAGCATGCGCGTGGCGTGGTGGCGGACCCAGGTGTCCACGTCGCGCATCGCGTTCGGCTGGAACTTCATCGGGATGGACCGGGGCACGAAGTTCCGGGGCGGCTGGTAGCCGTACTTGATGTACTTCTTCTCGATGTACGGGAAGTGGATCGTCGGCGCGCCCAGCTGCGTGCCCGCCTGGTAGTAGTACGGCGTGTACTGCTCCAGGCCCTGGTCGGTGTAGGCGGAGAACCCGGAGATGGCGTCGACGGAGTCCCAGATCTCCTGGTCGCCGGCGTGCTCGGCGTCCGCCGGGACGGTGTCGCAGGCGGACAGCCCGCTGTACTGCCAAAAGCCCCAGACGTAGTCGAGGACGACGGCCTCGTAGGCGCGGTCCAGGCCGCCGATGGTGTCGAAGGTGTAGCCGTTGTCGGCGGCGTACGCCGCGTACGTCTTCTCCAGCGCCTGACGGCGCACCAGCGCCTCCCGCTGGACCCCGTTCAGCCGGTCCCGGCACTCCTTGGTGCCGACGGTCGCGAAGAACCGGTCGTAGGCCGAGTCCTCTTTGTCGACCACGTCGTTGGGGGCCACGTACGCCACCACGCCGTCCATGTCGCGCGGGTAGAAACGCTCGTAGTAGGTGGCGGTCATGCCGCCCTTGGAACCGCCCGTCGCAAGCCAGTTGGCGGGGTAGATCTTCTTCAGTGCCGTGAAGACACGGTGCTGGTCGCTCGCCGCCTGCCAGATGTCGAGCTTGGACCAGTCGGCCGGGGACGGGCGGGACGGCGTGAAGAAGCGGTACTCCATGGAGACCTGGTTGCCGTCCACGATCTGGGTCGGCTCGCGGCGGCCGGGGCTGGTGGAGACGTTGTAGCCCCCGGTGTAGAAGACCGTCGGGCGGGAGACGTCCTTGTGCAGCACGGTGATCCGCTGCTGGAACGTGCCCTTGGACGGGTGCCGGTGGTCGACCGGCTGGGTGTAGGTGAGGACGAAGAAGCGATAGCCCGGGTAGGGCTTCTCCTCGACGAGACTCATGCCCGGTACGGCGAGGAGCCGTTCCTTGATGTCCGTGCCGTCGGTGGTGGCCGACGGGGCGGCGGTGGCCGCGCCCGCCGTGCTCAGCGTGCCTATGAACACCGTGAGCGCGAGCAGCCATCTGAGCGCCTTGCGCATGCACCCTCCCTGTGAAACAGATGTGCGCCGGAAGCTATCGGAGCAACTCGCTTCACACCAGGGGGGGTTCGGCTCAGCAACCGGTCGGGGCGCGCGGGGGCGACCCCGGGGAACCGGCTGTCGCGACAGTCCGCCCACGCGTCGCGGGCGGCGCGTGCTCAGGGTTCGCTTCCGCTGCGGGGACGGGTGGGGGTGCCTCTATGTCGTTCGTCAAGGCGCCTATGTCGGGTTTGAGGCGGTTCGGGGTTTCTGGGTTATGCGGCGAGCTCGATGTTCTTCGGCG